>JAMDEO010000098.1:0-15828 GCA_023483915.1 Actinomycetota bacterium
AATACTCCCCGACGAACCGCGTGAAGAGCTCCTCCTCATTGGCGCCCTCGACATTGACCAGGGTGAAACTACGCCGGTCGGCAAGCTTGCCATCGCGCGTTATGAAGACCTGGACATTCGCACCCCATGAGTCCGCCGCCAGGCCAACGATGTCCACCGAGCCCAGCGAGCTCGACTCGATTTGCTGCCGTTCGAGGACGTGCTGCAGCGCCTCCACCCGGTCGCGGTACGAAGCCGCCGCCTCAAAATCGCGCCGGTCGGATGCTTCGCGCATCAACCGCCTGAGATCAGCGAGTACCTTAGTCTGCCTCCCGCTGAGAAAATCCACCAGCTGCTGCAACACCGCCCGATATTCTTCTTCCGACACATTTCGGAGACATGGAGCCAGGCAGCGCTTAATATGGAACTGCAAGCAGGGCGAGCCGCTATGCCTCCCCGGGGATCTACCCCTGCACTCGCGCAGCGGGAACACGCTCCCGAGCGTGTCGAGCGTCTCACGAACCTTTGCGGCGCTGGAAAATGGCCCGAAATAGAGATTTCCCGGCCTGTGCGGCTTCCGAGTGAACATGACTCTGGGGAACTCATCATCCAGTGTCACGACGATGTAAGGATACGACTTGTCGTCTCGCAACTGGATATTGAAAGGCGGCCGGTGCTGCTTGATCAGGTTGTGCTCCAGAAGCAGAGCCTCTGTCTCGCTGGTTGTGACAATCCACTCGACCGATACCGCCCGCTGCATCATTTCGGCGACCTTCACCGGCAGCCTGGAGGCATCACCCCCAGGCAGGCCGGAGAGGTAGCTGTTAAGGCGCTTTTTCAGCGAAAGGGCTTTCCCAACATACATGACCGCCTCGGCAGAATCTCGGTACAGATACACTCCGGGGTGACCAGGTGAATGCTTGATTTGCTCTCTGAGTTCTTCCACAAATCGAGTGTAGCGCATGGGTTATACTCCGGACGGAACTCACGGTGAATGGCCCTACTCACGGACAAAGAGGTGGACGTGACACTCGCAGGATTACCCCCAGAAGAGCGTCAGATGATCCTCGAGTTACTCTCAGAGGTGCAGGAAAGGATGCTGACGCCAGAGAAGCTGCGCGAGTGGGATGCCAAGGAGATTTTCCCCGAGGCCCAGATTAGGGAGCTCATTGGCCCTGACATCGGCCTGCAGATGCTGTTCATCCCGGAGGAATACGGTGGCATGGGGGGCGGCGCCCGCGACCTCGCAGCCTTCTCCGAGCAGATGGCCAAGATCTGCCTTGGCGTTGGGACGGCGTTTCTTGTGCTCCACCTAGGATCGGATCCCATCCTTGTTGCCGGGACCGACGCCCAGAAGCAGAAATGGCTGACCAAGATGGTCGAGGAGGGTAGCATCGTCGCCTACGCCGTCACGGAAGCGGAGGCCGGAAGCAATCTATCGAACCTCAAGACCACGGCTACCCCTGTGCTCGATGGTGGCGGCACGATCACCGGCTACCGCATCAACGGGACAAAGCAGTTCATCTCTAATGGCGGTTACGCCGACTTCCTCACCGTTCTGGCGGTTGCCCCGGAAGGTCCTTCCTTCTTCATAGTCGAGAAGACCATGGACGGATTTGCCGCCGGCAAACCCGAGGAGAAGCACGGCATCCGCAGCTCTAACACTGCACCGCTGACCTTCGACGACGTTTTTGTCCCTGCTGAGAACCTGGTCGGCGGCGTGCCGGGTCGAGGACTGAGCCAGGCCAATGAGGTCTTCGGCTTCACGCGCTTGATGGTGGCTTGTTGCGGAATGGGCGCCGGCGTGGCGGCCCTGGAGAAGGTCGTTCCCTACGCAAAGGAGAGAGTGCAGTTCGGCTCACCCCTAGTGGAGAAGCAGGGCTACACCCACAAGTTGATCCTGCCCTACGTCGCCAGGCTCGAAGCTGCAAGGGCCTACATCGAGGAAGTGTGCTTGCGCCTTGATTCCGGTGAGAAGGACCTTCAGGTGGAAGGTGCCGTCGCCAAGCTCTTCGGCACCGAGGTGGGAAATGCCTGCGCGGACTCCGCCATCCAGGCTTTGGGCGGTTACGGCTACATTCGCGAATACGACGTTGAGAAGATAAAGCGTGATGTGAAGATCACCACGATATACGAGGGCACCAGCGAGATTCAGCAACTTATCGTGAGCACGCTGCGTTGGCGGGAATCTGTGAAGCTGAAGGGACAGTTCTACGACGACCTGGCGGCCCAGCTCGACGCGGTGCACGAAGCTCACTGCAACCTCAAAGGGGACGTCCTTGCCGCGCTCGCCCGTCTGGTCGGACGGCTCTTCGATGAGGTCCATCAGACGAAGCTCACACGGAAGCAACACATCATGTTCCGCCTCGCTTCCATGACCACTCTGGTGGAGACCGGCGCTGCCCTCTGCGCAAAAGCTGCCGACGTCGCCGCGAGCTTGCCGAAATTCGTCGACACGCAGGGGGTCACTGTTGGCTTGGCCATCGAGCCGTCCGCGAGGCAGGAATACTTGGTGCTGTGCGCCCGCATCAATGCCGCGCTCTGCGGGCAGGAAGCTTTTGTCATAGCGAATGAGATCCTGTTTGGCAGTGGGCAATGGACGGTTGATGAGGCGCTGTCGATCTTAACCTCCTCGAACTTCGATTTTGCGGCCTCACAGACGGGTCTGGTATCGGATATGGACCTCCTCAGGACGAAGATATAGACGACAAAGGGATTCAGACCACGGGGACTCAGACGACAAGGACCAAGCTGACAAGGACTCGAAACCATGGATGATCTCGTCACTCTGCTAAGCAGGTTTTCCAATGCGCACGGCCTCTCTGGTTATGAGGACGATGTGGCTGCCCTTCTGGCGGACGAACTCCAGCCCCTCGTCGATGAGGTGCGCACCGATTCGATGGGCAACGTCATCGGGATTCGCGCGGGAGAAGGCCCTTCGGTTATGGTCGCCGCACATATGGACGAGATCGGCGGGATGGTTTCGCATATCGACTCGGAGGGCTTTCTGCGCTTCGTTCCAGTGGGAGGCTGGTTCGATCAGACTCTTCTAAGCCAGCGGGTGCTCGTCCGTACGCGAGAAGGCACGCGTATTGCGGGCGTGGTGGGATCGAAGCCCCCGCACCTCATGGATGCCGAGGATCGCAAGAAGATGGTCAAGCTCAAGGACATGTTCATCGACATTGGGGCAAGGAATGCGGCCGAAGCAGAAGAAATGGGCATAGAGGTCGGGTCCCCTATCACCATCGATATCGAGCTAAAGAGGATGGGCAACGATTTCGTCACCGGCAAGGCCCTCGACAACCGGGCCGGCCTCGTTATGATGGTTTCGGCGCTGAAGCGCTTGAAGAGACGCAAGGTGAAGGCGACGATCCAGGCGGTGGGAACCGTGCAGGAAGAAGTGGGGCTTAAGGGCGCCCGCACCAGTGCTTACGGCCTCAACCCTGACGTGGCCATCGCCACGGACGTGACCATTCCCGGCGACCACCCTGGAGTTACTCAGAACGAAGTCCACGTGGTTGCGGCCAAAGGACCCGTCATTGCCGTTCTTGATGCGGGCGGCCGCGGCATCATAGCTCCGCGCCCGGTCCTGCGCTGGCTGCGGCAGTCGGCCGAGAGCGCCTCGATCCCCTATCAGCTGGGGGTAGGCAACGGCGGTACCACGGACGCCACGGCCATCAACATTACCAAGAGCGGGATTCCGTGCAGCGTTATCAGTGTGCCGGTGCGCTACATTCACTCTCCGGTGGAGGTGTTGTCCATGCGTGACCTCGACCAGGGGGCCGCGTTGATCGCCGAGGCCATCCTCCGCGCGCACCAGCATTTCTAGACGGACTTCGGACCCGCCTCAGGAACACGCCACCCGCCCCGACCTGCCTTCACTACCGTCTACGGGCGGATGAAGAGCAGGACGTTCCATAGCACCTGAGCAACCTCTCCCCGGGTCATCGGCCCCAGTGGATCAGACGATGTTGTGCTGAGAGGCAGTCCGGCCAGAAGCTCATTGAATTCGGCAATCCGAGCCAGCGGGCCATGGATGGGGCTGAAACCGGTCCCCCACGTGTTCTGATAGCTGAGGGGCGGGTCCTGCAGAAGTCCGGGATGCAATTGTTGGAGAGCGCGAACCACCAACGTGGTCACCTGCCCTCGCAGCACGTTGACATAGGGTGCAAAGAGAGTGGCCGTGCGACCTTGAGTGATGTTGTTGTGGTAGGCCGCCGCAACGAAATCCCATGGGTACCCGTTGGCGTCGCGGTCGACATCCGTGAAGGGGATGAAGGCGTTCGGTACCACCGGGATCCCAAGAGCTCCCACTAGAATCTTCGTGAACTGAGCACGAAGGACCTCGCTTTGCGGCCGAAACTCCTTGAGCCCGCCACCTATATCGTATCCGCCTATTACCCCAGCCTGCGCCAGGCCTTGGATTGCCACGAAAAAGGGGCTCCCTTCGGGCACGTCTGCAAAGGTCCCCGTTCCGGGTTGTGTGGTTGTCGTTGTCGAAGCGGTGGTAGTAGTCGAAGGAGCGAGCACGATCACCCTGCCGGTGAAGAGGTGAATCGTGCACAGATAGTCGAAAGTGCCGGCTTGATTGAACGTACGGCTGAACTTGGCACCCGGTCCCAGGTTGCCGCTGTTCCAAATGCCCGTGTTGGAGGTCGTAGTATGGGGAATCTGGTCGTCATTGGTCCAGGTGATGGTGTCGCCAACATTTATTGTGATGGGGTTAGGGCTAAACGCTGAGCTCTGAATGGAAACCGAGACGGCGGCAGCTCGAGCCCCCACCACTCCAAGCGCAAGCAACACAATAACCACCACGCCGGCGAGCACTGCGATCGCCGCGACGACGCGGAACCCATTTCCTCCGACGCGATTCCTTCTTGGTTTCATGGCGCTCTCCTATCAGGCCAAGAGGCTACTCGACGGTGACCGAGCCGGTCATGGAGGAGTGAATGGAGCAGTGGTAGGCGTAGGTACCCACCTCTGTGAAACGGTGGCTGTATGACCCTCCTGCCGGAATTTGACCACTGTCGAAGCTGCCGTCATCAGCCGTAACTGTGTGATCGGTCGGGTCATGATTGGTCCAGACAACTCGATCACCCACCTTGATGGTGAGGGAGGATGGCTGGAAGGAGAAGCTGGCTATGCTGACGGCGTGAGTGGCAGCGGCGCCGGTGGTGGTCGTTGAATGCTTGGTGGTGGTAGTCGGTCGAGCTGTCGTAGTGGTGCTTGGTCGTAAGGAAGTGGTAGCCGGCCTTGCCGTAGTGGTCGTAGACTTCGCGGTCGTGGTCGTCGGCTTTGCGGTCGTGGTCGTCGGCTTGGAGGTCGTCGTGGTCGAAGAAACAGAGGTTGAAGTGGCGACCACGTTGGTAGAGGCAGTGGTGAGATTTGTCGATGGACCACCGGAAGTGGAGGTGCCTGCAAGGGTAGTAGCTGTACTTGCCCCGGAAGCTCCGCAGCCGGAAAACGTGAAGGCCAGCGCCACAATGCACAAGAAGATGAGAACCAAGGTCCATGGTATGCGATCTCGCGAGGAGGTCTTCACGCTTACTCCCCATCAGCAGACAACTGCTCCGACTGTTCCCCTTCTGCTAGCCGGCCAAACGAGGGATTGCCAGTTAGAGTTCGACTGCCCCGCGGCTTCCGAAGAAGAAGGCAGCGCAGCATGGCAATCGCTCTCGCTCCGAGCAGCTTCGCTACGCCCGAGAGCGCTATTTCGCCTTGAGAGCCTCCTCGATCTGCTTGATCTTCGCTTCGCCGAAGTACCCGCAGTTGCCTTTCTTCTCGTCAGGAGTGAGCCCATGCTCCTTGATGATCTTTGCCACCTTGGTGGCCGGCACTCCCAACCTTTCCGCTATCTTGCCCTGACTCAGCAAATCGCCTGCCATGTCTTGATCTCCTTTCTGCAATGAACTGACAACCTAATTCCCACCGAGGGCCGGGCGCAAGCTTCGCGCCGGGCGCATACGAGGTAGCGGCTTCACTCGCGGCCGCCGCGCGCGGCCCTTTCCCAGGCCCGGGCGCTGGCTCTGAGTTCACCTGCGAGTGACGGGGGGACTCTTCCTTGGACACGCACGTCCTCGTCCTGATACTCGAAGTTGATAGAGCCGCGCTCCCTCACTCGGGCGAGCAATTCGCCAGAAGAGTACGGGAGCCTCAAGTCAACTTCTATCCACAGCTCTGCAAGCACCTCAGCCAACTTCGTCCTGAGTGAATCGATGCCCTGCCCCTTCGTCGCCGAGATCTGCACGACGTGCTGATCATCGCGTCTGACGATGCCCGCCGGCACGTTCTTGCCGGGGGGCATCGTGTCGCTCTTGTTCAAGACAAGGACGCGCGGCTTATGACCGGCACCCAACTCGTCCAGGACTGTCTGCACGGTACGCCTGTGCTCTGCCGCGTGGGTGTCAGCGAGATCCACGACCTCAAGCAAGGCATCGGCTCTTACCACCTCTTCGAGCGTCGCTCGGAAGGCATCGACCAACTGGTGGGGCAGCTTGTGGATGAACCCCACAGTGTCGCTAACAATGACGTTCTGTCCCTCTCCCAGCCGCACCCTGCGGGTTGTCGGGTCCAGGGTGGCAAAAAGCATGTTTTCGACCAGGGCTGCTTGCTCGCCCACGAGCGCGTTCAGCAATGTTGACTTGCCCGCGTTGGTGTAGCCGACTATGGCCACGGTCGGCAGGAGGCGGCGGCCACGAGCCCGCGCAGCGGTCTCGCGTCGCCTCCGCACTTCTTCCACTCGCTCCCTCGTCTTCTTGATGCGCTGGCGGATCACCCGGCGGTCGGTCTCCAACTGGGTCTCTCCGGGGCCTCGGGTCCCGATGCCGCCTCCCATCCGGGACAGGTGTGTCCAAAGGCGGGTCAGGCGAGGAAGCTGGTACTCGAGTTGGGCAAGCTCCACCTGGATTCGCCCTTCGTGCGTTTGCGCGCGCTGAGCGAAGATGTCCAGGATGACCCCGCTCCGGTCGAGCACCTTGACATCGAGCAGCTCCTCCAGAGACCGCTGCTGCTTCGGGGAAAGTTCGTCGTCGGCCACCAGCATAGTGAAGCCGATGGTCCCCTTTGCGGTCTTAAGCTCCTCGGCCTTGCCGGTGCCGACGTACCACATGGGGTGCACCGACTCCCTTCGTTGCCAGATGCTCCCGACGACGACAGCCCCCGCCGTCTCAGCCAGGGCCGCGAGCTCATGCAGAGATTCCTCCGCCCCCCAATCCGGATCACCTCCTGTGTCTACCGCGACGAGATAGGCCTTCTCCTTCTGTTGGTCCCCGTCTGTTGCCGGTTGTGCGGTCATCGCGACCGGGCCTCAGCCGTGGCCTGAGAGCTCGGCACCTGCAGCACCCGCCTCAGCACCTTGCCCGTCTCGCTAGCTTCATGGCGCGCAATTTCCTCCGGGGTACCCTGGGCTACCAGCTCCCCGCCTGCGTCGCCACCTTCCGGTCCCAGGTCGATGATCCAGTCGGCGCACTTTATGACGTCGAGATTGTGCTCGATCACCAACACCGTGTTACCCGCCTCTACCAGTCGCTGTAAGACCTCCAGCAAGTTTTCGACGTCGGCGAAATGCAGCCCGGTGGTGGGTTCATCCAAGATGTACAAGGTATTCCCGGTTGCCACCTTGGCCAGCTCGGTCGCGAGCTTGACACGCTGGGCCTCTCCCCCGGACAGCGTGGTGGAGGCCTGCCCCAATTTGATGTAATCCAGACCGACATCTGCCAGTGTCTGCAGCCTGCGCCGGATCTTCGGTTGGTTGGCAAAGAATTCGATGGCTTCCTCAACGCTCATGTCGAGAACTTCCGCCACGTTCTTACCTTTGAAACGTACTTCCAGTGTTTCCCGGTTATAGCGCTTGCCCTGACAGACTTCGCAGGGTACATAGACATCCGGCAAAAAATGCATCTCTATCTTCAGGGTGCCATCGCCCTTGCACGCTTCACAGCGCCCACCCTTGACGTTGAAGCTGAATCTGCCCGGAGCGTATCCGCGAACCCTCGATTCCTGTGTTTGCGAGAACAGCTCCCTTATGTGATCGAAGAGGCCGGTGTAAGTAGCCGGGTTCGAGCGCGGGGTGCGCCCAATGGGGGACTGATCGATGTTTATTACTTTATCGAGTTGCTCGATGCCGTCTATGCGGTCATGATCACCAGGACGCACCGGGACCCGGTTCACGAGATTCGAGAGACTTCTGAAAATAATGTCGTTCACCAGTGAGGACTTGCCCGACCCCGACACTCCGGTCACGCAGACCAGGCAACCTGTCGGCACCCCAATATCCAGATTCTTCAGGTTGTGCTCCCTCGCCCCCCGAACCACAAATCGGCCGCGGCCCGAGCGCCTGGTACATGGGTAACGGATAGCCCTATCGCCTGCGAGAAACTGCCCTGTGACAGAACGAGGCTCGGCCAGCACTCTCTCCAGCGGCCCGCTTGCGACGATCTCTCCCCCGTGCTCGCCGGCTCCCGGCCCCATGTCTACGATATGGTCTGCCGAGCGCATGGTCTCCTCGTCGTGCTCAACCACGATAACGGTGTTGCCCAGGTCGCGTAGTCGCAAGAGAGTGTCGATTAGACGGCGGTTGTCCCGCTGGTGCAGCCCTATCGATGGCTCATCCAGAATGTAGAGCACGCCCACCAAGCTCGACCCTATCTGGGTGGCCAACCTGATTCTCTGCGCCTCTCCTCCGGAAAGCGTGCCTGCGCTGCGATGAAGGCTCAAGTACCCAACCCCCACTGCTACGAGAAAGGAAAGCCGCTCCCGAATCTCCTTGAGCACGCGGCTGCCTATAAGCTTCTCCCTTGAGGAAAGGTCCAGCCCTTCCAGGAACTCCACGGCCCGAGTCACCGGCAATTGGCTCAACTCATGTATGTTCAGCTCTTGTATGGTGACCGCCAGGGACGGCGGTTTAAGGCGGGCGCCTCCGCAGGCGGGGCAGGGCCGATCGGCCATATATTCCTCGATCTTGGAACGCATATACTCGGAATCCGTCTCGCGGTAACGCCTTTCCAGGTTCGGGATGATCCCCTCGAAGGTGGTCATGTAGCTGCGTTTGAACCCCTGACGATTGATGTAGGACACGTAAAGGCGTTCCCCCCTGGTGCCGTACAGGAAGATGTCCTTCACCTCCTGCGGCAGAGATGCCCAGGGCGCATCAGTGTCGATCTCGTACTTGTCGGCTATGGCCCGGATGATCTGCTCGTAGTACAGGGAGCTGCTGCCACTCCACGGAAGGAGAACCCCCTCTGCGACAGAGAGCGACGGATCGCCAACTATCAACTCCGGATCGATCTCCCGGCGTGCCCCGAGTCCGCTGCAGGTCTCGCACGCGCCATGAGGCGAGTTGAACGAGAAGATCCGGGGCGCCATTTCGGGCAAGGAGACGCCGTGCACCGGGCAGGCCAGGTTTTCTGAGAAGAGAAGGCTTGTGGGCCCATTGGCGTGGCGCCCACCCAGATCCGGCCGGCCAGGAGCGCTCAGCAGCCCGTCAGGGCCGGGCCGCCAACCGGGTATTTCGCCCTCCACCTCTCCCCCGGCTCCATAGACATCGACGACAAGAAGTCCTTGCGCCTCGGATAGAGCCGTCTCCACAGAATCGGATAGCCTTCTCCGAATTCCCTCCTTCATCACCAAGCGATCTATCACGATGCTGATGTCGTGCCTCACGTTCTTGTCCAGCTCGGGCAAAGGCTCGTCCATCGTATACTGACGGCCATCGATCTCCACTCGGGTGAAGCCCTCTTGGCGGACATGCTCCAAGACGTCCTTGTGCCAGCCCTTCTGACCGCGGACAACTGGAGCCTTGACTACGAAGCGCGTTCCGGGATCCAGCCCGAGTATCTGATCGACGATCTGCTCTCTGCTCTGGCCTTCGATGGGGCGGCCACAGATCCAACAGTGCGGCCGCCCGATCCGCGCGTAGAGCAGACGGAGGTAGTCGTAAACCTCTGTAACGGTGCCTACGGTCGATCTCGGGTTTCGAGACGTGGTCTTCTGATCGATGGAGATCGCTGGGGAGAGCCCCTCGATAGAATCCACATCAGGCTTGTTCATCTGCCCAAGGAACTGCCGGGCATAGGCAGACAAGCTTTCCACATACCGGCGTTGCCCCTCCGCATAGATGGTGTCGAAAGCGAGGCTGGACTTCCCCGAGCCGGACAGCCCGGTTATGACGATGAAACGGTCGCGCGGCAGCGCCAAGGAGATGTCCTTAAGATTGTGCTCCCGCGCGCCGACGATGACGATCTGATCTGCGCCCATGGCACACGGATTCTACCAGTTGCGGCGGACGGCAAACTCACGAGAGGGATTTCGCCTCTTTGGGATTATCCGGACAGGACGTAGGGTCGCAAGGTACAATCTAGACTCATGACCATCCTGCCGAAAAAGCTTACGATTGTCGCTTTCGCAGTGCTCATGATGACGGCAGCATCTACGGTCTTTTCCTGCACGTCGGATTCGCCCGACCAGCCCACTACTAGTTCGCCGACCACCACTACGCGCTCGAAGCCGATATCTACCACCACCTCCAGTGCCGCGGGCGGATCGAGCTCCACCGGTTCTGCAACGTCCGTCTCTTTGGCAACGACCAGCACCTCGACATCGACCACTCTCACCGGTGCTGTTGCCGCGGCCCCAGTCGTCAAGCACGGCCCTAAGGACAAGAAATGGATTGCCCTCACCTTTGACGACAACTACCAGGGCGCCAATGCGACCAAGACCATCGCGGTGCTCAAGAAATACGACGTGCCGGCCACCTTTTTCGTAATCGGACACTACATTGACACCGGCCCTGAGCTTGCGCAGGAGATCGCCGACGCCGGCTTCGAGGTGGGCGACCATACTCGCAGCCACGCCAACTGTCCCAAGCTATCCAAGCGGGCCTTACGCATAGAGATCGGCAATGGAACCGACCACTATCATCAATTGACGGGAGCCCCAACGGTCCCGCTTTTCCGCCCGCCCGGCGGCTTCATCGATCGGAAGACTTCTGAGGTGGCTGCGGAAAAGGGCTTCAGATTCGTGGTCATGTGGGACATCGACACCAATGACTGGAGGGGGCACACCGCCTCACAGATCACCGAAAGCGTGATCTACAACGCCCACAACGGGGCCATCGTGCTCATGCACATGGCCGCCAAACATACAGCCGAGGCACTGCCGGGCATCATCACCCGGCTGCGCACGGCCGGCTATGAGCTGGTGCCTCTTACGAAGATGCTCGGGCTCTAGGCACGACTGCAACAGCCTTGGAGTCGTCACGAGACGGTGGCAAGTTGCCGGCGCAGTAGCCTGATCTTCTGCCTTTGGGCCTCCAATGCCGGGTGTTCGATGCTATCCACCTTGCCGTGCAAGAGGGCAAGGTTCATCTGCTCTCTCTGCAGTCGTTTCAGCAAGGCGCGGGCTTGGGGCCCCCGGTTGCGCCTGGTCGCGCGCAGGGCGGCTCGCCGGCGTGATCCCTTCTCCAGGATCCTGAGCTCAGGCTCGCTCAACACATCCGTTCCCACTTCTGCAGCGATGAGCCGATCGAAGGCCCGGCGCTCCCGCCGACGGGCAACTAGGCCGAGAATAACGATGAACAATACGAACGGAAGGCCCTTGATGGTGATGGCAAGGACGAACGAACCCGAACTCTGACCCATGAGCGATTCGAGCCAAGGAGAGTCCCAGACAAAGTGGGCAGCCCACGCCAGCACCGCGAATAGCGTCGCGACGCCTATCCTTCGCGCTCTGGACTTGTCGCGTTGAGTCACGGCGTAAGCAAAGCCAAAGCCCATAAGTCCTGTGAACAGCGTGTGGCTGTAGAGCCCGGCAATAACCACCCGCACGAAGTAGGTACCGACAACCGCGCCCACCTGGCTGCCGCCGGTTTGGGCGGCAGCGTGCAAGAAATACTGAACGTTCTCCATGGCCTGGAATCCCAGACCTATCATGGCTCCATAGACCAGGCCGTCCATAAGCCCGTCGATCTCCCTCCGGGCCATAAGATAGATGGCTACCAGACCGGCGCCTTTGTAGAACTCCTCGTCGATGGGCGCAACGATCGCCGCCCCCCATGCGTTGAACGTCTTGCCTGTCAGATGGTTCTGTAGGAACGTCAGGAAATACGAGTTGGTGAGAGCCGCAAAGGTCAAGGCGACAAGCCCGCCCCAGATAACTGCCACGGCAATGAGCGACGCGGGCTCTGGCTCAAATTGATCGAAGCGATAGATGATGATGCCGGCGGGAATCATAGTCGCCGCCAAGAGCAGCAAAGACAGGAACCAGGCACCCGGTAGCATGGACACGTATCCTAGTTGCTCTCCTCCAATGACGAGGAAAGACCCCGCCAAGAATGCTATGAACAGCCAGAATGCCGGCTTGACGGTAAGCGACCTCATGGGATCACCAAAGTGCTCAGCATCTCGTCGACGTCACCCTGCAGGGCATGGAGTTGCCCCATCGGAGCAATGGCCAGCATCGCCACCCCGGTTCCCTGTCGAGACGCAGCAACCAATTCCCCCTCCAGTTGGCCGCTTTGTGCGGTCCCCGAGAAGATAAGGCTCTTCGCTCCCACGTCTCCGGCGATCGTCAGATTGCTGGGGGCCAAGCTGCGAAAGGAATCGAATTGGGCGCCGACCTGAGACAGCTGCTCTTGAAGTAAAGCGTCGGATGTACCGCTGTAGGCATCCGCGACAAAGACCACCACGACCCCGGAGCGTTTGAAGGACACCGCACCGGCGCCAACATTCCAGACATCAGCCGCAGAGGACCATCCGGGAGCTGGCTTCACTACTACGCCTCGGGGGAGCGAGACCGGCGGAAGTGTCTTGGCCACCGACCCGCTGGCAAATGCGGCAAGCGACATCAAGAACAGCATCCATCCGACCATGGCCAGTCCTAGGAGGGCAGTCCCACGCCCCGATCGCCCCGCATCGTCACGCATGCGAGGCCGCGGTGGCGCGCCGCGAAGTGTGTACGTGTGCTCCTCGGGTTGGTTCACAACCACTCCCGATCAAGTATTGAGGTGGAGGTAAGGGGATTCGAACCCCTGGCCTCAACGCTGCCAGCGTCGCGCTCTCCCAGCTGAGCTATACCCCCGAGCGGCCTCGGATTATATCACAGCCTCCATCGGCGCCTGTTTCCACAGAACGTCGAGACGGTAGAAATCCCTGGCCTGGGGCGTGAAGATATGAACTACAAAGTCCAGGTAATCCATGAGGATCCATTCGCCACCGGTCGCGCCCTCGACCCCTGCCGGGACGAGACCCCTTTCCTGCTTCAGCCGGAAACCTACTTCCTCGGAGATCCTCTTGGTGAGCCTCGGGTTGCGCCCGGTACAAACGACCAGGTAGTCGGTGTAGGTCACCAGATCATGCATATCCAGAATCCGAACATCGTCCGCCTTCACATCGGTAGCCGCTCGAGCTGCGATCATCGCTCGCTCGTGAATCTCAGCCAGCTCAGCCGGCGAGGCAGGCAAGCTCGGCCGCTGTCTATGGGTGAGATTCTCGAATTCAGGGAGAGTCGATTCTTCAACCATGACGATGGTCTACTCCCATTCTATAGTCGACGGGGGCTTGCTGGAGATGTCGAAGACCACCCGGTTCACCCCGGGTACCTCGTTGATGATCCGATTGGATATGCGCTCGAGGAGCTCATACGGCAGCCTGGCCCAGTCGGCGGTCATGGCGTCGTCTGAAGTGACCGCGCGCACCACGATCGGATATGCATACGTGCGCTCGTCGCCCATGACCCCCACACTGCGGATCGCCGGAAGGACGGCGAAAGATTGCCACACCTCGCGGTAGTAGCCGGCTTGCTTGATCTCCTCCAGCAGAACCGCATCGGCTTCGCGGAGGATACGCAGCCGCTCTTCGGTCACCTCACCAATGATCCGAATGGCCAAACCCGGCCCAGGGAAAGGCTGGCGCCAAACCATGTCCTCAGGCAGCCCGAGTTCCTCGCCGACCACTCTCACCTCATCCTTGAACAACATGCGTAAAGGCTCGACCAGATCAAAGTCGATGTCTTCGGGGAGGCCGCCCACGTTATGGTGAGACTTGATCTTAGCGGCATCGCGAGTACCAGACTCGATCACGTCCGGATACAACGTCCCTTGAACCAGGAAGGCCGCCTTGCCCAGCTTGTGCGATTCTTCCTCGAAGGTTCGGATGAACTCCTCGCCGATGAGTTTGCGCTTCTGCTCGGGCTCCGTAACACCGGCGAGCTTGGCAAGGAAGCGCTCCTGGGCCCGTACGTGGACAAGCGGTACGTGGAAGTGCCTCCGGAACGTGTTTTCCACTTGCTCGCCCTCGTTCTTCCGCATGAAGCCGTGGTCCACGAATATGCACGTGAGCTGATCGCCCACGGCGCGATAGGTCAGCAGGGCTGCCACCGCTGAATCCACTCCACCGGAAAGACCGCAGACGACCCTGTCCTTGCCCACCTGGGCCTGGATCCTTTCCATCGCTTCCTCGATGATCGACACAGTCGTCCAAGTGGGAGCGAGGTCGCAGACCTTGTACAGGAAGTTCTTCAGGATATCCTGGCCGAAAACCGTATGGCGCACTTCCGGGTGAAATTGCACGCCGTACAGCTTCGCTTCCCGATCTTCCATGGCAGCCACCGGCAGGCCGGGGCTTCGCGCGGTTACGCAGAAGCCCTCCGGAATGTCGACCACCGAATCCCCGTGGCTCATCCAGCACGACATCTCAGTGGGCAGGCCGGCCAAAAGAGCCCCCGGCTCCAACACCTGAACCGCCGTGCCCCCGTACTCGGCCAGTTCTTCCCGGGCAACCCGGCCACCGCGTAACTTCGCAATGACCTGCAGCCCATAACAGATGCCCAATATCGGTACACCGAGTGCGAAGATCGCTGGATCCAAGGACGGAGCCCCGGGTTCGTTCACGCTACGCGGTCCCCCCGAAAGGATCAGACCGGCCGGCTTGGCTGCTGCGATATCTGCGACCGGAGTGTCGTAGGGAATCAACTCTGAATAGACCCGGCATTCCCGCACTCTACGCGCGATAAGCTGTGCATATTGAGCGCCGAAGTCCAGTACCAGCACCTTGCCCGCAGCTTCGCTCTTACCTTTCAGCGAGACACCTCCTGAATATCGACTCGTTTTGCCAGCTCGGCGGCCTCGTCGGGCAAAAAGACGCCGGCACCATACCGGGTAAGATTGGCTGCTCCACACCCCAGGCCAAAACGCAGGCAATCTACGGGACTGTCACCCTCGAGCATTCTTGCGCAGTAGCCGGCAACCAGGGCGTCCCCCCATCCCATCGGCGAGATGACCTCAACGCGGGGAGCCGTTGCCAGATACGTATGCGGCCCTGTCTCGTCCGTCAGATGGGCAACACATTTGTATCTGGAGGTAATGATCGCCGAGCCCGCACCCATAGCGCACAGGCTGCGGGCCGCGTCCATCTCGTCGTTGACGTCGTTGAACTCGTAGCCGATCACCTTCTCTGCCTCAACCAACTTCGGGAAGACGAGATCGGGACCCGCCTTTATGCCTAACTTCAGAGGATCCCCGTATGTGTAGAACGCGATCTTCACGTCTTGCTGGCGAAGGCGCTGGATCATCTTGGCGTAGCAGTCATCCTCAAGGCCCCGCGGAAGGCTGCCGGCAAGAACCACCACGTCAGCGGCCTTGCCCAAGTAATCAAGCTTGTCGTAGATACGCTCGAACTCGTCGGGTCGAATCTCCGGACCGTGTTCGTTGATCTCGGTGACGACCCCGTTGGCCGAGTCCACAACGGCGGTGTAGGTTCGCGACTCCCCGTCGATGTGCACGAAGTCCGAGAGGATGCCCTCATCATTTAGATCGGCAACGATCTGGTCACCCTTCCGCCCGCCTATGAATCCGGT
>JAMDEO010000098.1:15838-19284 GCA_023483915.1 Actinomycetota bacterium
CAACGGCTCCCCGCGTTGAGGTCATCTCGCCGATGGGATGGGGGGACGCCCGCCTATGAATCCGGTGGCAATCACCGGCCGGCCAAGGATTTTGGCGGCGCGCGCGACGTTGATGCCTTTGCCTCCGGGAAGGATCATGGTCTCAGTCGCCCGGTGGCGGAAGCCAACCTGGAAGTTGGGAACAGTCATGGTCCGGTCGAGCGCCGGGTTCACGGTCACTGTGAGTATCACTGCAGCTCGTCACCCATCGCTCTAAAATACTCCTCCCAGCCAGCGTGCGAAACGGTCCCACGCATAACTGATCTTCGTTCCCAATGTGGTTCGTGCATATGATTCGTCCGCCACGAGATCGACAGCGCCCACCGTCTTGCCGTTGTTCGTCAGAATCACTTGGCCGAATCTCTCACCCGTCTGAACGGGTAAGGTCAGTTGCCGATCGACGCGTACAGAGGCCATGACATCATCATCTTTGTACAGATCCATCTCGAGTTTCTTCTCGGTAATGAGTTGGATCCTGCCGTCAAGCTGAAAGGGCACCTCTGCCTGAGCAACCGCAACCCCCTCATCGAGGAAGGTCACGTGACGATACTGCGAGAAGCCGTATTCTAGCAGTGCCCGGCTCTCGTCCCAGCATATGGATGAGGACGGCTGTCCCAGGACCACACTGAGAATCGACACCCCATTCTTCACTCCCGACGCCACCAGGCATTGATCGGCACGCGGCGTAAGTCCCGTTTTGACACCTGTTACCCAGTCGGCGCTCAGCATGAGCTTGTTGGTGTTTTCGAACACAAGGGGCTGAGAGCGGCCCGCTATCGCCAACGTGTAGCTTCGAGTGCCGACGATCTTCCTGAACTGCGCATTCTTCATAGCGTAGATAGCCAGCTTGGCCATGTCAGATGCTGTGGAATAGTGGCCTGAGGCATCCAAACCGTTCGGGTTGACGAAGTGCGTGTTCTTCAGGCCGAGCTCGGATGCCTTCGCATTCATACGTTCGACAAAGGCCTCGGAGGTACCGGCAGCGGCTTCGGCAAGGGCCACGGCCGATGCATTCGAGCTGTGTACCAACATGGAATAGAGGAGTTGCTCAACCGTGAGTACATCCCCCTCCTTGAGAAATGCCTTGACCTCCGGCGTCTGCGCCGCCTTTTCAGATATGTTTACCGGTTTGTCCAGCGGCAAAGACTCCAGGCACAGGATCGCCGTCATGATCTTTGTCGTCGAGGCCATGGGGCGTTTCACGTCGGCTTTCTTTGAGTACAAAACCCGACCGGTGGTCATGTTGACCACGATCGCTGCCGGAGAGGTCAGAGACGGAGGACGGGCGGCGAAGTCGCCGAGGTCCGCTGCCCGGACGATGAAGACGTCGGTTGCAGCCGCGGTCGGCATTGTCGAGGCCGCGCCGCCTGCGGGGCCAACGAGGACGGTGAGCGTTGCCGCCACAACGGCCAAGACCAGGATCGGTATGGCCCACCCCAGTCTCGTTTTCATACGCATCATGGCCGGGAGTATAGCATCGGGGAACCGTCGATCCCGATGCTATACTGCCGCCCGTAGTGGTGTTACACGGGGAGGGACGACCATCGCCGAGGTATTCCGCCGAGCCTGGGAGCGGCTGGTCCGCAAACAGTGGTTGATCCTGTACCCCCTGATCCTGGGCATCATCAACAGCGTCGCTTTCCTCGCCGTCTACGCCGCCGACGGGAACCGCCTCAGTTGGAATAGCTTCTTCGTCGCCAACTTCTATCGTTGGGACTACATTCGCGACCACTTCATGGCGCATCCGACGTGGTCCCCAGATCTTGGTGTCGCGATCTTCGCCGGTCTCGCTGCTTGCCTCTTTGCCGCTATGATCAGAGCCCCCTACTTCCGCGCCATCGCTGGGATGGGGTACCCCAGGGCACCCCGCAACCGCGACGAAGCCGTCCGCTTGAGTATCTTCTACGTGTTCAGCAATTTGATCCTCACGGCCGCACCCGTCGCGCTGCCGGGGATCTCGGTCATAACCGGGATTGCCGACGTAGTCATCTTCGTGATCTTGGTTTTGATCGTGTTCGCCGACTACATCATTGTCTTTGACCAGCTGCCGTTCCTCGCTTCGCTGCGGAGAAGCGCACGTTTCGTTTGGCGCCGATGGTTAGTCGTGGCTATCGTGATATTCGTGCTGCAGTTCATCTACTACGGAGTATTTCGCCTGTACGACGCTTACTACTCCACTGCCGAAGGAGTCTTCATCCTGCTGCCGTTGAGCCTACTCCTGGTTCAGGCCTTCCTCACGCTGGTTGTGGACTTAATATTCATCTTCATGTACCAGCAGACACGGAGCGGCATGCGTTAAAGGTTGAGCTCTATCGTGGGAACGGTAGTTGGCGCATTTCCCGGACGGACTCGAACCTTGTCGCCCTGCAATACGCCCCCGAGGACCAACCCGCATATCACGGCCGCCACGACAATCAACACGGCCACCGGCAGGGCCAGGGCCCGCAGCCGGGTCAGTCGGGGCTCGCGGGCCTCGTCGAAGTAATCCCTATCCACGGCCGGTCGCCTCCCAAAGTGCCAGCTTCATCTCCCGTGTCTCTGCAATAGCCGCATCGAGCCAGTCTCCTTCACGCTTTCGGTAGGCGTACAAGATCGCCCGAGCCGAATTGACAACCGCGCCCGTGCCGGCCGCGTCAAACATCCGGGCGACATCGGCCGCCTTGGCACCCTGCGCCCCGTATCCGGGGACGAGCAGCGGCGCTCCCGGCATCCGCCGGCGGAGTTCGGCCCCCTGGCCAGGGTAGGTGCCACCTACGACCGCTCCCACGGAACGATATCCCCGCCTTCCCGCCGTCCCCTCCCCCCAGGCGTTGACCAGATCGGCCACATGTTCGTATACAGTAGGTCCAGCGGCCAAATGCGCGTCCTGTATCTCGCCGGAACTCGGGTTTGAAGTCTTGACAAGCACGAAAACGCCTTTGCCTCCCGTTCGCGCGCGGGCCGCAAAAGGTTCCACCCCGTCGGTCCCCAAGTAAGGGTTCACGGTGACGGCATCGGCCCCCACCAAGTCAAGATGGGCGTGCGCGTACGCCTCGGCGGTGCTCCCAATATCGGCTCTTTTCACGTCGGCTATCACAAGTAAGCCAGCCGATCTTGCCAGGCTCACGATATCCTCGTACAGGGCGTATCCGGGTGAGCCCAACGCCTCGAAGTAGGCGATCTGAGGCTTGACCGCCACGATGTCTTCATGCAGACCCTCGATGAGACGACTCAGGAACCTCCGATAGCAGGCAGCCACCTCTTCCCTGCTCGCGTCCTCCGACCTTTCAGGCCAGAATTCGCCCTTCACCGACGGCGGCAGCAAGGCAAGGTCCGGGTCGAGCCCCACGACGACGTGTGACCTCTTGTGCTCGATGGCCTCGAGAAGCCTGTCCGCGAAGTTTTGGTCACTCACACCGATACCTCCT
>JAMDEO010000004.1 GCA_023483915.1 Actinomycetota bacterium
GCCTCGGGTTCGGTGGTCGACCTGGCCCGCGACATCGGCCGGCGGCCGGAAGATCTGAGTCAAGCGGCCGCCCGGTTGTCCTCACAAGGCGCCCTCGAACGTGACCGCGACGGCGCATGGCAGCTGTGCGCTGACGAAGATTTTCGCCAGGGTCTCGACACCTTCGCGAAGGCGATCCACGACCACAAGGATCGCCTCTATGTACTCACGCGGTTGCTCGAGAACCTCAGCCGCTGAGCCCGCCGGTCCTCGGGCCTATCTCCTCCGCCGGCGTCATCCCAAGGACGTAGGGCGTACCCCTAAAGCTCCCTGCTACGGTGGCCGATAGACCTGGCGTCCGCGGTAGTCCCCCAAGACCCGGCGTTGCGCCCCAGATTCGACACCGGGCGAAATGTTGAGCGAAAGTTGTCTAGGATTTGACTAGGGGGGCATACTAAGGGCGAAGGTGCAAAGGGCAAACCACTCGCAAGGGTGGGACGCAAAGTCACAGGGCCCACGGGGTCGGCTGGACTGCCACCAGACTCAGGTCTGTGGTTTGCCGGGCACACCGCAGGCCTTTTTGTTTGCGGGTGCCGTGCGTACAGTCTCGAACACAGGAGGTCGGCACCATGTTGAGCAAACTCTCGAAGAGGATGAAGGGCGAGGGCGGTTTCACCCTCATCGAACTGTTGGTGGTGATCATCATCATCGCCATCCTCGCCGCTATCGCAATCCCGACGTTCCTCGGGCAGCGGCAGAAGGCCCAGGACGCGGCGGCCAAGTCCCTAGTGCGCAACGGCATGACCGCCGTCGAGTCGGCGTTCACCGACACGCGCGCATTCGATCTCATCGTGTCGCCCATGCTGGAGGACATCGAGCCGTCGATCGTCTTCGTCTATGCCGGAGCGGGTGGCGGCGTTGCCGCCGGTCCGACCGCGCAGGCCTCTGGTAATGCGGTCGACTTCTCGGGCATGGATGGCGCCAACTACGAAGTGGGCACCGTTTCTCAATCCGGTCGCACGTTCGGGGTGCATGTCAATAAGAGCGCTGACGCCACTACGTTCGCTCCGGGCAACACGTTCTACATCGGCGCCAACCCGCAAACCTGGTAGTCGGTCAAAAATCGCACCGGAGAGAGCGCTTAGGACGATCTGAGCTGATCACCTGAGTGGCCCACTCTGGGTTCTTGGAAGGGGCAGGGCTTACTGAGAGCCCTGCCCCTCCGCTTCTCAGGAGGCATGAGGCGAAAGATGAACCCGTTCTCACACGCAAGGCGCTCCGGCAAGCTGGTGATCTTGATGGTGTGCCTCGGCATCGCGCTGAGCGCATGCGGGGACGCCAGGCTCGGACGAGCGCGGGCGCTGGAGGACCGAGGCGCGCTCGCAGAGGCGAACGAGCTCTACCTGGATGTGCTGGCCGACCATCCCGACGATCTTGCTTCATTGAAGGGACTGGCTGTGAACCTGGTGCTCCTTCGTAGATTCGATGAGGCCCTCCCGTATCAGGAGAGGACGATCGCAGCAGACCCGCGCGACGTCCAGACGCGGGTCGAGCTCGCCTTCAACTACCTGAACCACCAGGCAAGACCGGACGCAGCGGTGCGCGTCTTCCAGGAAGCAGTCGCTCTCGACCCGAGCCCCAAGCACCGGACGTTCTTGGCACAGAGCTTGATCGCTTCCGGCAACACAGCTGAGGCGAGAAGCATCTTGCTTGACGTCATGAAGGTGGACCCGGGATATCGGTACGCATCGACGATCCTGCGGAAGCTCGAAGGTGGGCAGCCGGGTGGGGCGGGATAGACGATGGCAGGTACTCGCGACGTACGGCTTTCGACCAGTCTAGGCAGCATCGGCTGCGCGCTCGGCAGCCCTAGCGAACAGGCTTCGACTAGGTGTGTGGCGATACGTCGCGCCCTCGGCGCCGCGCGGTTAGGCCTATTGGCCGGCGTTGTCACCATTCCCATCATCGCTTTCAATCCGTCCGAC
Organism: Actinomycetota bacterium; assembly: GCA_023483915.1. Lineage (GTDB taxonomy): Bacteria > Actinomycetota > Thermoleophilia > RBG-16-64-13 > RBG-16-64-13 > JAMDEO01. The sequence goes on from JAMDEO010000004.1 coordinate 1,965, forward strand.
GGTTTCGACGGCTTCTACGGCGTCAAAGCGCAGGCGGTTCTCCTGCTGGGCGCGCTCATGGCGGCTTGGTGGGCATGCGCGCTCCTGACGAGGACGATCACGCTCACGCGTCTGAGCCCGATCCTCGTCGTAGGCCTCGGCCTCACAGGATGGCTGACCCTATCGACGCTGGTGTCGGTCGATCCTTCGGGTGCCGTCTGGGGTAGCGCTTTGCGGCACGATGGCCTGCTCGTATGGTTCGCCGGCTTGGTTGTGATGGCCACGGCCATGACGATGTCCGACGAGCGGTCCTGGCGCACGGTGGGAGACGCCGCCGCCCTGACATGTGTGGGCGTCAGCGCATACGCGGTCCTCCAACACTTCGGTCTGGACTTCAGCGGCCTCTCGACGAGCCTGACGTACGCTCGGAGCAGCGGGACATTCCACAATCCTGTCGTACTTGGTGGCTATCTGACATTGATGATGCCGATCTTGGTGATCCGAGCCGTCCGTTCTGACGGTCGGGCCGCCGCGTTGCTGTGGACCGCGGGAGTCGGAGTGACCTTGGCTGCGACCTACTTCACGTTCAGCCGGGCGGCATGGATCGGTTCGCTCGGAGGTCTCTTGCTTCTTGTCGGTCTTCTACTGTGGACGCGGTCATCTCGCTACCGGCGCCTGATCGGAGTGATTGCAGTCGCCGCCCTGCTCGCCATTGCGGTTTCTCTTGTGCCCCGTGGCGATCGTGTCGTGGTCGAGCCGCATTCGTTGGCGAAAGACGCCGCGAGCGCCGTCTCGATCAGTGATGCCCGCAACGCCGGTAGGCTTGCCACCTGGGCGATCGCGTTGGCAATCATCAGGGACCGTCCGTGGTTCGGAACGGGGCCCGATCAAATGGGGGCCGTGTTCGAGTCCTACCGTACGCCGCAGTTCGACGAAGGAGAAGGGCCGGCTGTGGTCGCGGACAAGGCTCATTCAGAGCCGCTCAACCTGGCGGTCACCCTCGGCATACCCGGCGCCCTTCTCTGCTTCCTCCTGCTTTGCGTAGTCGGCCGGGAGCCGGCGCGCCAATCGTTGCGCCGTGCGCTCGGTCCCGAGAGCGTGGCAGTGATGTGCGGGCTTGCCGGCTATCTTGCCGCCTCACTTGTTTCCATCACTGTCCCGGGCGTCCACACTATCTTCTTCTTGCTTCTCGGGATGTTGGCCCGGCCACGCGAAGGGAGATGAACATGATGGTGCGTCTCTTCCATGGCAAAGCGTGCGAGGCACGTCGTGACGCGGGTTTTACTCTCATCGAACTGTTGGTGGTCATCATCATCATCGCCATCCTTGCAGCGATCGCGATCCCGACGTATCTGGGGACGCGTATGAAGGCTCAAGACGCGGCCGCTGTGACCCTTGTTCGCAACGCGCTCACCGTAGTCGAAAGCGCCAACATGGAGCGACACGACTACCGCTTGATCAGCGCGGATGATCTGACTGCCATCGAGCCCGCCATACAGTGGACCGTCGCACCCGATAACCTTGTCGACCCTGTCGGACCCCTCGTGACCAATGCGGTCACAAGCTCTGCAAGGGACGATGCAGTCGACTTCTACGGGGAAACCGCCACCACCTTCGATGTGGGCTCCGTCAGTGAAAGCGGCAACCGGTACGGTATCCAGGTCGACACGCTCGTGGATGGGCCCGGCGTCTCGTACATCAAGGTCAAGGTCATAGACGGTGCGGGCAGCGTCGGCTGGTAGCTGAGCGATCCTCGCCGGGCGGGTGGTCACGCCGGCATCGTAGGTCTAAGGTCGCATCGACCCGGGAGGCCGCCGCGCGATAGCCTCGCGGCATGTTCGAGGCCTTCCACATCCGGTTCACCATCTCACTCAAGACTGACGCCCGCGCCGGTCACAGCCTGATCGAGCTCCTGGTGGTTCTCGCCATAGTGGCGCTGGTGGCCGTTCTTCCCGCCACGACGCTGGGGGACGTCTTGGCAAGACACGACGCTCGCTTTGCCATGGAAGAGACG
>JAMDEO010000225.1 GCA_023483915.1 Actinomycetota bacterium
GCGGCGGCGCACCTCGAGGGCCATCGCGTGGTAGGTGGAATTGCCGTTGCTCTGACGAACGTTGATGGTGCTGACGCCGTAGGTATCCGAGAAACGCCGCCGGACCAAGCCGTCGGAGCCGAGGTAGGAAGCGTTGGCGTTGATGGACCGGAAGAGGTGTGTCCCCTTGTTACCGATGTAGCCGAGGCTCACGGCGGTATTCCAGCCGAGGGCGCGCTCGACGGTGAGATTCCACTGTTGGTTGGAGGGGAGCAGGAAGTTGCGCTCGATGCCGGCAGGGGCAACGGAGGCGTTACCGCCGGCGGTGGAGTACGGAGCGTCCAGCGTGAGGGCCGGGACGTTGGCGGTGATGGACTGGCTGTAGTTGAAGAGGCCGGCGAAGGGCGGGTTCACGGCCACGGTCTGGAGCAGGTACTGGATGGGGTAGCGGGTATAGAAGATACCGTAGCCGCCGCGCAGGACCATTTTGCCGGTACTGTCCATCTGGCGGACGAAGCCGAAGCGCGGCCCGAAGTTGCGGTAGTGCATGTCGATAAGCCGCCGCGGCGTGGCGCCGGTCTGCTGGTCGGTGAGCAGGGGGATACGCCATTTGCCGGAAGCGTCGGTGAGTTTGGCGACGACGCTGGGCAGGAACCGGTCCGTGGGCAGTTTGCCGTCGTCGGTGGCGACGATGATGGCGCCGGTGTACAGGTCGAACATGGCCAGGGCGTTGCGGTCTTCGTAGGGGCTGAGCTGCAATTCGTGGCGGAGTCCCATGCTGAGGGTCAAGCGGGATGTAACGCGCCAGTCGTCCTGAATATAGGTAGAGATCTCGCTCTGCTTCAGCAGGACAGGCTGCTTCACGGGTACCTCGGAAGTGCTGGCCGGGAGGCCCATGAGGAAATCGGAGAAGGTGTATCCGGTGGAAGTGGCGGCGGTGGAGGCGCGGAAGGTGAGCTGGCCGCTGGCGTTGGTCTGCTGGAGGGCGTCGAGCACCGTGCGGCGGAGTTCGATGCCGGCCTTGATGGTGTGGCGGCCACGGGTGTGGGTGAGGACTTCGCTGACGGTCCAGGTGTCGCTGATGCGGCGCAGCGCCGCCATGCCGTAGCTGGCGGTGGAGCCGTAGTTGAGCTGTGTGAAGGCATCGTTGCCGGTGAAGCTGATGCGAACCATCGGGGGGATGCCCTCGTTGAACGCCTCAAAGCCCTTGAGGCCGAGAGAGGCGACAGTGGGGAGTCCGCCGTCGTCGTAGGTGGTCAGAGAAGTGTAGTTGGCCTGGCCGAAGCGAAACTCGCTGACGGTGCGAGAGCCGAAGGGCGCGGTCCAGGTGACGCCGGCATTGCGCGTGTCCGTGGGGGTGAGCACGCCGGAGCCGTTGCCGAGGATGCTGGGGCTGGTGCCGCCGGAGGTGGTGCTGGTGTAACGAAGGGCGAGGGCGTGATTCTTCGGCAGCATCTGGTCGCCGCGGATGGTGAACTGGTTGAGATTGTTTGTTTCCTGGCCGAAGCTGACGCGGTTGTTTGCAGAACCCGATTGCGTTGGGCTGCCCCAGAAGGGTTGGAGCTTCACCGCGGTCTGGCTGATACGCGCGCCGCCCATGTAGAGGTCCAAGCGGTTATTCGGGATGACGGGACGACCGGTAGTGAGCGGGTCTCGGAGCTGGATGCCGCGGCCCAGGAGTGAAGAGAGATCGCCCGTCCAGAAAGCGTCGGGAGGAACGGTGGCGACGCGGGTGACGTTCTCGCTCTGGCGGCTGCCCTCGTAGTTGAAGAAGTAGAAGGTTTTGTTCTTGCGCAGCGGACCGCCGAGAGAGCCGCCAAACTGGTCGCGGCGGAAGGGCTGGGGGGGCCACCGTGTTGAAGGGATTGCGGGCTTGCAAGGCCCGGCCGCGGTAATACTCGAACAGCGAGCCGTGGTAACGGTTGGTGCCGCTGCGGCTGACGACGCTGACCTGGGTGCCCGCCTGGCCGTACTCGGCCGCCGCCACCCCGCTGGTGACTTTGAACTCGCGGATGAGGTCCACGGAGATGGGGGCCGCGGAGCGACCCTGGTAGAGGTCGTTGTTCGGCGTGCCATCGAGCATATAGTCGTTCGAAAAGGATCGGTTTCCGTTTACGGAAACGCCGCCGAAGTCGCGATTGCCGCTGCCCACGGTTTCGACGGAGCCTTGGGCCAGAAGGACGAGTTGGGTGAAGTCGCGGCTGTTGAGGGGGAGCTGTTCGATCTGTTCGCGCTCGATGGTGCTTTCGACCGACTGAGTTTGGGTGAGGAGGGGTGCGGCGTCTGCGGAGACGGTCACGGTCTGGTCCAGGGAGCCGACCTTGAGGGTCACGTTGCGGACGACTGTGTCGGCGACGTCGATGCGGATGTTCTCCCATCGCTCGGACTGGAAGCCCTTCATCTGCGCCGTCATGCGGTACATACCGGCCGGCAGGGGGTAGAGGAGATACTGGCCTTCGGCGTTGGAATTGACGGTCCGATCCAAACCGGTTTCGACGTTGACGGCCCGGACGGCTGCGCCGGCAATGGCAGAGCCGGCGGGGTCCAGAACCAGGCCCGTGATCTTCCCGGAAGTCGTTTGGGCGGCTACGGACGAGGCAGAGACCAACAAAAGGGCAAAGATAAATCCACGCATTGACCGATGTTACCAGTCGACCATTTACAGTAAGATGAACAACTGTTACAGAAAAGACACGGATTGTCTGCAACATCGGGCACTTCGACAACGAGATCCAGATCGACCGGCTGAACAACGCGCCGGGCGTGGTGAAGACCAACATCAAGCCGCAGGTGGACATGTATACATTTCCGGACGGGCACCAGATCTTCATGCTGGCCGAGGGCCGGCTGGTGAACCCGGGCTGCGCGACGGGCCGCCCGAGCTTCGTGATGTTGAACTCGTTTTCGAACCGGACGCTGGCGCAGCTCGACCTGTGGAAGAACAAGGACGTGTACAAGGTGGGCGTCTACACACTGCCGAAGAAGCTCGATGAGGAAGTGGCGCGGCTGCACCTGGAGAAGATCGGGGTCAAGCTGACGCGGCTGACGGAGAAGCAGGCGGAGTACCTGGGCGTCTCGGTGGACAGGCCGTACAAGGCGGAGCACTACCGGTACTAGGTCAGCATCGGGCGGCCAGGCCGTGCCGAGGCCGGCGGTGATACCGGCCTCGGCCTTTCGGGTTCCTTGACAGCATGTGTATAATGGAAATGGAGGCTTTGGGACTTCGGTTTCATTGCCTTTTTCTATTTCCGGCCGCGGAATCTCCGCCCTCGCCCAGTCGAAACTGCTGTATGTGGAGGAGGCCCTGGAAATCTGCAGCCGCTATCGCTGCAAGGTCTTCGCAAGCATCGTTGAGAAGAGCGCCCCGAAGCCGGCCGAGAACTACTTGCGCAAGGACTATGCGTACCTGTTTGAGCGTTTCTTTTACTATCTGGACGATCTGCGGCCCGAGTCAATCGGAATCGTCGTATTCGACGAACTGGAGAAGACGCAAAGCCATCTGCTCGTCGGCCAGATGGACCGCTACTTCAAAGAAACCGCGACCGGACGACATCGATCCAGCCTGCTGATCCCCGAGCCCTTCTTCGTCCACAGCGACCTCACGACGGGCATCCAGTTGGCTGATTTGATCTGCTACGTGATCTCCTGGGGTTTCCGGCTTCCCTCCATGACCCTTCCGGCTCGGGCGGAACTGTCGCCCTTCGCCAACCAGATCGCGCAACTCCGGAATCGTTCAGTTCGCGATGTTGATGGGAATCCCAGCTTCCAGATCTGGAGCTTTGCCTACATTCAGGACTTGAGGACCCAGGGGGAAAGGGCGGAAGGCGGTCCGGAAATAGAAAAAAGGCAATGAAACCGAAGTCCCAAAGCCTCCATTTCCATTATACACATGCTGTCAAGGAACCCGAAAGGCCGAGGCCGGTATCACCGCCGGCCTCGGCACGGCCTGGCCGCCCGATGCTGACC
>JAMDEO010000196.1 GCA_023483915.1 Actinomycetota bacterium
CCGTCAGCGAGAGACCTGGGATGACGACCTTAGGCGGATGAGCCAGCTGGGCCTCAACACTGTGAGAATAGACCTCGCCTGGCGTGACATCGTCCCCTACTACGAGGGGAGCTATGAATTCGGCTGCCTCGACGATTTTCTCGACAAGGCAGCCGAATATGGGCTCTACGTGGTCCCCGTGTTCAGTTACGCCACGAGCGATTACAACACACCGATCTGGTTTTGGCTGCGTTACCACGACTGGGCCATGGTTGGCGCCGACGGGAGCTGGGCCTGGGGGGACTACCCTAGCGTCAACCACCCGGACTACGCCAGGCTGTTCTCTGATTACATCCGTGAGACCGTGCGGCACATAAGCCAGCACCCGGCCATCCTCGCCTATCAGGTGCTCAACGAACCCCACTATCCGCAGCAGCTCATTAGCGACTATAATGCACACACGGTTGCCGGCTTTCGCGGCTGGGCGGCCCAGCAGTACAGTTCGGTCGACCTGCTGAACGCCACCTGGCTGACCAATTTCGGCTCGTTCGACGACATCGAGCCGCCATCCGTCTTGACGTCTAGCAATGGAACGGGCGACCGGAAGCAATGGCAAGACTGGCGAGAGTTCGCCTATGCGAACCTCGGGAGCTACGTCGAGGACTTGGCGGGCATCATCCGTGAGGAAGACCGGAACCAGCACATGGTCCTCGTGGCGGAGATGTCGTGGTGGTGGTGGGGCGAACAGCCTGCCACCGGGGTATCGCCCAGCCGCATCTACCAGGGGGCCGACATCGTGGGCTACGACGTCTATCCGGAGGGGGGGAAGCACGCGGAGTACTTCACCCTCAATTCAGACCTGCTTACCCGCCTCTGGCAGCGGCCGGTGTGGGTGACCGAGCTGAACCGCAAGGACGGCAACCCGACCTCGGCCGAGATACAGAGCTTCACCGCCCGCGCCGTTCGCGGCGGAGCCACCGGGATCTTCTACTTCGAGTGGCGGGATACGTGGACGGACGGGGGTACGTACGGATTATTGGATGCACGCGGCAACGAGAAGAAGCAGTTCGCCGCCTTCGCGGATGCCGTGAATTGGTTGCGCCGGAGTGCCAGTCAAATGATCGCAAAGACGCTTGATCAGCCGGACGTTTACATCGTCTGGCCATCCGAAAGCATAGCTACCTCTTCGGGGCCCGCCTCCCCGGCGGACGACATCTATCGGGCAGCGCTCCGGCTTGCCCGCCAGGGACAGCAGGTCGGACTGCTACCTGAAGACCAGGTGCCGGATCATCCCACCGGCGCAGGCGAGCCGGACATCGTCGTCGTGCCCGGGTCGCATAGCCAATGAACCCTCTAAGTTGGTTGAGTGTGATCCCGACCTGGCTTTGGCTGGCGGCCGCGATGGGTACGCCATTAGCCTGCGCCTACAAGGGGCTCCGGCCCCAAGGCAGCCCCCGGCTTGGTATCGGCATATCGCTGAGCATCTTCGCCATGGCCACCGGTCATCTGTTTGCCATCGTCGGAGAGATCCCTTCCTGGCAACTTGGCGAGTTGCGCCTAGTGCCAGGGCTAGCCCTAGTCTGTATAGTGCTCCTAGTTGCCAAGCCCCTCCGCGTATGATAGAATGCAGGATAGCGTAGTTGTGATAAGCTAACGATTGCTGGGCGGTAGGGGCCTGTCCGCGAACTCGCGAGGCAACGCTCTGCCGGCAGGAACGGGTGGTAACCTGCACGGACCCGCCACTGCGGTACGACCGGGAGGTAGGCGAAGACATGGAGGCTGTCCGCGATTGGCTACTCGTCGCCCTCTTCCTCGAGACCTTCATTACCTTGATACTCCTGATCATCGTGATCGTGCAGGTTTGGCAGCTCGTGCGACTGCTTCGTGGCGAGGTCATGCCGATCCTCGATACCGTTAGGAGAACCACGAACACAGTGCAGGGCACGGCCGAGTTCGTCAGCGAGACAACGGTCAGGCCGCTAATCCGCGCCGCCAGTGCTATGGCAGCGGCCACTCGTTTCGTCCGTGCCTTCTTCGGGCTTACACGTGGAGCCTAGCACTGCCGAGGCGTGCTGAGGAGGAATTTGCGCATGGCAGATAACAAGGCAGGAAGTTTCCTCATCGGTCTGGTGATCGGCGGAGCATTGGGCGCCGTGCTGGCGTTCGTGCTAGCGCCCCGGCCGGGAGACGAGGTACGCCAGGACCTATACGAGCGAGGTCTCGAGCTGAGAAAGCGCGCGGGCGAGACCGTGGACCAGGTCGTGGGGGTCGGTCGGACTACCGTCGATGAACAGCGGCAACGCGTACAACAAGCGATGGAAGAGAGCAGAGAGGCCTCGGCTCGCACGAGAGAACAGCTAATGAGCCGCTTCGAACGAGCCAAGGGTCAGCAACCATCCTAGGGCCTTCACCTTGAGGTTGGCCAAGATACGTACCCTACTACTATGGGGCAATGGGGATTCGGACGAGCGGGCATTCCGCTCGTCCTGCATTTGGTCGCAGTGAGCAAACGAAAGCCTGGCAGACGACCCTATCGGACCTCCTCCAGGCACCGAACGCTCTCGTCCGAATAGCCGTCGGCACCGGCGCCCGGCGAGGACCTACCTACAGCCAGCCAACTCCGAGGAGACAATCGAGCAACTAACCATCGAGGTATCGGGATGATGATCGACAGATACGAGACCCAGCGACCTGCAATGAACGAGACGGTGGAGGTGATCTGTCGGAATTGCGGCCGCAAACGGCACGCCGTCTGGGTGGTAGCCAGGCTGCTACGCAAGAACGAAGAAGGGCAGTTCTATACCGAAGTCTGCCACGAGTGCTTGAACGAAGACCCCCTGCACCGGTAGGTAACCTGCCGGTCAGGACCTCGCCGCACTATAATCAGCCCGCCTGCCGCCTTTTTTCGACTCTTCCTCGCGCCAACAGCGTCGTTTGCCGTTGTTGAGGCACCTCTCCTGTTCTTCACGAGTCGAGGGGGCAGTGCCCCGCAGGCAGTAGATCTGATAGAGAACGTCGCTGTCGTCTACAGTCCAGTTCTCTCGGTAGTGCTCGCAGGCGCCGGGGAACCGGCGCATGTTGATACTGTCGCGAAAAGCCATGTCTCCCTGCATCGGCCGCTAACCAACGGCCTTCGTCGCGTTATGGGGTCATTCTACCACGGACCGCCGGAGCGCGCTAGGCTGCACGCTGCCTTGCCGCAACCGGACCTGAGGCCGATTGCGCTTTCGGCGACAAAGCCCTCTCCCCCACCCTTACCCGCTTTCCTTGCGGAAGATCAGGCAGTATTGGTGGTGCCTGTTGCCGCCCCAGGCCGAGTTGAGGCCGAGGGGCAGAAGGCGCTTGTCGTCCTGTAGCCAGATCCGCTCATCCTTCGGCACCCAGGTAGCGCCAAGAGAACGCACGGTGTCGAAGGCCAGCGGGAACAGACGACCGGCCGTGTAGACGTTGTTCGTGATCACTGTCAGGTAGCCCCCGGGCACCATGACCTCGTAGACCTGGTCGAAGATCTCCTTCTGGGCCGCAAGGAACTCCTCGTAGCCGGCGATGTTGCCCAGGTCAGCCTGGCTCTCCCCGTATCGCGTGTCCAAGCCTTCCGCCGCCCGGTCGCGCTGGCGGAGGCTGTGGCGGTGCAACTGGTTCCAATAGGGAGGGCTCGTGACGCAGTAGTCCACCTGCCCGATGCCGGCCTCGGCTAAGAGAGCCCGCAATCGGCGAGCATCGCCCTGCAAGACCAACTGCCGGCAATCCTCGCCCCCGGCGGCGGCGGCCGCCACGCGCTCGCGAGCGATCGTGGCGTACTTCTCCGACAACTCCACACCAACCCCGTTGCGGCCGCAGCTGGCCGCGGCGACGAGGGCGCTGCCCGTGGAGGAGAGGAAGTCGGCCAGGACAGGGGAGATGTGGAGGGAGGAGTCGGCGAGGCGCTCTTTCAGCAGCTCGAGATGAACGCGCTTCT
>JAMDEO010000176.1 GCA_023483915.1 Actinomycetota bacterium
GGCGGGCGCTCCTGGCCGCCGCTCTGGTCCTTGCCGCGGGAGCGGCCCTTCTATGGCGCCTGCGAACTGCGCCAACCCCCTCGGCGGACCTCCCTGCTCAGCGTTTCCCCCTGTGCCGTCTCCCCGGCAGCAAGTTCCACCCCGCCCTGTCTCCTGACGGTGCCAGGGTCGCTTTCATCTGGAAGCGCGATGAAGGCGCTGAGCCCTGCGTCTACTCGAAGACCGAGGGCCGCGAGGAGCCGGAACTGATTCCAGGGAGCTGCGGCAATCCCAGCAGCCCCGCCTGGTCGCCCGCTGGCTTTCACCTTGCCTATCTCAGAAATCGCTCCGGCGGCACGGAGCTTGTGGTCCATGGCGATCGGGGTCAGGACCGCGTCCTCGCATCCTTCTTCCCGCTGCGTTCGCTGATCGCCAATCGGCTCGTGGACTGGTCTCCCGACGGCAAGTGGATCGTGGTCAGCGGCAAGCGGGACGCGGAGATGCCCCTCACGCTGTATCTGGTCTCTCCGGCTACGGGAGAGCAGCGCGTGCTCACTCGTCCTCCCTTGAACAACATCGGCGACACCGACCCCGCTTTCTCTCCCGACGGCGGCAACATCGCCTTCTGCCGCATGGGCAGCCGTTTCAATATGACGCTCCTGGTGACCCCCGTCGCCGGAGGCGCGTCCCGTCCCATCCTGGCGGGAAATCAATTGATCGGCGGCGTCGCCTGGAGCCCCGATGGGCGCAGCGTCTTGTTCAGCGCAAACCGGTCCGGCGGCGGATACCAGCTTTGGCGCGCCGACCCCTCCCGGGGGCCCGTCCCTCCCGTTCCGGACACCTCCGGGGTCTTCGCTGAAAGCCCCATTCATCTCTCCGTATCGCCCGGTTCAGCCAAACTGGCCTATGTCGTGAGCGGACAGGATTTGAACATCTGGAGACTTCACCTTTCGGCGCCCGGCGGCAAGCCGCAATGGTCCCGCCTCATCGCCTCCGCCGGCGTGAACGCCGCTCCGCAGTATTCACCGGACGGGACGCGCATCTGCTTCCTGTCTGACCGCTCCGGCCAGGAACAGATCTGGGTCGCCAACAGCGGCGGAACCCAGTTGCGTCAGCTCACTCGCGGGCGCATGGCTCCCGGCCACTGCTCCTGGAGCCCGGATGGGTCCAATGTTCTGTTTGTCGCCCACGAACCAGGACTCGGCTCCTCGATCTTCTCCATCCCGGCTGCCGGCGGCAATCCCCGGCGCGTGCCCATCCAAGGCGGAGGCTCCCTGCCGGTGGCGGCGCCCGATGGCCGCACTCTCTACTTGGTGCAGACGGCCGGGAACCGATGGGAACTTTTCTCGGCCAACCTGGCGAACGGACAAACCGCTCAAGTCACCCATCAGGGGGCCCACCGCGCCCGGCTTTCCCGCGATGGCCGCTGGATCTACTACATCCAGTCCCGGACCTCTTCTGTCATCCGGCGCATCCGCCCGGAAGGCACGGAAGACCAGTTTGTCCTCAATGGCCTCATCCCCGGCTACTTCGGAGCCTGGGCCCTGGGAACCAACGGCGTGTATTACCTCTCGGAGGACCGCGAGACTCAGCGGGCTGCGGTCCTTTTTGCCCAGGACGGGGTGCCCTCCCCCCGGCGTCTTACCGATTTCCCCACCCCCCTCGCTCCACTCGGATTCGTGGAATTCTCGCTCTCCCCCGATCAGAAAAGCCTCCTGGCCGTCTTGTGCGAAAGTCACAGCAGCGATCTGATGGCCATCGACGGCTTTCGATAAGCCACTGCAAAAAAGCAACTTGCCTTCGTTTATATTTAGTTGATTAAACCTTCAGCCCGCACTTGTTGCGGACTCTCACGCAGAGGGATAGCGTTCGGCTCGATGTAGTTTTGGTCAGCTCCGCGCCGGACCTGCGGCCACCCCACGTCCGGCGGCAGAGAAAACGAAGTGCCAGGAGAGGAAGTCATGAGAAGTCCACACGCCAACATCCGCTGGATCGCTCTGCTGCTGCTGGCAGGCGCTGGGGCCTTGTCTTCCCAGACAATCACCGGTTCCATTTCCGGAGCAGTTCAGGACAACCTCGGTGCGGCCGTTCCGCAGGCAAGCTTGAAGCTCGTCGACGCCGCAACCGGAGTTGAGCGAACCGCTTCCACGGATGCCCACGGCCAGTTCGTCATCACCGCCCTGCCCCCCGGCCGTTACTCTCTCACCGTCGAGTTCAAAGGCTTCAGGCCCCTCAGGAACACTGACATCGTCCTGACGGCGTCTGACAGACTCTCCCTGGGGACCTTGACCCTGGAGTTGGGTACGCTGAGCCAGGAAATGACCGTCTCGGCCGCCTCCACTCCGGTTCAGACCGCTAGCGCCGAGCGGTCCCTGGCGCTCACCGGCTCCCAGGTGAACAGCCTTACCATCTACGGGCGCACTGTCACTTCCTTGGTGGCCCTCTCGCCGGGTGTGGTCGACACGGTCGGCGCCGGCAACCGTAAGCTGGGCGGCGGCGGGGCCGGAGGGACAAACTTCAACATCGCCGGAAACCGGAACTCCAACAACAACTTCAGCGTCGACGGCATCACCATGTCGGCGGTCGGGGGCGCGCCCAACGCCGCCTATGGCGTCGCCATGGAGTCTGTCTCGGAAGTCAAGGTCATGGTCAGCAACTACCAGGCCGAATTCGGCCGCCTCTCCGGAGGCAACATTCAGATTGTGACCAAGTCCGGCACGCGGGACTTCCACGGCGTCGGCATGTACTACATGCGCAACGAGGCGCTCAACGCCAACAACTTCTTCAACAATCGGCTGAATCGGGTCCGGGCCCGCAACCGCTACAACGCCCTCACCTACAGTCTCGGCGGCCCCGTGGTCATCCCGAAGGTGTTTAACAGGGAGCGCCAGAAGATGTTCTTCTACTGGAGCCACGAATACCAGCCGGCGAAGGTGACCGGCGGGCTTCAGTACTCCACCATGCCCACCGCGCTCGAGCGGACAGGCGACTTCTCCCAGTCCGTCGAAGTCAACGGCGCCCTCATTCCCATCAAGGACACAACTGCCGGCAGCCCCTTCCCGGGCAACAGGATTCCTGCAAACCGCCTCGACGCCAACGGCCAGGCCCTCCTGAATTTCTTCCCGCAGCCCAATTTCCTCGACCGCACGGTCTCCAAAGGAGCCTACAATTACATCACCCAGTTCCGGGGAGAGGACCCCCTCACGCTGTACACCCTCAAGCTGGACTACAACATCGGCACCAACGACACCTTCACCGGCACCCTCGCCGGCAACTGGGACAACAACACCACCCCGAACGGCGGCGGCATCACCACCCCGTTCGGCGTCTTGCCCAATACCACCTACAACGCGGGCCGCATGGTCACCGGCCGCCACACTCATCTGTTCTCGCCCAGGATCGTCAACGAGTTGACGTTCGGTTATGCCCAGATGATCGGACCCACGGCGAAGAACATGTCTGCCGATGTGATCAAGGGCATCCAGCAGAGTACCTTCAGCTTCGCGGCGCGGCAGTTGAATCCCGCCAACAACCCCATGAACTTCATCCCCGCCATGAGCTTCGGAGGCATCACCGGCGCCGCCGGACTGAGCTATGACGGGCGCTTCCCCTACAACCTCACCCGCTACACGACCAACCTCATCGATTCGGTCAGCCTGAACCTCGGATCGCACATGCTGAAGGCCGGCATCTTCATCGAACGCATGCGCCAGGACGACAGCGGCTGGGCCGACAATTTCACGGGCAACTTCAATTTCGGCCGCAATGTCAACAACCCGCTGGATAGCAATTACGCCTATGCGAACGCCGCCCTCGGCGTCTTCAATACTTACACTGAAGCCACTTCCCGGCCCTATAACATGCGCTACTCCTGGAACGTGGACTGGTTCGTCCAGGACAACTGGAAGGTCAATCGCCGGCTGACGCTCGACTATGGCGTCCGCTTCACCTGGTGG
>JAMDEO010000012.1 GCA_023483915.1 Actinomycetota bacterium
AAGGCCATCCGGGCCTGGCTCGAGCGGGCCGGGATCGGCACCCTCTACGCGGAGCCGGGCGCCCCCTGGGAGAACGGCTACGCCGAATCATTCCACGCCCGCCTGCGCGATGAGCTCCTGAACACCGAGAGCTTCGCCAATCTGCGCGAAGCGAAAGCCTTGGGAGAACGCTGGCGCCGAGAGTACAATGTCGAGCGCCCGCACAGCTCCCTGGGGTCCCAGACCCCGGAAGAGTTCGCCGCCGGGCTGGCCGCCCTTCCGGTCGGGGCTACGCCCCTCCCTCCAGGGCAGCCACTACCATCATGACCCAGGGACTCTCATTGCTGGTGGTACGGAGAGTGGGGGCATTCCAGCCCTGTGCTCACTACGAATCCGAAGGCCACAGGTTCGAATCCTGTCCGGCGCGTAACTGAAACCCCTGCTACGGCGGGGGTTTTCTCTTGGCCATGGCTTCTGGCGGGTTTGACGGCCAGTAGGACAGCCAAGCACCAGACAAGAGCCACCTGGAGGAGTCCCGGCAAATCCCGGCGACTCCCGTCCTGTAAACTCGCTTCCACAGGCCGTAGTGCATGACCAAAGGAGGAACTGGGATGCCATCCTGGATCGGCCCGTGGGAGATCCTCGTCATTCTGATAATAGTGGCCTTCATCGGCATTCCCGTAGTTGTCCTGGTCGTTGTCCTTTCTTCGGCCGATCGGCGCGGAAGGACCGGCGCACAAGGGATCGCGAGCATGACCACCGACGAAACGGGCATGATCAGGTTCGCGTGTCCCGGTTGCGGGAACGAGCTCAGCGTTGCTGGTTCGCAGGCGGGAGGCCAAGGACGATGCCTGAAATGCGGGGCGGTGGTCACCGCGCCGATCCCCGCCTACGCCTCGTTCACTGCCGGTTTCGCGGACCCCACGGTACAACCGACACCCACGAACCACGGTACTCCCGTCGCACCTCTCGCCCCGCCCCGGTTCTGCTCGGCCTGCGGCAACCCCTTGAAAGACGGCGCATCCTTCTGCTCGGGCTGCGGCGGAGCAGTATAGGCCACCGGATTATTAGCCCGTACGGTCGGCCGGTCGGCCCCGCGAGAACCGACGAGCCGACCACCGACCGTGGAGAGAACGCTTCCGATGCGTCTCCCGCTTGACTTGCTGCCGGGCGGCAATCTAGAGTCGGAGTTGCGATTCCGGGCGGGAAGACGAGCAAGGGGGCTTGGGCATTGGCCGAACGTGTTCGGATCTACTGGCAGCGCCTTGATCGCTGGGAGAAAGTAGCTCTTGTCGCCGCAATCGCGTTCTACGCTGGTATCTGGGGTGCAGGTGCCCACTGGGGGCTGATCGAGGACTCAGGGGGGCCACTTCCGTATTTTGGCATTTCACTCGCGGTCTCCTTCGTCGTCGCCATGTTGCTTACTCTCTTCATCGCCTTGTTCGTGCTATTGCTCTCGCTGGCGGCCGAACTCCACGCGAGGCTGTTTCCAGACTGGCGACAGAGCGGGGATTGACTGGCCGCCCTGCTCACGTGGACTAGCTCGCCACTGCGGGATCTGCGGCGCGGAGATGGAAGGCAGGCGCAACGGCTGATCGATTCGCGTGGGATACGCATTCAAGGGAGCGGCTCCGCTCGGGGGGAAGGTCGAGTGCCGTCTGTGCCGTCCGGTGCGATTCAGCGTGCCGTCCACTGAGCCCTGGCGGCCTAGGGAAACTACCTTCGGTGCCCGGCGATGACAGGCGTGCCCACCTTCGGCGAGGAAGATTAGAATTCACTAATGCACAGTTTATTGCCTACCCATCCGAGGTATCTTGACCGTGTCTCTCGGCGTAACGGGGTAGCCAGGCGCCCAAAGCCCCAGCCGAAAGGCCCAATATTCAGGGGGGACCGAAAGGTCCCCCCTTCCTTTGCTGGACTCTTGGCTCCCTCCGCGCCCCGGAGGCTTTGTTAAGATGAGTCTGGAGGCTTAGGCGCCTGCTGGCTCTGGAACGCCCTGGGATGTCATCGAGAAAGGGAATGGCTCCGATGAGCGAGACGATCAGCGTTGGATCGCCGAGCACCACCCCGACGGCCCCCGATGATACGGGTCATCCCCGAAAGTGGCTGATACTGGGCGCGGTCTCGCTGGGGATGTTCATGGCGCTCCTCGACGCCACCATCGTCAACATCGCCATCCCCGCCGTCATCCAGGACCTGCACGCCACCGTGGCTCATGTGTCGTGGGTCCTCAACGCCTATAACATCACGCTGGCCGTGCTGTTCCTGAGCATGGGCCGGTTGGCCGACAGGCTGGGTCCCAAGCGGGTCTTCATCGGCGGCCTGATCGTATTCACGGTCTTCTCGCTCCTGTGTGGGCTCGCTCCCAACATCGGCTGGCTGGTGGTCTTCCGGGTCGGCCAAGCGGTCGGCGGGGCAGCGATGGCTCCCATCTCGCTGGCCATCCTGATGACCGTGTTCCCGCCTCGCCAGCGGGGCGCGGCGGTGGGCGTGTGGGGTGCGCTCGGTACCGTGGCAGCGGCGATCGGGCCGACTCTTGGCGGCATCCTGGTCACCTACTTCAGCTGGCACTGGATCTTCTTTGTCAACGTGCCCATAGGTGTGGTGGCCTTCGCCTTCGCACTCTGGGTCATACCCGCCACGGGGCGCCGTCCCTCCGGCGAAGGGATCGACGTGGTGGGGATCGGGATCTCGAGCGTGGGGCTCCTCTGCCTGACCCTCGGACTGGTCGAGGCGGACGGATGGGGCTGGGCCTCATGGAGGATCATCCTGCTGTTCGTGATAGCGGGCGCGAGCTACCCGGCCTTCGTCCTGTGGGAGACACGGACGCGGTCGCCCATGTTCGACTTCCGGCTCCTCCGGATCCGTTCCTTCACGGCCGCCAACACCGCCATGCTCTGCTTCGGCACGGCGATGGGCGGAGCCATCTTCCTGCTCGTGATCTTCATGGTCACGGTCCTCGGATACTCCGAGCTGCGGGCGGCGGTCGTGCTGACGGCCATGCCCGTGGCCGCCCTGCTGATCGCCCCCAATGTGGGCCGCCTGGTCGACCGGGTCGGGCCCCGGGTGCCCGCGACCGTGGGTGCGGCCTGCTTCTCGCTGGGGTTGTTCCTGCTCGCCCGCCTGGGACCCACCGCCACGGCGACCGACATCGTCTGGCGCGGCGTCTTCCTCGGCGTCGGTCTCGGCTTTGCCATGCCCACCCTCTCGGCCGCCTCGGTGAGCTCGCTGCCCGAGCGTTCCCGCGGCGTCGGCTCAGGCGCCCTCAACATGTTCCGGCAGGTCGGCTTCGTGCTCGGCGTGGCCATCCTGGTGTCGATCTTCTCGTTCACGGTCCGAGACGCCGTGAGCCAAGCGGCCCGGCAATCGGTGGCCCTGGTGCAAAGCCAGCAGCAGCTGCCGGCGGATGTCAAGGCGCAGATCGTCGCCGGCATCGAGAAGAACGCCGCCGCCGGCCAGGCTTCTCTCGACCCCTCCATGAGGACGCCGCCCGGCCCGGGAGGCTCGTCCGCTCCAGCCGGCTCGCAGCAGGCCCAGGAGCAGCAGCAGCTCGGGCGGCAGATCTCCGGCATCTTCAAGACCCACGTGGCGAACGCCTTCCGCTGGCCGTACTACGCCGCCGCAATGGCCGCGGCCCTGGCGATGTTGCCCGCCTTCAGGACCGGCCGCCGCCTGGGTGAGCACGCCGGGTACGAGGAGCTTTCCCGCGCCGACCGGGCACGCGCCGCGAGCAACGACCATCCGTGAATCGCGGTCTTGACCTTTCCTGGTCCCCCCCGTACAGTATTCGAGTCTCACCCCCAGCCGCGCGGCATCCCGACCAAGGACCCATCCGGTCGGTGCTTTGTCTCTCGGTGGGTTGGTCGGCCAATCAATAGGGGCCGG
>JAMDEO010000021.1 GCA_023483915.1 Actinomycetota bacterium
TATTGGGTCCGAAATGGCGGCAGCTTGCGCAGAAGGGTAGATTGATCGCTGGGGTCCCACGTGTCTGTGGGAGGGCCGATTCTCTTGCGGAGGAACCATGGAGCGAGGAGTGAGTAACGTGCCGTGGTACGCTCTTCAAGTCCGACCGCGCTATGAAGCGTTGGTGGCCCAATCCTTGGCAAACAAGGGCTATGAGTCTTTTCTCCCCCTATTCTCGAGCCGGCACCGGTGGAGCGACCGCGTGGTTGAGGTCCGGATGCCCGTGTTTCCGGGGTACCTGTTCTGCAGGCTGGATTTCGGCGGGCGCCTGATGCCGGTGATTACTACACCTGGATTCGTGAGGGTAGTCGGATTTGGAAGTTGGCCTTGTCCCGTGGAGGATGATGAGATCGAGAGAGTTGAGCAGATTGTCAGATCCGGCTTGGACTCCCGGCCTTGGCCCGTGCCACAGGCGGGCCAGAGGGTCCGCCTGGAGGATGGCCCACTAGCGGGTCTGGAGGGGACGCTGGTTTCAACCAGAAGTGGCCATCGGCTTGTGGTTACAGTGAGTTTGCTGCAGCGGGCAGTGGCGGTTGAGGTCGACGAAGAATGCGTGCGGGCAATTGAGGCGGATGGCGCAGCGGATCTCGCGCACCCAAATTGCAGATCACCACATGTCCGGCGTGGAGAGGCCGTGAACCGGCTCGGGTGAGCCGGCCACGTTATTAGTCCGGTACGTCGCGGTGGGCGGCAACGAGGTCCGTTGGGCGAATTATCGTTCCGATGCGCGAGCAGGCGAGCGGCAATCGCACCAGAGAAGTCAAGTTATGAGCGTCCTCAGCCCTAGGAATAAACTTGTAAGCTTCCGGCTATCCGAACGAGAGTACGAGATGCTGCAGGCCCTTTGCGTCTCGCAGAGGGCGCGAAGCCTTTCCGATTTCGTACGGGAAGTCATGCAGATGGTGATCATCCGGCCTGAAGCCCGAATGACAACCCTCGATGCCCCTGAAACTTCGCGGATGGTCTTCGAGATGCCATCCGCGAATCGCTGGCGTCCCGGGCTGGCTTGTCCGGTTCCGGAGCAGTCCACGCTAGGCCTTTCCGGTGTGACTGACATGCTGCTGCGCATCCAGCGCAGGACTGAATTCCTGGAGGAGCAAGTCAGCAGACTGGTCTTCGTGCTCCGGCAGAACATGTCAGAGGCAAGGGATGAGGGCGGCTTCGAGTTGGGTCTGGACGACGTCTGCGGGAAGCGGTCTAAAGATCCCACCCCGGCGCCTCCATTCCGCTAGAAGTTCCCGAAGGCCCGGACCGCAGAAGGTGTTGCAAGACCGAGCGGCCGTGATCGCATTGGCAGGTATCAAATCTTAGAGTTGTTTGCCATGTGTGGAATTGCAGGCATCGTCCATCCCGAGCCATCGAGCCTAGGACTCGAAATGCTCGGGCGCATGAGCGAGATGCTCAGCCACCGGGGGCCCGATGCGCGTGGCACCTTCGCCGACGACCATGCGGGCCTGGCACATACCCGGCTGAGCATCATCGATCTGCAGGGCGGCGGTCAGCCGATGGGCAACGAAGACGGTTCGCTGCAGATCGTTTTCAACGGCGAGATTTTCAACTACCTGGAATTGCGCGAAGACCTGATCAAGCGCGGCCACCATTTCGCAACGCGTTCCGATACGGAGGTGATTCTCCACTCATTCGAGGAATTCGGAGAGGACTGCGTCCAGCGAATGAACGGACAATGGGCCTTTGCCATCTGGGATCGGATGAAGCGATCACTCTTCCTGTCGCGGGACCGGATGGGAGTCAGGCCTCTTTTCTATGCCTTCGCCGGACGAACGTTCCTCTTCGGATCGGAGATCAAGGCGCTTCTCGTGCATCCGGGCGTCAAGAGGACACTGGATCTGCGCGCCTTGGATGAGATCTTCACCTTCTGGCACTGCCTGCCCCCGAACACCGCATTCGAGGGAGTGCGGGAGTTGCCGCCCGGGCACTCGGCCACCCTCGCGAAAGGCCGGCTGACGATCAGGAAATACTGGGAACTGCAGTTTCCGGAGAGTTCCGAAGACGGGCAAGGGGCCAGTGAGGAGGAGCGCTCCGCGGAACTCCTCGAACTGCTCCGCGACGCGACCCGCATCCGGCTACGCGCGGACGTTCCGGTGGGTGCCTATCTGAGCGGAGGGTTGGACTCGACCGTTGTCACGGCCTTGGCCAGACAATTCGTCCCGCATCGCCTCAGGACATTCTCAATCCGCTTTGATGATGCCGAGTTCGATGAGGGCGCGTACCAGCAGGCCGCGATCCGCCACCTGCAAACGGACCACCAGGAGATCTACTGTGACGGCGCTACCATCGGCCGGGTGTTCCCAGACGTCATCTGGCACGCGGAGAAACCGATCCTGCGGACTGCGCCGGCGCCGCTGTTTCTGCTCTCCAAACTGGTGCACGAAAGCGGTTTCAAAGTCGTACTGACCGGGGAAGGATCAGACGAGGTCCTGGGCGGCTACGACATCTTCAAGGAGTACAAGATCCGCCACTTCTGGGCCGCCCACCAGGATTCGCGGCTCCGTCCTTTGCTGCTCCGCAGACTCTACCCATACCTGAAGAACATCGGAGCGCAGCCGGAGGCCTATCTGAATGCCTTCTTTCACCCCGATGCCGCAGAGCAGGAGGATCCCTTCTCGTCTCATCAGCCGAGATGGCGCCTCACCTCCGGGCTGAAGCTGTTCTACTCCGCGGACGTGAAGGCGGAGCTCAACGGTAGGCAGCCGGCCGACGACCTGGGCTTGCGGCTGCCGCCGGCCTTTCTGAAATGGAACGGCTTCCACCGCGCGCAATACCTGGAGGCCAGTTATCTGCTGCCCGGCTATATTCTTTCGTCTCAAGGGGACCGGGTCGCCATGGCGCACGCGGTAGAGGGCAGATTCCCATTCCTGGATTGCCGCGTGGTCGAATTCGCAGCGGCACTGCCTCCCCGTCTGAAGATGAAAGTACTGCAGGAGAAATACCTCCTGAAGCGCTGTGCACGCGGCCTGGTCCCTGACGCCGTCATCAGGAGGCACAAACAGCCCTACCGCGCTCCGGATGCCCGCAGCTTCTTTCCCGGCGGGCGTCCGCTCGATTACATCGATGCGCTGCTCAGCGCGGACCGCATCCGGCAGGACGGCGTGTTCGAACCGGCAGCCGTGCAGCGCCTGGTGGAAAAGGCACGGCGGGGCAATCTGGCAGGACTGCGGGACAACATGGCTATGGTCGGCATCGTCTCCACGCAACTGCTGCTGCATAGATTTGGAAGGGACTTTCATGTGGAGGAACAACACAATGGCGAGCGTTCATGACGAAGTACGCCAGTTCGTGATCGACAACTTCCTGTTCGGCCAGGCGGACGGAGGGTTCTCCGATGACATCTCGTTCATCGAGAGTGGCATCATCGACTCCACCGGAGTACTGGAACTCATCGGCTTTCTGGAAGAGCGATACCAGTTCCAACTTGCACCCACGGAACTCGTGCCCGAGAACCTGGACTCGGTCAACAACCTTGCGCGGCTCATCGCGCGCAAGCGGAAAGCATCCGAGCAGGCCCAGCAGAAGGAGGAGTACGGCGTATGCAGGTAGAGCACTTTCTGGAATGCAGTGCACGCAGCCATCCGGACAAGACAGCCCTTGTCTGCGGTGCCCGGCGTCTGACATACGGCGAATTGGACAGGATGGCCAACCGTCTGGCTAACAGTCTCCGGACTGAAGGAGTGGGCCGGGAGGACCGCGTAGCAGTCTATCTGGAGAACTGCGTCGAAGCTGTGGCCGCCGTGTTTGCCATTCTGAAGGCCGGCGCCACTTTTGTGGTCGTCAACCCTACGACGAAGATCGCGAAGC
>JAMDEO010000101.1 GCA_023483915.1 Actinomycetota bacterium
AGAATGAGGTTTCGCCGGCTTCTTCGTCTCTTATCGACGGGTGCAGTCGCGGTTCGTGCTCTACTGGTACAGCGGCTTGGCGCTCCTTGGAGTGGCGTTTGCCATTTCCCTCGTCTCGGGTGCGCCATCCGGCAACCCGGTCTCCTGGCTTCAAAGAGGCGGGCAGTGGCTCGCCGGAATCTACCTTCTGGCGGGCCTTCTGAGCCTCACGGCCGGCCGCGAGCGTGCGCCCTTCGCACTCGAGCGAGCGCTGGAGGAGAGCGAGGACCGCTATCGGAAACTCATTGATACGAATCCCGATGCGATCCTCGTGGTCGCCGACGGAAAAGTGGCGTTCGCCAATCCGGCGTCCGCCGCGCTGCTCGGTGCCGGTTCTCCGTTGGAACTGAGGGGAACTGAGTGGCTCTCTTTCGTTCACACCGACAGTCGACGTTCCATGGACGAGGGCGGCGCGAGCACCCTCGGCGGCTCGTTATTGCCGCAACAGGACGTGGTTCTGGTCGGTTTGGATGGTCAGGTGCGAGATGCGGAGGTGACAGCCTCACGCATCGAACTCGAAGGCCGACTGGCGATGCAAGTGCTCCTTCGGGATGTTTCTCTACGTAAGCAGACTGAGCGAAACCGGGAACGACTGGTTGTCGACCAGCAGCAGCTGAATCAAGAGCTGTCCGCCGCAAACAGGGAACTTCAGGCCCAGACTGAAGAACTCGCGGGACAGGAGGAAAAGTTGCGCATGAGCTATGAACGTCAGTCGGAGACCGCCAGGGAACAGCAAGTGCTCTTTGACCGGCTTCAGCGAGTGTTCCTGGACAAGCTCCCCGACCTGCCGGAGGTGGAATTTGCCTATGCCCACGTCTCTGCCACCACCGGCGCGCAGGTCGGCGGGGACTTCTACGACCTCTTCTACCTTGACGACGATTCGCTCGGCCTCATGATCGGCGATGTATCCGGCCAGGGGATCGAAGCCTCGCGCATAGCACTCATGGCGAAGGACAGCATCCGTGCTTTTGCCCTCGAGGAGCCAAAGTCGGGTAACGTTGTCGAAAGGGTGAACCGCCTACTAACCAAAAGAGGTCTCCCCGGCTTCATCACAGCGTTCTTTGGGATACTGGACCTCAGGACGGGACATCTGGCGTCCGCGTCGGCGGGTCATCCTCCGCCGTTCATCTTGCTTTCCGGGGAAGTGAGCCAACTTGAGGTTGCCCCGGGGCTTCCTCTCGG
Source organism: Actinomycetota bacterium (assembly GCA_023483915.1). Taxonomy (GTDB): domain Bacteria; phylum Actinomycetota; class Thermoleophilia; order RBG-16-64-13; family RBG-16-64-13; genus JAMDEO01. The sequence continues at coordinate 1,222 of JAMDEO010000101.1, forward strand.
CGTCTTTCCAGACGCCGTTTACCACGAGCGACACACGGTATTGCCGAACCAGGCCCTACTGCTACTGTACACCGACGGACTCACGGAAGCCCGCAGGGACGGCCGGATGTACGGCGAAGGCAGACTACGACTGATGCTCAGCCGTACCACCCTCCTACCACTCTCACAGGTTCCGCATCTACTTGTCGAAGACGCGCTCACTTTCGCCGACGGACGTGTGACCGACGATGCCGCCGTTCTCCTGCTTCGCTACAAGGCGTGCAGGTAACCGGCGCGCGTCTCCGGGCAGCGACCCGAAGGAGTCCTCAATGGCCGTGCAGGGAAACGGCGGCCCTACCTTCGTGCTGCCCGGCGCTGCCCGAACCTGTTGGCTTCGCTCTTTGATCAGGTTGGGAAGCAAGGATGGGCGGCCGTCGTGGAGAACTGTTGCTGGATGGACTCCGATTCAACCCCTCAAGACCAGGGCCGGCAGTATGCGCCTCGGAGCGTTCGTGAAACCAAGCGCGCAACGCGGGCTTCAATGCGCGAGGGGTTCCTTGCCCTCTTTCGCAACGCAGAGCCCACGTCCGGGACAGACCGCTCGAGCCTCGCCCGGGCCATCAGCGCATTCTGCTCCTATGAACCCAGCACATACCTGCGTCGCTACTCTGCGTCGGGCTCCTATTCGAGCGAACCGGTCTCTTCCGGTTTTCCCCATCTGGACAATCGTCTCTCTGGCGGGTTTGGCGCCGGTCTTCACCTGATGGCAGGGAAACCGGGAGTGGGCAAAACCGCCTTTCTTGAGTCGGTGGCCTGGGAGAACATCTCCGAGAAACGGCCTGTCCTCTACTACACGCTGAAGGAGGACGGACTAGCCGTCTGGCAACGACTGATCTTCACCGCCGGCCAGATTATCGGTGATCGGATGCTAAGTATGGACGACTTGCGGGCCCATGCTCTGAGCACAGAAGACCGCGCGACGCTCGCTTCTCTCGACCGCAGCCTACAGGTTGCGGTCCTGCCTTACATGTCCTTGCTCGAGGCGATTCCTGCCTCAAGCGACGGGCTGGGCGCCTTTGTAAAGGATGCTAGCCTGCGAGCCCACGAGGCGGCGGACAAGCATGGCCGAAACCCACTCGTCCTCATGGACGATCTTGACCGCCTGCTCCTTCTCACGCGGGTGCGACCGGCGTCACACGTGCTCTCCGTCGTTGATGAGACTCTTGCGGCCGATTCGCTCACAGGTATTATCGTCGCTACGATAGCGGGCTCTCTTGATTTCAGCCCGGAGAAAACAGAGGTCCGAACGGCATCGTCTCTGGTGGCAGCCGTCGAGAACCCGACGCCCCTGTTACGGCTGATTGATTTGAGCGTTCAGCTCAATAGACAGACCGGCTGGACGGGCTCGATACCATTGGTGCTAGACGCCCATTCCGGCCTATTACTTGAAGCTCCCGATCAGGCCGAGGACGGGCGTTAAAGACCCTACCACCCGAAGTGGGTTGTGGGCAGATCGTATCTGATCTTCTGGATGTAGTAGCGTTCGAAGGCTACCTTCAGATAGTGGTAGGACCGGCCGCGCTTGAGTACGACCTTATTCCGAGGGGGGAGGAAGGGATCCGCGCTTATGTACATGGCGATATCGCCTGCGTCGGCCACACAGATGACGGGCAGAAGAAGGCCGTCGACCATCTGGCCCCTCCCCGTTACCTCGGCAGCGATGTTGGTGGCAGCCCGGGACGCCATCTCCTCAGTCATATCTCCGGTCTTCGGCACACCGACCGGTACCTGGGTGGGCGCCGGCGGGGCTATGGCAACAGATACACCGACGGCATAGATGTTCGGGTAGCGGGTGCTGCGCAATTGGCGATCGGTGGGGATGAAGCCGCGCGGATTGCCGAGGCCGTCGACGTCGCGCACGACCTGAGCCCCGTAAAAGGCGGGAATAAGTAGGGCAAAGTCGGCCAGGAGCTCGGTACCGTCTGCCAGGGTCGCCTTGCCCGGTTCAATGCTTGTAAGCGCCGCATTGGCGGTCCAATTGAGGTGACGGGTGCGAAACTCGTCTTCCATCATGCGGCTCATGTTGCCGATGCCGTTGACCCCGAAATGACCGAGGAAGGGTTCGGCGGTCACGAATTGGATGTCGAAGAGATGGCGGCGCCTCTGGCGGCGCAGATGAGTGTCCAGCGTCATGGCGATCTCGTAGGCGGGACCGCCACAGCTTGCTCCTGGATTGATGCCTATAAGGGCTCGCCCGCCGCCGGAGGCGAGAAATCGCCTAAGAGTCTCCCGAGCATTTGTGGCCTGCTCGACGGTGAAGCAGGTCTGCACGAACCCGTTTGCCGGATCCGACCCGACCACGTTCGACCAGTCAAGATCGGAGCCGGTGGCCATGACGAGGTGGTCATAGTAGAAGCTTCTGCCGCTCTTTGTGGCAACCGTTTGTTCTTGTGGATCTATCGCAGTTGCCTGGTCGTGTACGAAATTGATCTGCCGGCGGCGGAGGGGGCCAGCCAACGGAACGCGGAGGGACGCAGGATTGCGCCACCCCATGATGACCCAGGGAAAGCTGGGAATGAAGGTGAAATCGGGCTCGGCTGAGATCAGCGTGATCTCCGCCCGGTCTCCGAGCTTGTGCCGCAACTTGTACGCGGCATTCACTCCACCGAACGATCCACCGACGACGACTATGCGATGCTTGGCTGCCATTTGGAACCTCGCTGGTGTCTGCTTCTTGCGACGATGCTATTGCCCATTGACGTTAGGGATCATGCTGAGGCCGTTGAGACGCTGCAGCCCCTCGCCTCTTGGTATCTTGCCGGGGTCGGAATTCGCTCATAGCACCGGGACGAGCAGGGATAAGATCTCGATCAGCCGCTCCTCCGCAATATGGCCTCCGCTCGTATATCCCGACAGAGTGATTTCCGTCGAGCCTCTTTGGGCCACGCAGAAGAGGGAGTCTCCACCATCTGTGGCACGGTAGATGGCGCCTGCCTGGCCGTTTGACTTCACTTCGCCGATGAACGTCCAATCAGAGAGGGGTTTCTTCAAATCCGGTCTCAACGCGGCGTCGTATTCGGAAATATATACGACGACTTGGTCCTTTGAGCCTGCGCTGCGATAGAGAATGTCAACCCGCCCGGGCGCGCTGCTGGAATCCGCGCTCGCCGACATCACGCCCGCTATCGTCGCATTGCCGTAGGCTTTCCCCAGATAGTAGACACCGAACGAAGCCAGGCGGGCGGCCTCTCGGAGATCATCGAGGAGCTTCTGTACCTCGGGGTTCGGCGCCCCAGGGGTGTCTGAGAATGCGGCTCCATCCGAGATAACCGTTGTCGTACTCAGATTTGTGGACTGAATCGCGCCACCGGCTGCGACGGCTGTGGCCCCGGTGGCTGACCCTCCACCGCAGGCAAAGCCGGCCCAGAGGACAGCGGTCAACACGAAGGCCACGCTTAATGCCATCGGCGGCTTACCAGATCTGTCCCGAAACATGAGTCCAAACGCCCCCGCAGTCGATGCACCCCCCCATCATATCGCTGCAGGGCCGGCGTCGGGCGTTCGGCGCATACGCAGACAGCCCCCAAGTCGCCCATGAAGCGCCCGAGATGCCCACGAAACCCAAGCGTCAGGTTCCAATCCTGCCGGGCCGACCTAGTTATCCGTTGATGCACCCTCGACCGCAGGCCGTTTGAATAGCAGCATGCAGGAGATCGTCCTGATCCCGTGGGGGGCGTTGCCGCTCCGGCTCGCCTCGTCCCACATGTCGGTGGGCATGGCGCCGGCAAGCTCCCAACCCGCACGGCCCAGTTGCTGCAGACCGGTCATCATCGGCTGCTTTCCGGACTGATCGATCCCGACCTCCCAAGCGCCGTATGTCCAATCGAAACCGAAGTCTTCCTTAGTTCCAGTCCGCTCGAGGGTGACGCTCTTGTATTCCCAAGTGGCCATCTGGTCCTCCGCAATCAGCAGGGTCGCCTGGCTCGGCCGCGCTGGATGGCCAGGCGGCTGACGAAACCACTGTCAAGAGTACCAGCCACGGCAGAAGGTCTAACCATGCCGAGCCCCCAAATATCGGAGGAGGGTGACTTCGCGGCCCCCCACGACACAGTCCCCCACGATGGCTACCAAATCGTGAAGTACATCTCAAGTATGTCGATGAACGGCAACAAACTTCCTCTATCCCTGCCCTGAACAAGCTGATACTCTTGACGATGGTTGAGGGGTATTTTCGGTGCCGAAAGGAGGTTTCGAACCCGCGAGGGTAGCGGGGCGCTTTGGGGGGGGCGAGCACCGCTCCTTGGTTGTTGGAGCAGTGCTCCGTATCAACACACACACGGGGGTTGGCAATGTCCGACACAGAGAAGCATCCCGAGCAGGAAGAACAAGGTTCCTTCATCGACAAGTCGGTCAGCCGGCGTGATTTTCTGAAAATCGCCGGGATCGCAGGTGCAGCCGTTGGTCTGGGCGCAGGCCTCGGCGGAGCGCTTGCTGCCTGCGGAGGGACCGAAGAAACCACGACTACAGCGCCTCCTACCACGTCTGCGCCCGCCACCACGGGAACCACTGCCGCCGGGGCCACCACCACAGTCAGCGCCTCGGCCGAAGCGGGCGCGCCTCTTAAAATGGGCTTTGTCACCCCGCTCACCGGTGGCTTGGCTTCCTTTGGCGTTCCCGACCAATACTGCGTCGAGAGATGGGCAGAAGCCATAGGCGACGGCATCGTCTGCGGCGATGGCAAGAAGCACCCCATCTCCATCGAGACTCAGGATAGCCAGTCCGACTCGAACCGCGCCGCGCAGGTGGCCGGCGACCTAATCAACAACAGCCAGGTCAACATCATGATGGTGGCCTCTACGCCGGACACGGTCACTCCGGTTGTCGAGCAGTGCGAAGCCAGCGGGTGCCCGGTGGTTTCTACCGACTGCCCCTGGCAGACCTACCTGGGTCAGAACAAAGAATACAAGTGGTCCTATCACGCGTTTTTCGGCGCGGAGGACTTCTTCGAGATCAACTGGTCCTGCTACGAGAAGGTCCCCACCAATAAGGTTATCGGGGCCCTGTACGACAATACCGCCGACGGCAACTTCTTCAGCGCCAATGCTCCCAAGTTCATGGAAGCCAAGGGCTACAAGGTCATCATGCCCTCCAACTATCAGGTGACTACTGAAGACTTCACCGCCCAGATCTCCGAGTTCAAGAGCCAAGGCGTGGAGTGCATCATGGGCAACATGATCCCGCCTGACTTCACAAACTTCTGGAAGCAGGCCGCGCAGCAGGGACTGCAGCCTAAGGTATGCCTTGTGGGCAAGGCCATCCTGTTCCCGCAGTCGGTGGAAGCGCTTGGTGATGTCGCCAACGGCCTCATGACCGAGCTCTGGTGGCACCGCACGTTCCCGTGGACCTCTTCGCTCAGCGGCGAGACCTGCGCTCAGCTCGCAGACGACTTCGAGGCCAAGAAGAATATGGAACAGACCGCTCCTCTGCTCCTCTCTGTCTGCGGCGAGATGGCCATTTACGGGTTGAAGAACGCCACCGACCCTACTAGCAAGGACGCCGTTCTGGCGGCGATCGAGAGCATGAAGCTCGATACGATCATCGGACCCCTCGACTTCACCGCACCTATCATCGCAGCCACCGGCTCCGGCCCCGCAGACTGGCCGGCCGGCCCTGGTCACAAGACGAAGAACGTCTACGACCATGGCTTGGGCGGCTCCCAATGGCTCGAGCTGGGCGGCAAATACAAGTTCGAGCAGGTGCCGATCGACAAGGCTGCCGCACCGTATATGGTCGACTCGACCATTCAGCCCGCGAAGCCTCTGCCGATCACCGGTTAGGTCTCGCGCCCTCGCCGGCCGCGGGCGATTCAAGATTCGAGAAAGGGGTGCCGCAAGGCGCCCCTTTCTTTCCGGCGATTCATGACGGACGAAGGCGCCGAGTTGAGATTGGGGCTTGACATAGGTTCGGACTGAGTCGTACAACCCTGTCTAGAGTCCCAAGAGCTCAGACGCAGCATCTGAGGTGGTTACAAAGGGACCTGCGGAGAAAACGCGGAACTAAATGGCCGCGGAGTACAGCGAGGCAGGTCTAAAGTAAGAGCCGATGACGATGAAAAGCGAGTGCACTTGGGGCTCTACCTTTTTGCCCCTCGCCCGCGTCCCCTCGCCAGCGCCCCCGGCCGGCGACCCTTCGCCGGCCACGTCGGCTACACGTCGTCCTTGGGCGCGAATTTCCGATTCAAGCCTAAACCGGCCGCTACGCAGATCAAGGCGAGCACGATCATGCCGACCACAAGTCCCACGGGCAGGTTGGCGATGAAGGTAATCCCCATTCCGATCACCACCCCGGCAACGATCAAGACGATGCCTACCTGGTTGAGTGCTCTATCTGACGGTCTCTTCGTCTGACCCTCCCCGCCCGCCTGACACTTGCCGGCGGACTTGAACCTGCCGTCAGCCTGGGAAACCTACCAGCGAGCGAACAGGACGTCAAGGGTGAGCGCGCGCGGACTGCCGCACGTGGTCAGCGGCGTATGGCCAAGCCGCACTTGGTCAGCCGCGCATGTTCATCCACGGGTGGAGCCCCGCACGATCGGCCGGACAAGGCGCGTCAGCCGAGCTGGCGTCACCCGCCCAGGCCTCAGTGCCGAGCGGAAGCCTCCCCCTGTCTAGCAGAACACAAAGCGCAGGCTCTCACGGGGCAACAAAATCTATTACCCGCAACAAGTGGCAGGGAAGCAGCTCTGTTGGCAGCAGCGAGCTACCCTGTCTCGGTCACTCGGTCTGCATGACTTCTCGTGCGTTGGCTACCCCGCGCCGGCCGCACCGAGCGCCTGCACTCGCGCGGCGCTGCCTCAGCTCGGGATGACGGGCAGAATGAGGTGAGACGGCCGCTCCTTGTCGAAATAGATGGTGTCCCTTCCCACCTTGAGGCCGTAGTAGTGGCCGCCGAAATCAAGGGCGTTGGAGTCACCGTTGGCCAGATCCAGACGCAGCCGGTGGCCCTTGAGGAACCGGTTGGACGTCCCCCAGATCTCGATCTCGAACTTGTAGACTTTGCCCGGCTCGATCGGCTGCGGCTGGTCGTGCCGGTAATACGGGCGATAGGGCTTGCTGAGCGCCGCGTCCTTGGTGGCGGCGTGCGAGGCCTTCAGCCACCCCCGGGTGAGAATCCGCCCCGCCGGCGGCATGCCCGGCGCCTGCATCTCGTCGGGGAGCTGGTCCCAGATGCGGCAGAGAAATTCGGTGTCCGTCTGGTCCGAGGACGCGTACAGCGCCAACACGATGTTCCCGATGACGTCGGTGTCCTTCTCCATGGGGGGCGTTGTGAAAGTGAGTATCTTCTTGCAGGGGTTAAGAATGCCCTTTTCCATCACTGCCGTACCCACTCCCGAGAAGCCGGTCCAATCGGGATCGGGATAGGAGTAGGTGAAGGAATCCTCAACGACCGTGGGCGCTTCCCAACTAAGGCCGCCATCATTGAGGGAGACAACCGCTCCGGATTTAGCCCCAGAAAGATAGAGCTTGGTGTACTCCGTCCGGGCAAGCGGCCACTCGTTCTCGCGGCGGTACCGCTCTTGACCTCGGACAAAGATGTTAAGAGCGGGTTCGTCCATGATGCCGGTGTCGTTTGCCTTCAGCCAATGGTCGTACCAGCGAAGCAGGTTCTGCCGCATCTCGATCGACTCGAAGATGGCCACCTCGTCACCCTCGAAGTCGCCGTGGCAGAGCATCAGCTTCTTGGGGGTGGCGACCTCTTCGTATCCGCGCAAGTTGCCGCGCAGGTGGATACCCACTTTGTGCAGGATGCCGATGCTGAAAACCGGGCACTTGATCTTCGTGAAGTCCGGGTTCCGCACCTTCCAAAAATCATCCATGGTCTGGTGGTTGATCACGTTCCAGGCAAGGTCCCAGTCACCCTGGGTGGGGTCTTCGGCCTTGCGACCCACGCGGTAGTGGCCCCGCAACTCGGTGATGTGCCAGCTGCTGGGGAAGCCGCTCGCGAAGACCCCGCCGTGATAGGCGACATCGCGGTACATGTCGGCCCCGCCGTCGAAGGGCACGATGCAGGCCAGGTGCGGTGGCGCCTGCGCCGCTGCCATCCACTGGGTCCAGGCATAGTAGGACTCGCCGATCATTCCCACCTTGCCGGTGCACCAGCGCTGAGCGGCGATCCACTCAATCACATCGTAGTGGTCGCGCTGCTCCTCGATGCTGTGCCAGCGCCACTGGCCTTCCACCGACTTGCCGCTGCCGCGGATGTCGTGGTTGATGTAGCAGTAGCCCCGTTCGACAAACCACTCGATCTTGTTGGTCTCGCGCATGTGAAAGGTCGGCACGGGCGGGAGATAGTAAAGGTCCTTCTGGTACGGAGAAGAGGCATAAAGGGCGGGGAACTCACCGGGAGCGTCCGGCCGGTAGACGTCCACCGCCACCTTAATACCGTCCCTCATCTCGATGAAGACATCCTTCTCTACCTTCACCTTGTGCTGGGGCTTGCTGAGCTTGTCGGCGGGGAAGCCCTCCGGAAGCATCGAAGCCATGACCTCAGGCACCAGAATCTCGGTATACACCTGCTTCCTCCTTGTCTATTCGATTCAAAATGAAGCCACGCCGAACAGAGTGCGCCGGAGTTTAGAATGCGATTCTTATCGCCACTAGGTGACCACTCATTTACCAGGCTGTCAAGACCCAGCATGAGTGCGACGCAGCGGTACCTCCCGCAGAAGCAGTACGACGAAGAAACCGACCGCAGAAATGATCATGGCGAGGAAGAACAGCTCCCCGATCGCGGATTCCAGGCTATGCCTTACAGATTCCATGAAAGCCTTGAGCAGGGTATCGCTCTGAGAACCGAATTGGCCAAAGAGTTGCGTCAAGTGCTGCCTGGCTGCATCGGACAGAAGCACCTGGGGATTGTTGAGTTGCCCGGCGGTGGCAGGGTCGCGCGCCAGTTGATCGAGTTGAGGCGGCAGCGAGGCGGCCAGAGAAGCCGCGAAGTGGCTGTTCAATATGGTCCCGAATACCGCCAATCCAAGCGTGCTGCCCAGGGATCGGAAGAATTGCAGGCCGGCACTCACCTCACCCAAACGATTCACCGGATATTCGTTCTGAACGATCACGGTGAAGGTGCTCATGGCAATTCCGAGCCCAATCCCCATAACGACCATGTACGTGTATAGGGTGAAGGACGAGGTGACCGTCGTGAGTCTGGAGAGCAGATACGCTCCGGCTGTCGTCACAGCAAAGCCCAGAATGACGAGCGCCTTGTAGCGGCCGGTCCTCGATAGAGCCTGACCCGCCAAGATGCTCATCACTATCGCCGCCAGCATCATCGGCATCAGGATCGTCCCGGAATTGGTCGCCGTCTTGCCCATTACCCCCTGAACGAACAGGGGCAGGAACATGATGGCTCCGAACATCGCCGCAGATTGGATCGCGCTTGCGACGGCGGAGACCGAGAATATCGAGTTCTTGAAAAGGCGCGGGTTAAGCACCGGTTCCCGGGCCCGTAGCTCACGAAAGCAGAATGCTCCCCACATAACGATAGAGCCGGCCAGCAGACAGATGATCACCGGGGAGCCCCAAGGGTATTCGCTGCCCGCCCAGCTGAAGCCGAGAAGCAACGGCACGGCCGCGAGAACCAGGAGCGTACTGCCGAAATAGTCAATCGAGTGCCGGCGCACGCGGACGTGTCCGGGAAGTGCGATGGCCGCGAAGACCAGAGCGATAATGCCGACCGGCAGATTGACATAGAAGGTCCAGCGCCAGCCGATGTTGTCCGTTATCCACCCCCCGAGGAGCGGACCCACGATCGTTGCCAGGCCCCACACGCTCATCAATACCCCTGCCCAGCGGGCGCGCTGGGCAGGTGGGAAGATATCGCCGATGATGGCCTGCACGATGGGCATCATCGCCCCAGCACCAAGCCCCTGAAGCGCGCGAAAACCTATCAGCTCGAACATGGTCCGGCTCTGCCCACATAGCGCCGAACCAATGACGAAAAGCACCATCCCAACCATGAAGAAGCGGCGCCGGCCAAAGGCGTCCGAAAGCTTGCCCCAGATAGGCATGGAAGCCGCAGATGCCAGGAGATAGCCTGTGGCTACCCACGCATAATGCTGCAGCCCGTTGAGATCGGCGATAACTCGCGGCATGGCTGTGCCGACGACCGTCTGGTCGAGGGCTGAGAGCAGCATGCCCAACATAACGCTAACGAGGACAAAAGCTATACGACGCCGGCTGAGGATGTCTCCCCAGGCCGCGCGGTGAGGGCCATCGATCACGCAGTCATCATTTCCTGTCCGACCCGGAAGCTATGCTTCGAAAGGTAGTGCGAGGCGAAGGCAGGAGGTTATCACGATGCTCATTGCAGCGGTCGTCGCAGTTCTCATCCTTATGTTGCCCATAGGGTACGTCCTGGTGCGGAAGCTTTCGGTCACTCGGCAGGAAATCTCGTTCGCCGCGCCGCAGGATGGAGTGAAGGCCATCTACCTGGACATCCGTGAGGATACCGTACGCAGCCTGCACCTGTTGAATGAAGACGGGACCGTCACCGAGGTGGTGGTATCACGGGCGGCCTAGAAGCCCGGCCAGAACGGCAGTGAGACCGCTGAGAGCTGCCGGACTATACCCAGCGCGGCCCTCCCATCGCACTGTTCCTGAGGCATCGAGCAGGTAGAGATGGATATCCACCATGTCGGGCAGACCGAGCGGCCGCCGGAGATCGTCGAGATCGATGAAGGAGACAAGAGTGCGTTGCCGCGCGACTCGATCGGTGACGCCGGCCCGTAGGCCTCCTTCGATAGCACCTCTCATGAAGCGGTAGCCACGAGGTAGCACCACCAATCGCCATGTTTCCAATTTGGGGAAGTCTTCTTTTAACGCCGAGAGCCGCGGCAACCAGGTTTCGACGGGATGCTGGTGCTCGCGCGAGGAGGCGAGGACCAGTAGGTTAGCCGCCCCTGTGAGATCACCTGGAACCTCAACCTTCCCGCCCTCGAGATTCCGAGCGCTGACATTGGGGAAACGCACGTCTATCATGGCCATAGCATGACAGACGATCGCACATACATGCTCCTTGCGTTGGACGAGGCTCGCAAGGCCGGCGAGCGCGGCGAAGTGCCCGTTGGCGCAGTCCTCGTCGTGAATGGCCAAGTTCTTGCCGCGCGAGGAAACGAGCGAGAGCTCCGCCATGACCCCACCGCCCACGCCGAGATGCTTGTGCTCCGTGATGCCGCATCAGCAGTCGGCGGATGGCGCCTGCGGGAGGCGACGCTCTATGTAACCATCGAGCCCTGCGCGATGTGTGCGGGCGCGTTGATCCTGGCACGAATAAAGCGCCTGGTGTACGGAGCGGATGATCCAAAGGCAGGCGCGGCCGGATCGATTCTCAATATCGTCGACCACCCGGCCCTCAACCACAACCCAGAGGTGCGCGCCGGCCTGATGCAGGCCGAGGCATCGGCGCTGCTTCGGAAGTTCTTTGCAGATCGGCGAGAGCGCACAGGCGCAGAGCAGCCGGTCGAGACAGATAGCTGAGGGGGACGGATTGTCGCTTCAGGAGATGCGCTACGCCATCTATTGGGCCTTCATGGGGGTCGCGAAGCCCACTAAGACGCTGGCTTTTCTCAGGGCGAGGAGAAGAGTCGAGCACTCCGCCCGCGAGGCAGCACCTACCAGGGTGGAAGATCTCGGTTCGGTTTCAAGTCTCTCCATCCTACCTCTCGTCGACTTCTACCCTGGGAGGGAAGGCCTGTTGGGGGAGGCCGGCGTGTCATATCTGGTCACGGCCGGCTGCCTCCGGATCCTCTTTGACGTAGGCTGCAATGAGCATGACGAGGAACCGTCGCCATTGCGGCGCAATATGGACGCGCTGGATGTTTCACCGGGCAACATCGATGCCGTGTTCATTTCGCACTGCCATCTCGATCATGTCGGCGGCCGGCGCTGCCAGAAGGAGAAGACATTTGCCATCTCCAAGGAGCCGGTCGACCTGAGAGGCATCCCGGCCTACGTGCCCACTCCGATGACCCATCCGTCGGCGCGGATGGACTTCGTCGCAGGACCGCGCAGGCTGGGCGACGGCCTCGCCAGCACCGGACCGTTGGAGCGCGCCATATGGCTAATGGGGCCGGTGGCAGAGCAGGCCCTGGTCGTCAACGTGCAGGGCCGGGGTCCCGTGATGATCGTCGGTTGCGGTCATCCCCAACTGCCGCGATTGGTCGAACGGGCCCAGGCGGTCGTTGGAGCGCCCCTGTATGGAATCATCGGCGGCCTGCACTTCCCCGTGACGGCGTCAAGGGTGGGAAAGGGGCGCCAGAACATCATTGGGAACGGTAAGCTGCCTTGGCAGCGAATCAGCCGGAGCGAAGCCAGGGATGCCGCCGCCATGCTGGCAGCCTTGGACCTCAAGGTGGCGGTCCTGTCGGCTCATGATAGCTGCGATTGGACTCTCCGCATGTTCGAGGAGGCCCTGGGTGATCGATACCGAACCATGAGAGTGGGCGAGGAGATAGTCATCGCGTGAGCAACGAAAAGGAGACGGACGTTCAAGCGCTTGGACAGGCCGCCGGTCCGGCTGACACCCCGGACAGAAGGCTGATTCTTAGCCTAGCTCTGAACCTGGTTATCACGATCATGCAGATTGTTGGCGGGCTCCTCGCCAACAGCTTGGGCCTACTCTCCGATGCCGCGCACAACCTCAGCGACGTGGTTGCCCTGGGATTGAGTCTCTGGGCGGTCCGCTTGGGCCGGCGGCCCGCCACCCGCACCCGAACCTTCGCTTACAAACGGGCCGAGATCCTAGTGGCCCTTTTCAACTCGACGGTGCTGGTAGCGATTTCGCTGTACCTCATCATCGAGGCCGTGCGCCGCATCTTGAACCCTGAACCTGTGGAGGGGCTGTTCGTGATCGCCTTCGCAGGCGCGGGCCTGGTGATCAACGGCCTGGCCGCGGCGACCCTTCGCTCGCATCTGCAGGACCTCAACCTGCGCGCCGCCTTCCTGCACCTCGTGGGTGATGCGATGACAAGCGTGGCAGTGATCGTGAGCGGGCTCATCGTTTATCTGCTGGGTTGGAGCTATGCCGACCCCATAGTGACGATCGTTGTGTCGCTCTGGATCGGGCGCGCGGCATTTGCCATCGTTAGGAGCGCGGTCAATGTGCTGATGGAGGGCACCCCGGAGGGCTTGGAGTTTGGCGACGTGGAGGAGGCGATCTTGAAGACGCCGGGCGTTGCTGGGGTACATGACCTCCACATTTGGTCTATCTCATCCGCCGATTTGGCCCTGTCCGCCCATCTCCAGTTGGCGGAGGAGTGGCTCACGCCAAGCGGAGAGTTGCTTCTGGGAGTAAAGGAGATGCTCGCGCATGACTTCGGTATCGGCCATGCCACCCTGGAGCTGGAACCGGCCGGGGAGGTGTGCGCCGGAAGCACTTGTGTCATAGCCCCGAGGGTGGTCGGCGGGAGCAAACGCCACGCGGGACCCGCGGGAGAATCCCACTCGCGCTGAGGTCCGCCAGCCGGCGATGCCGTCGCGTGGCTTGACAGCCCGGAGCTGGGCTCGACGGCCCGGAGCTAAAGGGCGGCCTGTCCCCACGGGCGCCTGACCCGCTCGGCCCTTGGGGGGTCGGGCACTTCGACCTCCACCCTCATAGGGCTCGGTCCCTTGGGATCGCCCTGTTTCCGCCCCGGCCTGCACGGGAACAAGGACACCTAGCGCAGGTCGCGCGTGGATGAACGAAGCTGGCGGTGGCCGTAACGGGGGCCGCCACGGCGGCGACGACAGAACCGGCGCTGGCCCTCTTAACCCGGAAGGGGACGATCGCGGACAGATGAAAACCTCGTCAGAGCGGCATTTCCAGGTACCAGACTTGTCGGGCAAAGTCGTCCTGGTCACTGGCGCCAGCTCGGGCATTGGGCGTGCGGCCGCGCTGCGCTTGGCCGCGTCCGGTGCCACCGTCCTTGTACATGGCCGCTCACGGGAGAGGACGGTCGAGGTCGCCCAGGCTGTGGGTGCCAAGCCGCTCATTGCCGACTTCGCCCGTCTCGATGCGGTCTCCGGCCTCGCCGGTGCAGTGCGGCAAGCAACGAACCGGCTCGATGTCGTGCTGCACAACGCCGGAGCGCTCGTGCCTCGACGAACGATCACGCCCGACGGACACGAGTTGACCTTTCAGGGTAACCACCTCGCGGCGTTCCTGCTCCAGCTTCTTCTGCACGACCTCATTGTGGGGACTCCAGGTTCGCGCGTCATAGTCACCAGCAGCGCGGCAAACAACTCCGGCCGCGTCATCCCCGAGGACCTCGATGGCGAGTGGGCCCGGTATCGGCCTTTCCATATCTACGCCACCTCCAAGCTCGAGAACATACTGTTTGCTCGGGAGTTGGGTCGCCGTCTTGCCAACACCTCTACCGTGGCCATGGCCGTACACCCAGGGTCAGTGGCCACCGCCTTTGGTGCGGGTTCTGTCGTGCCCGGGGTCTTCTACCGCATCCCGGGAAAACGGTTGTATCTACTCAGCCCGGAATCCGGCGCGGCGCCGCTCGTCTGGGCGGCGACAACGCCCGACGTCAAGGACTCCAGCGGCACCTACTTCGACCGCTTCAAGCCGCACGGTAAGACCTCACCTCAGGCCGACGACTCCTCCCTGGCGCGGGAGCTATGGCAAAGGTCCGTGAGGATGGTCGACCAATGGCTCGATCGGGTCGCGGGCTGGGACGAGATCGGCTTGGAGTGACTGACCTCAAGCACTAGCATGCCCCTTGTGAGGTCCGACGTCCGCTCCGACCTGACTGCTTCGCCAGAGCCAGCCTTTCGTTGCAGGACGGCATCGCGCTGGTCCGTACAATTCTATCGGCCCCGCCGCTCGAGGACTCCGTGCTACAATGAATGCATTGATTGCAATGATTTCACAATCGTCAATCGGTGGTGCGATGGCCAGCCTGACGATCAGAGGCCTTGACGAAGATCTCAAAAGCCGGTTGCGCCTGGAAGCCGCCAAGCAAGGACGGTCCATGGAGGAAACCGCCCGACAGATTCTACGCCGTGCCCTCATGGCTGGGGACATTGATGCCCGGGGCTTAGGGACGAGAGTGCATTCCTATTTCGCACAAGCCGAAGCTTTTGATCTGGACTTGGCACCCCGAAGCGGTGCAAGACGCGCTCCCGACTTGTCCGAATGATAATCGTGATTCTTCTCGACACCAACATCATCTCCGAGTTCATGCGGCGGCAGCCGAACCCGACGGCGATGGCTTGGGTGGACGCCCAACCCGTCCAACAACTCTATATCTCTGCGATCACTCGTGCGGAGATCGAACTGGGGATTGCCCTCTTGCCTGAAGGCAGTCGGAAATCCGCATTGCAGTCGGCGGCAATACGGATGTTCGCCGAATTCTCGGGTCGCTGTGTTTCCTTTGATGAACGCGTCGCTTCGATATACGCGGGGCTGGTTGCGCGGCGCGTCAAAGCTGGGCGGCCGATAACCGTGGAGGATGCACAGATCGCGGCCATCGCTGTCAATGGGGGATTTACCCTAGCGACTCGGAGTGTTGGCGACTTTGGCGAGATCTATGGGCTAACGCTCGTCGATCCTTTCGTTGGCCAAATCTCTGAGGCCTGACCCAAGGGCCTGATCTGCCGCCAGATCGCTTCCTTTTGCGACCTCAGACGCGTCCAGCCCTTCTTAACCGGCGGGACCCTCGTCGGCGATCACCAGTTCGGCGGCCCATTTGCCTGACCTGATCGCCGGCAGCGCGCCCGAAGGGCCCACCCAGTGTCCCGCCTGATATAGGCCGCGCACGAAATCGACCCTCTGCTTCCAGCGCCGCCTGCTCCTGTAATGCCAGCCTACCGGCGCTCCCCGGGTATTCAGGGTATACCGGAAGACCGTGATTGGAGTTGCCACGTCCACATGGACCAGATGAGAGCTCAATCCTGGGACTGTGGCTTCAGCCCGCTTGATGAGCGTCGTGGCCCAATCATGCTTCAAGGCACGATAGGCCGCTCCCCGGCAAAGATCCTGCTCAGTCGCCCAAATGTCCTTCCAATCAAATGCCGCAGGCGCAACGATCTGGACTCCGGACAATCCGGGATCGGCACCGGTTTCCCGGTACTTGGGGAAGATGAGGGAAAACCCGCACTCGTCGGGTTCTCTGAGATCGAGAACCGCCGGAACATCATCTGAAGGGCAGACGAAGACGTCGCAATCGCCCAGCCCGAGAGCTTCTAGATCGAGATCGGTAACGATCGAGACGAGTCCATAGGGGTCTGACAGCGGCTGTGCCGTCAATACCGTTTCGAAAGAGGCGGGTGCCAAGCCGGGTTCGAGCAGTTGATGGAAGGTCTGCAGTGCGTCTGCCGCGGAGACCACGGCCCGGCTCCGCAAGATCTCGCCACTTTCGAGCAAGACGCCGGTCACCTGAGAGGACCTGCCGGACCGGCCTCTCCGCGGCGCCGCGCCTGCTGAGGTAGTGGTTATCCGGGATACCTTTTGCGAATACCGGGTCTCTACCCCATTTTCTTCCGCCGCGCGGGCAAAGGCGTCGGGGAGGACCTGCGACCCGCCTCGCGGCTCGTGGGCTCTGCCTCGCAAAGCAAACCCCAGCATGACGAGCATCCCAATCGCAGGCATCCCAGAGATAGGTGCCATGGTAAACAAACCGGCCCGTATCCCGGACATTCTTTCGCCGGGGAACAGGGAGGCCAGCAATCTTTCGGCCGGCATTCTTCCATACCGAAGCATCATTGGAAGATGGGGAACAGTCTGGAAGAATGCCGCAACCTGGGAGGAAACCGTCGATGTCTCGCCGGAGTAGACCGGCAACCCCATGAGGACACGTTCCACCCGAAGGGCTTTTTGGATAATCCTGTCCAGGGCCCTTTCGTCGACATCTGGGCATGACGCACGGGCGCTTGCCTTGAATTCCTCGATACTATCTCCGGCGAGAAGATCCCAGCTTCCGGGCGGCCCCATGTATCGGCCCAGATGGTGCAACCGCTCGAATTCAACCGGCGGAGCACCAAGCTCGCCCAGCATGTGATTTACGGCAACGGGATCCACAACCCAATGAGTGGAGATGTCGAAGACCACGCCTCGCCGCGCAAACGATGCCCACAGTCCCCCGGGACGGTTGTGCTGCTCCAGAACCACGACTTTCTTTCCCGCGCGGCCCAGGTGAGCCGCACACGAAAGACCGGCCATGCCTGCCCCGATGATGATCGCGTTGTATTCGGCTTCGGAGGACATAGTTCGAGAACTCCTTCTCACACGCTGGGGCGAGGCTCAGTATACCGGTGAGCGCATTCCGGCTGGCTGTTAGGGGGACCTGCCCCTCCGAAGGCACATCGGCTACAATCGCGAATGCGCTGTGCGCCCGAGTGTGCCTCCTTGCGGCATCGTGCCGCTTCTGGGGCCCAGGCGCCGCGCGGCGCGCGCCACGTGGAGAGGTGGCAGAGTTGGCTTAATGCGGCGGTCTCGAAAACCGTTGGGCCGCGCAAGCGGTCCCGGGGGTTCGAATCCCCCCCTCTCCGCTTAGTCTTCCGCAAGAAACCAGGAAGTGGCTCCCAGCAAGGTCTGGAGGGATTCCGAACCCGCGAGGGCGCAAGCGTCAGCGAGACAGTCC
>JAMDEO010000197.1 GCA_023483915.1 Actinomycetota bacterium
AGGTGAGCCGTGTTGGACTCGAACCAACGACCATCGGATTAAAAGTCCGGTGCTCTACCAACTGAGCTAACGGCCCACGCAAGGAGGGCGAGTTTAGCCCCCGGCCGCCCGCGTGTCAACGAACAGTCCGCCCAAGACACAGGCGGTTAGGCATTGCGGAGTCCCCCGTGGAGGCCGGCCCGAAGAGAGCCAGAGCGGCGCGCAACGCCGCCCTCGGCCGCGAAGCCATCCGCAACGCCGAGCAACGCCGGCTTGCTCGCGGCGATCTAGTGGCATAGGCACCCGGCCCGAGGTCCGCCGCCGCGGGCAGGTGACGTGCCCGACCACCCTGCGCCCCGCAGTTGCCGTGGGCATGGGCGTGGAGTAGCCTGCTCCCTGTGCAGCAGTCTGCTCGAGTACCTACATTGCCTGGAAAGGACCGCGCGTGACCAAGAAGATCGATCTTGAGAACCACTTTGCTTCAGAGGCCTGGGTCGATGCTCTGCTCAAGAATGAAGGTCTTCCCCGCCTGAGGAGAGACCCAGATTCGACATACACCATGGATGCCGCCCCCGGTGTCAGCCTTCCGTACCGGGTGCTCGACACACTGCTCGATCTCGGCGAAGGGCGCATCGCCCTCCTCGACAGAGCAGGCATAGATGTGGCCGTGCTCTCCCTTGCCGCCCCGGGCACGGAGCCATTCGAACCAACGCTCGGCGCCAAGGTGGCACGCGTGACGAACGATGCCCTCGCGGAGGCCATTGACAAGCATCCCGACCGGTTCCAGGGTTTCGCCACCCTGGCGCCCAAGGACGCCGACTCCGCGGCGAAGGAACTCGAACGGGCGGTCAAAGAGTTGGGCTTCAAAGGATGGAACACGCACTCCAACTTTGGAGACTCTTTCATAGACGAAAAGCGGTACTGGCCCGTCTTGGCCAAAGCGGAGGAGTTGGGGGTGCCGATATACCTCCACCCCACCTACTCCATCGTTCCCCAGTTCCAGACGTACGGCATCGGGCTGGCCGGACCGAGTTTCGGCTTCGGCGCCGAGACCGCGATGGTGATGATGCGACTGATCACCGGGGGCGTGTTCGATGTGTTTCCCAAGCTGAAGATCATCCTCGGCCACTACGCCGAGGGTCTCCCTTTCATGCTCGACCGCGTGGATCGCGCCTACATCCAAGGCCACGTCAGGACGGACCCCGCGATCGCGCCCCCGCTCAAACGCATGCCGAGCGATTACCTCCGCGACAATATGGTGGCCTCCACAAGCGGAAACTATCTTCCCGCGGCGGTGGTCTGCACCCGAACGACGTTGGGCTCCCGGCGTATGGTGATTGGAAGCGATCACCCCTTCGAGAGCATGGACCAGTGCATGAACTTCCTCGAGGCGCAGCCCATGAGCGGCGAAGAGCGCGAGGATCTCTACTGGCGTACCGCGGCCTCACTCGGCATTGGGGCTTAAACAGAGGCTGGGAGGAGAGTTGAGAATCCGTGTCCTGCAGCACGTTCCGTACGAAGGGCCGGCGGCCATCTCCGAGTGGGCAAGCTCCCGCGGACACCTACTGGAGGTGACGGCGGTCTATCAGGACAAGTTGCCTCCGGTCGAGGATCTGGAATTCCTCATCGTGATGGGTGGCCCCATGAATGTCTACCAGGAGGAGCAATATCCCTGGTTGGCCGCAGAGAAAACCCTCATCAAGGGCGCCATCGAAGCCGGGAAGGTGGTCCTCGGTATCTGCCTGGGCGCCCAGCTCCTGACCGACGCCCTGGGCGGCAAGGTCTCGAAGAACAAGTGCGCCGAGATCGGCTGGTTCCCAGTGGAGCTTACGGATGAAGGACACGGCCTGGAACTATTGGATGGCCTCCCCACCCGTTTCATCGCCCTGCACTGGCATGGTGACACCTTCTCCATTCCCGAGCACGCGGTGCATTTCGCCTCTTCGGCCGCCTGCAAGAATCAGGCCTTCGCCTACGATGAGGGAAGGGTCGTGGGTTTGCAGTTCCACTTGGAGGAGACCCGGGAATCCCTGGCATTGCTCATAGAGAACGCGGGGGCCGACCTTGTGCCTGGCGAATGGATCGAAACCTCCAAGGAGCTACTCGCCCCTTACGCGCCCTTCCAGCTCGGCAACGATCTGCTGGCCCGCCTGCTCGATCGGATGGTAGCGAAGGTCACACCTTAGCCCCCCCGCGGAGTCCCTTCTGGTGCGGCCAGGCAGAGGCTAAACAGCACGTGCCCTCGTTTTTCCTGCGCCAGACTGGCGCGACCACAAGCTCGGACTTTCGATCGAGTACGCAATGAGAAATGCCGCCCTAAGGTATCCTTGTCGTGAAGGTGGGAGATGTCATCAGGCTGCTTCTCGAAGATGGTTGGTCTCAAGTCGCCCAATCAGAGAGTCATCGTCAGTACAAGCATCCGAAGAAGCCTGGGAGGGTTACCGTAGCCGGGAAGCCAGGGCATGAATTGGCGACTGGAACCCTCAGAAGCATCACGAAACAGGCCGGAATAGAATTGGAGCGCCGATGAGAACCTTCATGATTGTCATAGAACAGGCAGGCGAGAACTTCTCCGCCTACGCCCCCGAACTCCCGGGTTGCGTGGCAACCGGCTCGACAGAAAAAGAAGCCGAAGCCAACATGCGCAGCGCCCTCGAACTTCACCTCAAAGGGATGGAAGAAGACGGCCTCAGCGGCGTCGCCGAAGACATCGTCGTGCGACGCGTTCGAGTGCCATCAAGGACAGGCTAGGTATTGAGCTTATCTTCCCTCGGACCAACCGTGGGCTGCTACGGTTTCTAGGTTTCTAACCGCCCTCGTGCCATATGCGAACACGCCCCGGTTCTACGATCCAGATGCTCTCATTCAGAGGCTCGTGCTCAAATTCGGGCAACGCCCGTTCCAGTACGGCGCGAATGAGAAGTGCATCTTGCCGGGGGACTCGAACGACCACGATTCCGCTGGAAATGGCATAGCGGTGAGACCGCGCATCAGCGAAGTCGAGGTCGAGGGTCACGAGGGTGCGAGCCTCTTCAATGCACGCCTTCAAAACGGCCCTGTCATCCGCCCCTCCCAGACGTTGGTCCAAGACGGTTATCACGTCATGCCCTGCCTCGCGCAGAATGGTCGCGGCGCTGGCCGGCACATTTTCGTCAAGCTTGAAACGCTTCACGCGGACTCGTGAAGAGGTACGAGCCGCTCCCGGGTTATGTCCGCCGCATAGGCAACCGCTGCCAGGATGTCTTCTTCTTGTAGGCCTGGGTATTCGGCCATAATCTGCTCAGCTGACAGGCCGGCCGCAAGGTTGTCAAGGACGACCGAGACGGGAATCCGCGTGCCTCGAATCCGTGCTTTCCCATGGCAGATCTCGGGATCCGCTGTGATGCGCTCGTACCGCTCCGCGCTGTCGTTGTTGTCTTTCGCCGCCATACAGATCAGATTACCACCGACACAGCCCAAAGGTCCTAGTGACAGAAGTGCCTGCGTTGCGTTGTCAGTAACGCTTGCTGCATCACGAGGGCCGCTTGAGCTATATGCACGTGATATCAACAACGGTTTGGCCGGTCTGCTAACAGCAGGGAGGGCAGTAAGTCATCCATTTGTCGTTGGCGAACTGGCCTGCGGAAACCTGGTAAACAGAGCCCGCATTATCTCCCTACTTCAAGCTTTGCCGACGGCCCCCGTGGCGGATCATGAAGAAGTTCTCGCTCTTGTCGAAGCAAGGCGGCTCATGGGAAGAGGACTGGGATACATCGCGATGTGCACCTGCTTGCCTCCGCCCTTCTGATTGGATCCCCGCTCTGGACTCTGGACAAGAGACTCAACGACGCCGCCAAAGACTTGGGTTGTATG
>JAMDEO010000103.1 GCA_023483915.1 Actinomycetota bacterium
GTTCTGGCCTCCCAGCGGCGGTTCGATGATGCGGAGGGCCACTTCAAAGCAGCCCTTGCGGCCTCCCCGCGCGATTCCCACGCGCTGTTCGGCCTCGGCAGGATCATGCAGGAGCGCGGACAACTTGACGGTGCCAGCACCCGGTTCGCTGAAGCGCTCAGGAGCGATCCCGACCTGGTCGAGGCGCACGTGGGGTTAGGAATGGTCGCCGGCTTGCAGGGAAATCACGAGGCCGCTGTCGAACACTACTCCGACGCCCTGCACGCCAACCCGGCATCTTCGGAGGCTCACTTCCGGCTGGGGCTCGAGCTTGAGACGCTCGGCAGGACGCGGGAGGCGATCGAGCATTATCGCTCCGCCCTGCTCGATGAATCCGAGCGTGTCGACGCGGCGAACAACCTGGCTTGGGTGCTGGCGACGTGCCCCGACCCGGATATGCGCAGCCCCACCGAAGCAGTCTGGGTCGCGGAGAAGGCGTGCCGGATCAGGCGGCGCAGGGAGCCCGACCTGCTCGACACTCTGGGAGCAGCCTACGCGGCGGCGGGGCGGTTCGAGGACGCGGTCGCCGCCGAGACGGAAGCCATCGCGGCAGCCTCCAGAGAGAAGCGGCCGGGGCCGATAAAGGAGATCAGGGCGAGGCTGGCTCTGTTCAGGTCGGGCCGGCCGTATGTCGAGTCACGTGACTAAGACGTATCTTTTCACAAGCAAGGGAGTCCAGAAGGACGTCTCGCTAGACGACTGGCGCTCTCTCGCGCCGGATGAGTGCAAACTCCTGTGGGTCGACGTCAGGTCGGCAACTCCCGAGGAGGTCAACGACCTCGCCCGGCGGTTCGGGCTGCACGCGGTGGCGGTCGAGTCCTGCCTGGACGGCTACCGCAGGCCGCATCTGTATGAGTTCTCGGACCATTTCTACGTCAACCTCACCGTCCTCAAACCGGGCCCAAATCGAGTTCAGGGAGAGCACGGCGTCAAAGCCTCCGAGCTTCACCTCTTCGCGGGCGGCGACTTCATCATCACGATCACAGCCGACAAGGAGAGCGAGGCGGTCGATAAGGCGCTCGCGGTCTACCTCGACTCGCCCGCCGCATGCAGCCGGGGCCCGATGTACGCCGTCTACCTGCTCACCGAGGACCTTGTCGAGACCTATTATCCGCTGGTCGAGAAGCTCGACGATGAGGCCGACAAGCTGGAAAGCAAGATGCTCGACAAGGCAGACAAGAAGTCGCTCTCGAAGCTCTTCGCGCTCAAGAGGCGCGGCTTCGAGCTGCGCAAGCTCCTCGGCCCCCAGCGCGATGTGCTGACCGAGCTCGCCCGGCGCGACTTCCCCTTCATCGAGGGAGAGAACCGCATCTACTTCCAGGACATTTATAACCGCATGATCCGCATCTTCGATATGATGGACACCATCAGGGAGATCCTCAGCGGCAACCTGGACATCTACCTCTCGACTGTCTCTAACCGCCTGAACGAGGTGATGAAGGTCCTCACCGTGGTCGCGACAGTCCTCATGACTCTCTCCTTCATCACCGGGTTCTGGGGCATGAACTTCGTCAGCCTGCCCTGGCTGCAGTCTCCGAACTCCGTTCGCAACATGCTGATCTCTATGGGCGTGATCACTGCCGGGATGCTATGGTGGTTCCGGCGGAAGGGATGGATGTAGCCACAAAAGCTAACGCAAGGGGTTTGAACCTCTTCCTTAACGGGTATGAGCAACCGAGCGTTATCATGGGAACGCGACGGAGGAGGAAGCCGATGGCCGCAAGGAGACTGCTCGTCTCGCCAGCCTGTGCCGGGCCCACCGTCCAACAGACGTCGATGGAACCCCCCTATGGAGCACAGGTGACCACCAGGCAGCTTGCACCCAACCTATGGACCTACACTCTATATAACGTGAGCACCGTGCCGGACTACCGACTCTCCGGGATCGCCCTCTATGCCCCTCCATGGTCTGTAGCGAACGCCGTCATCCCCAGTGGCTGGGATGCGTATTGGAGCGGAAAAGATGGGGGGTTCTGGGTAGGCGGCCCGCCTGATGGCCAACCCGCGCCCGTGGCGTACGTGGTGACTGCCGACGCCGCGCTCGCTCCCGGCCAAGCGCTACGCGGATTCGAGTTTCGTTATGAGGTCGCAGTAGACAGCTCAGAGATCGTCGGTTCGCGGTGGGATGCATGCTTCTCAAGCGCAGGCGGGTTGAGTTACTCAACAGGCTACCTCATGTCTGAGGAGAACGTGCCCGAGCCGTCATCGGCGTTAGCCCTAGCCATGGCGGTGGTTTCACTTGTAGGTCTCTCGGCTGCCACTCGCAAGAGAGGAGGGCGGATGATTCTAGTCGCCGTCACCTTTCCAGCTCTTCTGGCTGTGACGGCTCTTGCGGACGATCAGGTGAGTCTGAACTCTGATCCCCGCGATGACGGTCGTGCCGTGCTCACTTCGTCGCCGATGCCCGTTAGCAGCACGCTGCCATCCGATTTCATAGTCCTGCCGGCGTTCCCACGATTCTGGTGGTCGTACGGCTGCATGCCGACATCTGGCGCGATGATGGTTGGCTACTATGACAACGCGGGATTCCCAGACATGGTGCGCAAGAAACTCGGTTCCAGTGATGCAACCGCTTACTATCAAGACTACGATACCGAATATGGCGGGGCTGTGAACGATAACCAGCCCTTTCTGAAAACCGGGGACGATCCGTACCTGTGGAGAACGGCCGCGCCGTATGGGTCCCGGTGCGCAATTAGCGCCAGCGAGCAGGACGTGTGGAATCGCGAGTATCGCGGTCACGTGGATTACTATGTCGGGGTGGTGCTGAATCCCGATCCGTACTATCAGCAGAATTGGCCGGCCCACACGGATGACAGCGTTGCCGACTTCATGTGCTCCAACATTTGGTACTGGAGGGGCAATGGTGACGGTATCTCACAGGCCTATTTCCTGTACGCTACCGCACAGCCCAACACCTGGCAGCCCCCGTCATATCCGTATCCGAACCCGACCTCAGGCCCTCCCTACGCCTATGTGGACGCCACCTACGGTCTAGCCAGGTACGTGGCCACTCACGCGCAGTACTACTGCACGACCCGCAGCGTCGGGGGTGTTCAGTACGATGATGTCGCTTACTACGCCAACCAGCCCATCAAGGGATATCAGAATGACCAGGACCACCTTGGCAACGGAGTCGTGGAACAGGACATAGTCGACGAGATCGATGCCGGACGACCGATCATTGCTATAGTGTGCAAACTGGTGTGGAACAGCGGTGCCGGCAAATGGTACGAGTCTAGCACGTGGCACGCCTTCCCCATATTCGGCTACAGGAAACAGACGGGCCAGCCCTTGCAGATGCTGGCCTATGACACCTGGCGGGAGGACTGGTTGGGGTACGAGACCACCACGTACCGGATAGTGTCATTCCCAAACGCCCAGGAGATCCCATACCACTCCGGCGCGGGTTACTTCGAGCGGAAATCCCCCAATCCAGACGAGAAGTGGAAGATTTTTGGATTCTCGTTCCTGAAGATCGACGACTACCCCCGCTGTGATGCCCCGCTCGCCGACGGGCAGACTGAGGGGGACACAGTGCACGACGATGCGTTCGACCTGGTGATGACCGGCCAGGGCGAATCCGGACGGCAGGCATTCTCAACCTGCACCAAGGTTCGCTGGGACCATCGCGACCCAGGCCAGGCGTCTGAGTATGTGAGCATCTCGAACGGGACCGCGACGCTGCACATTGACAAGGACTGCTACCTCTGCCTCCGCACCTACAAAGACGATGCTGGCCAGCATCGTGGCTACATAGCAAGCAAGG
>JAMDEO010000102.1 GCA_023483915.1 Actinomycetota bacterium
TTCGAGATGAGATAACCATGACAGGCGTGGACCTCAACCATGTCGAAATCGGCGGTTTGGGCCTGTTTCGCGGCTTGACCGAAGGCTTTGACGACCCCTTGGATTTCGTCGAACGTCATTTCCAGGGGGAAGCATCGTAGGCACTGAGGTAGGCCTAATGTTGGCGGAGCAGGACAAGGAGGTGATCTTCGTCGAGATGCTCGACAGCTTCATGAATAACATCACCTTCGACGAGAAACGTGTCTACGAGGAGCGGTTCAGGGACAAGCCAGTGTCTGTGCATACCGGACAGCGTCTGGAGAGCGTGAATGACGACGGCATCGTTGTCGTTGACAGGTGCGGCGGACGGACTGCCATCAGCGCCGACAGCGTAGTTCTGGCCGCAGGCTTCCGGCCGAACCGCGGCTTGATTGACGGCCTCCGCTCAGAGTTGCCGCAACTCCAAGTGCTCGAGGCAGGAGACTGCGTCTGCCCGCGCAAGATCTTTGATGCCATTCATGATGGACATCTGGCGGCGAAGC
This sequence comes from Actinomycetota bacterium, assembly GCA_023483915.1. Taxonomy (GTDB): domain Bacteria; phylum Actinomycetota; class Thermoleophilia; order RBG-16-64-13; family RBG-16-64-13; genus JAMDEO01. Next base: position 522 of record JAMDEO010000102.1, read on the forward strand.
TCTTGGATTAGTCGCACCGCCGGACCAATCGTTAGTTTCTGCATGGAAGTGGACTGCGCTGCGAGAAAATCATAGCTTTTGCAGCGGAAATCTTTTCAGGCGCGCTATCATTTGCTGAACAGCGGCAGCAGTGACCGCATTTTCAGGGGAAAGCTACTAACCGAAAAGGAAGAATGATGGCGCAATCCAGGTACGAGCACCTGTTCTCGCCGTTCAACATAGGCAAGGTCCAACTTCGGAACCGGATGGTCAAGACCGCGGCCCAGACCTACCTGTTCGAATCTGGAGAAAACCGCGTCGGGACGCTGGCCAAGGCGTTCTACGGCGCGGTTGCGAGAGGCGGGGTTGGTCTCGTCATTACGGAGACCCCCGCTATGGAGTGGCCTCTGCTGGAGGAAGGCGACCGGCGCTTCCGCGTCGACGACGACAAGTACATTAAGAACCTCGAGGAACTATCGGCAGAGGTACACAAGTACGGCTGTCCCATCTTCACCCAGCTCTATCATCGCGGCCCGTGGGGGGGCATCTACGCTCTCATCGCCAAAAGGGTGGCCGCTTCGGCGGTGACAATGTATTCACCGTTCGACGTGCACGATGAAGAGCCGCCGCACGCTCTAACTATCGAAGAGATCGAGGAGTTGGTCGACCGCTTCGCCTCCGGGACGGTCCGCCTGCAGAAGGCCGGCTGGGACGGTATCGAGATCAATGCCGCTGCCGACCATCTGTTCCACAGCTTCCTATCCCGCTTCTGGAACAAGCGTGACGACATTTACGGTCCGCAGAACATGGAGAACCGGACCCGCTTCATCGTCAACGTCATCAAGGAGATCAAGAAGCGATGCGGCCAGGACTTCCCAGTCCAGATCTTGATGAACGCCTTCGAGATCGGCGCCGGCGACGAGGGTCTAACAATTGAAGAGGGCAAGCAGATCGCCAAGATCTATGAATCGGTGGGGGTTGACTCTCTACATGTTCGCTATCACTGGTCGGGCATGCATCAGGGCTCATACCTCCCCGACAACCTGTTCTATCCCGAGCCGCACATCCCCATTGACGAGTTCCCCAAAGAGATGGATTGGAGCCACTATGGCGCTTTGTGCAACGTGCCGCTTGCGGCCGGCATCAAAGAGGTAGTCAGCATTCCGGTTATGACCGTGGCGGGCTTCGACGCCGATTCGGCCGAGAAGGTGATCAACCAAGGCAAGGCCGACATAATCGGCTTCAACCGGCGCATATTCTGCGACCACAATTATCCCGAGAAGATGCGAACCGGCCGCGCGCTCGAAGTGCAGCCCTGCACCAAGTGCGGTCATTGCAGCAGCACATATAACGAACCAAGGCACTGCCGCCTCAACGCGTGCTTCGGCACCGAAAGCTACGACATGGCGCCGCTCGGCACCAAGAAGAAAGTCCTCGTCGTCGGCGGCGGGCCGGCGGGCATGCAGGCAGCCAGAGTTGCAGCGGCCCGCGGCCACGACGTTAGCCTCTGGGAGAAGGGCAAGTACTTGGGTGGCTCCATGTCGCTCGCCGCAATGGTCAAGGGCTTCAAGACCGAGGACGTCCGAGAGGTCATCTGGTTCCTGAGGAGGCAGGTGAAGAAGTACGGGGTGGACGTCCGCCTGGGCAAGGAGTTCGACGCCGCCGCCATCGCCGCGGAAAAGCCCGACGTGGTAGTGGTGGCCTCGGGAGGGCAGGCGCAGTTGCCTGATGTTCCCGGTCTTGACAGTAAGAACGTCATCAAGAGTAGCGACCTCTACGGCATGTTGCGCTTCTATTTGCGCCTTTTGGGACCTAAGCTGCTACGCGATGCGACCAGCATCTGGATGCCGGTAGGCAAGAGCGCGGTCATCGTCGGCGGCGCCATCCAGGGATGCCAGTTGGGTGAGTTCCTCACCAAGCGGGGCCGGAAGGTCACCATCGTGGATACCGAAGGCGAACTCGGCAAGTGGATGTATCCGGAGAGGAAGACCCGCCTGTTCTACTGGTTTGACCGCAAGGGCGTGGAGCGAATCGAGAATGCCAAGCTCATCGAGATCGCCAAAGATGGCTTGGTGGTCGATTCTCCGGACAAAGGAAAGCGCTTCCTTCAAGCCGATAACGTGATCTGCGCTCTGCCATTCGCCCCCGACCTCCATCTGGTCGACAAGTTGGCAGACAAGGTTCCCGAGATCTATTCCATCGGCGACTGCAGCAATCCCGGCCTCATACCGGATTCAACGGCGGCCGGCTGGCGAGTGGGGAACCAGATCTAGTCCGCTTGCATGCCCTAGTCCGGTTGACTGCCCTACCCCGGTTGAAAGCACGGCCCTTGACGCCGGGGTCCCTGCCCATGCAGGCATCGCGTCTTGGCCGGCTGCACAAAGGAGCCGGCCAGGTCTCGGTTCGAGACCCGGCCGGAGAGGTGGAGGGGTTTCGATTTCAAGAAAGGCTCTACAAGCCTAGGTATGCCTTCCTCACATGGTCGCTTGCCGCGAGCATCCGGCAGGCGCCTTCCAAGGCGAGGTGGCCATTCTCGATCACGTAGGCGCGATCGGCCACGGCAAGAGTCTGGCGCACGTTCTGCTCAACCAGGAGAATCGTGATGCCCTCGTTGTGAAGAGATTTCAATATCTGAAACACTTCGGTAACAACCAACGGCGCCAGTCCGTTTGAAGGCTCGTCGACCATGACCAGTTTCGGACGGGACATCAGGCCTCGCCCCATGGCCAGCATCTGCTGTTCGCCCCCACTCAGGGTCCGCGCGAGCTGCCCGGCACGCTCTTCAAGCCGTGGGAACAATCCGAATACCCACTTCATGGTCGCCCGCCGAATCTTCCAAGACCGCCCGGGATAAGCGCCCATTTCCAGGTTCTCCCTGATGGACATGTCTGTGAACAACCGCCTGCTCTCCGGTATGTGCGAAAGGCCCATGTTGACGATCTGGTTGGGGTTGGCGTGTTCGATTCGCTTCCCAAGGAACGTGATGCTGCCCGAAGTAGGTCTCATGACCCCCGAAATGGTCTTCAGCAGGGTGGTCTTGCCGGCGCCGTTCGCCCCGACAAGCGCAACAAACTCGCCTTCTCCGACGTTGACGGACATGTCCCAGAGAACCTGGATCCGTCCGTAGCCGGCATTGATTCCGTTAACTTCCAGCATCTTCTTCATCCCCAGAAGTGTCTTGGCCAAGGTAGCACTCGATAACCTGCTGGTTGACCGCAATCTCCGCCGGGGTGCCCTCGGCGATTTTGCGTCCATGATCCAGCACGATGATTCGGTCGCAGGTGCCCATGATGGCGTGCATCACGTGCTCGATCATGATGACTGTGATGCCACGACCCCGAATCTGACCGATGTCCCCCATGGCCTCGGTTATCTCAGTGTGGGTCAGACCGGCCATCAACTCGTCCAACAGAAGAAGATGAGGATCGGTCGCCAGCGCTCGGGCGACCTCGAGACGTTTCTGGTTCGCCAAGGTGAGATCGCCGGCCGGAACGTCGCGCAGGGGCGTCAGATCCACGAAGTCGAGAGCTGCCTCTGCCTTCTTCAATGCCTCGCCCTCGCTGGTGCGTCTTCCCGTCCCGAACAGTGAGCCGACCATTACGTTTCTCACCACCGGAACGTGAGGGAAGATCTTCACGGTCTGGAACGTGCGGGCTATGCCAAGCCGGCAGATCTGGTGAGGGGCGAGACCGGTGATTTCGCGGCCCTTGTACGAGATCTTGCCATGTGTCGGGCTCAGGGCCGCCGATATGAGATTGAAAAGCGTGGTCTTTCCGGCTCCGTTCGGGCCGATCAGGCCGAGTATCTCGCCCTCGTCAACATAGAAGTCGACGTCGGCCACTGCGGCTAGGCCGCCAAAATGCTTGGTGACTTGCTCACCTTCCAGCAGGTGCACGTCGACCTCCTTCCGGCTCGCTCTCGAGTTGCTTGCCACCGCCCCCTCTGATCTTGCGCCAGGCTTGCTGCGCCAACCCGATTATCCCGTTGGGCATGAACAAGATGGCCAGGATCAGGACCACGCCGAAAATGAGCATGAAGAGATCGGGAATGTGGCTCAGAAGATAGTCTCCGAGGTACGTGAATACAGCGGCGCCGACCACGGGGCCGACCAGGTTGCCCATCCCGCCGAACATGGCCATGAGCACGGGCAGGAATGAGGTGTTCATGTTGAAGGCGATGCCCGGATCGATGTACGACCGGCGGGTCGCGATGATGGCTCCCGCCATCCCCATAAAGAAGGCGCTGGTCGCGAAGATGAGGACCTTGGTGCGGACCACATTGATACCACTGTGTGCCGCCGCTTCCTCGTATTCGCCGATGCTCTGCAGCGCCAAGCCGTAACGAGACCGTCGGATCGCAACGGCGCACACAAGCGTAAACGCGAACACGATGAGCATCGCCCAGTACGCGACGTTTGTGCTCTCCTGCTCGACGAAACGTCCTCGCGTCCCGGTCACTAAGCGCTCGACCTCGAGTACGACGCTGTTGACCAGCAACACCAGAGCGAAGGTGAAAATGGCGAAATACACGCCCCTAAGCCGCAACGTCAGCGCACCTACCAGCATAGCCACAATGAAAGCGATGGCACCGGAGATGATGATTACCAATACGAACGGAAGGGGGCCGTTGAAGACGGCCGCGATATAGAAGCCTAGTCCGAAAAAGGCCGCGGTCGCCAGTGACATGTACCCGGTGGGACCCGAGAAGATCACCCAGCCCACGGTCAGGACGGCGTACCTGAGGATATCGGTGATCTCCGTAATCCAATAGCCGTGGTAAAAGGTGGGAAGCAGCGCGAGCACTACAAAGATGGCCGCCAGTACGACCAGGGAAACAATCCTTGTCCTGGTGAAGGTGGTAGTTCTCATGACTACTTACCCATGATCCCTTTAGGCCTGACGAGAAGCAGCACGATGAAGATGGCGTAATAAGCGATGAAGGTCATCGTCGGCTGGAAATACGTGACGAGTTGCGAGACGATCCCGAGGATGACCCCGCCGATCATGGCCCCCGAGATGCTCCCCAGGCCTCCCAGCACTACAACGATCATGGCGATGACAGTGTACTGAAGCCCCATGTTCGTCTGGATGGCATAGACCGTGCTGATCAGGGTTCCGGCAATCCCGGCCATAGCCAAGCCCAAGCCAAAACAGATTGCCAGCACGGTATGGATGTTCACGCCCATCAGTCCGGCGGTGGTCGGGTCCTGAGCAGAGGCGCGGATCGCCTTTCCCATGCGCGTCCGAGCGAGGAAGAAGTAGAAGGCCCCGCCTATGACGATGACGACCCCCAAAGAAACCAAACGGTTGAGCGGGATCTGCGCCCCGGTGACGGTGCGGCTCAGGAAAAGCACCTGGTGGGTCTGGGAGCCCCAGATTAGCCGAGCGATGTTCTGTACGACGTACAGCAGTCCAAACGATGCGAGCATCGACTGGCCTTCGAATACCTCGAGCGAGGGAGAACTATCCATGAGGCGCCGGAAGAGAGTCGAGTGCAGGAACCACCCGATCACGAATATGAAGACCCCGCTGACCAGGATCGACACCAGCGGGTTGAGGTTGACACTGCTAAACAGCCAGAACGTGAGGAATGCCCCAAGCATTATGAACTCGCCGTGGGCGACGTTGAGGACGCGCGCTACGCCATACTCCAGACTCAGCCCCACGGAGACCAGAGCGAAGACACCTCCGAGTAACAGCCCTGTGATGATGATGTCCCTGACCGCAACCATCCATTATTCCTTTGTTGACTACACTCGTAATAGGGGGGCTCCGGGGACGCGGCGGGTGCCCGCCCCCGGAGCCCGGCTCTGGTTCAGCTACTGCAATACACTCTCGCTAAACCCCTGTCCAAGGCTAGGTGGTGCTGCTCGTACCCGACTTGGCAGCGTCCGCCCAGTTTGGTTTCGGATACCAGAGCTGGGGCGTCGAACGCTTCTCTTTGTCCGCAACCTCGGGGTAACCGTTCTGCCACTGGCCGATCTGGCCGGCATAGCACGAGTTGTCGAGGATCTGGGCGGGGCCCATAAACATATCGTCGGACATGAGCGTCTTGTAGTGCGCTTTGCGCATAACGTCTGCGACCTTGGCCCGATCGAGAGTCCCGGCTTCTTGGATGGCCTGCTGGAAGAACTGGAGCTCGGCCTTGTAGATCAGCGCGCCCCAGAAATCGACGTTCTCCTTGCCTCCCACAAAGGCCGAGAGCGCGTCGTAGTAGGCTTGGACGTCCGGGCTCTGCTTGGGAGTCCATGCACCTTCGAAGAAGATCCCGTCGAGGCCGCCTTTAAAGATGTCATAGATGGCCTGAGTGGAGGTACCCGGACCTCCCAGGACGGCAGGCGGGTTGTAGTTGAGCTGCATCATCGTCTGGTAGGTCAGGATGTTCTCCGGCGGATACTGGAAGGAGCATACCAGGTCCGGATTCTCGCCTTGGATCTTCTTGACGATACTCGAAACGTCCTTGATGCCGGGGGGCACGGCAGTGCTGCTCGTCATCGTGGCGCTCAGCGGCGGCGTGCCGAAGAAGATCTGTGCCTGCGCGTTGTACTCGATGCCATGCAGGTCGTCGATGTACATGATCGCAAACTTCTTCATGCCCAATTCCGACATGAGCTCCGCCATCACCGGCATCTGGTTGTGGTCGGAGTAGTTGAGGAACTGGAAGACCCAGGGGAGCTTGCCCGCCTCCATCTGTTTCGACAGGGTGGTGGCGCCGCCTTCGGCGCTCATGAAGATGTACTGGTGGTCATTCTGCAGGGCGGCCGACGCGAACAGGAACGCCGTGCTGCACGGCGCGAACATGAAGTCGACCTTGTCCTGCTCCATCAGCTGTGTCTGAAGGCGCAGGCTCGTGTCCAGGTCGCTCTGATCGTCGACGACCTTCATATCGATCGGCAGCTTCTTGCCGGCCACTTCGAGACCGCCGGCGTCGTTGATTTCCTTGACCCACAGCTTGTACGCCGGACCGAAGTGCGCCTGTTCGAAGATGGCGTTCACACCGGAGATTGGGCGCGCCGCACCGATGGTGATCTTGTCCTGGGCCGGCGGCTCTGGGCCGGCGGACACAGTTGTCGTCGCACCACCGGCGGTCGTGGTAACCCCGCCCGCAGTCGTGGTGGCCCCGCCACCCGTTGTCGTGGTTTCTTCTCCGCCTCCACAGGCTGACAGAAGTCCGCCAAGTCCACCGCCAACGCCTACAACGGCGCCGGCAATCCCGGCATACTTGAGGAACTCACGCCGGCTGAGCGGCTTGTTTACGATACCTTCCTCTTTGGTTTCACGTGGTTCTTCATCATGCTGCATTGTGTTCCCCCCTTCTTGGATGCTGACCTTTCTCACCGCTGCATGCAATGGGATGCGCCGTCACATGCGGCCATTTGCCGACTCCAACCTCAATCATGCCGATAGATCACCTCCCACGCCCCGTGTCCGCCCCGATTGCTCCTCGGCCTTGCTAGTACCGCCCGTACTCCTGCGCCGTCCTTATCATGGCGCGCAGATTCTCTGCTTTGCCCCCATCGGCGACAGCGCCCGTGTCGAGAATGAACCCGCCGCCCTCGCCAACCGTGTCGACCAGCTTGCGGCAGTATTCCTCAGTCTCCTGGGGCGTGCCTGCATACATCAAGGACAGGGGGACGTTGCCCTGGATGCAGGCCACCTTCCCGATGGTCTGTTTCGCCCGTGCCATATCAGTTTGGTCGAAGAGCCACACGGTCGTGCCCTTCGGCAGGTCCATGATGGCTTCTAGCCGCTGGTTGTAGTGTCCTTCGGCAAACATGAACGGGATGCAACCTTCTTCGATGAGTCCGAGGATTACCGCCCTCAAGGTCGGCCAGTAGAAAGTGTTGAACTGCTCGTCGCTCATGAAGCCGTCCGCACCCTTGTGCAGCGGCAAGAAGATAACGGGCGAGCCCAACTGTCCCGGACGTTTGAGTGCCCAGTTTATGGCCACCGGCACCAAACGCTCACACGCCGCCAAAACCTTGTCCGGACGGCGGAACATATCCATGATGACTTCCTTCGTTCCGCGGAGGGTGTCTCCCAGAATGTCGAACGGCGCTTTCGAACCGCCGGCAAAATAGCCTGGGAAGCCGGCGGCCATCAGCCCACCTACCATGCCGCCCATATGCTGCCACCACTCCCCAACCGACCTGGACGCTGCCGCCAGTCTTTCGAGCCCCTCGATCATCTCCGGAGAGCCCCAGCCGGGCATATGGAAAGAGGAGAAAGGCATCTCAATGAAGTCACAGAATGAGGACAAATTCGCGAAACCCCCAAATGCCCCAACAGCGCGAGGCAGATAAACCCGGAGAAGATAGTCAGAGGGGTCCGCGATGAGGTGGTCGTACTCTTCCGCGAGCATCCATTGCCGCTCGTTATACTGGAAACTTGCCTCCTTGGTTACGCCATGGCCCGGCCAAGAATACGAGCGATAATCCAAGTTCTCCAGCATGGGAGCAGACACAGCGGCAAAGAGCGGGCTGCATTGGGTGTCGAGACGGAACTCGAGGTTGAAATCCGTCCAAGCCTTAGCGGCCTTGGCCGGATCGGACATGACGTCATATGGTGTGAGACCCGCCCAGCTCGCTCCCCAGAAACCTCCGATGAGACACACGGGCACTCTGTCCGGTTTCTCGAGGTTGATTGCAGCCAGGATGCGGTCGACACGGGCTCTGTATTCCGCTTCGGCTTCTGGATTGGCGAAAGGCAGCCCGGGATTGCGCCATTGGCTTATCCGCCAAGCGCGCCTTTCATCCGCAGTCATCTGCGCCCAGGATGCTTCCGCCATTTCCAGTCCCCCCTACTGAATCTTACGCTATTTTGCCGACTGTCTGAACCGGTCTCTACATGACCCCCACGGTCTCTTTGGCAAAGGCCACAGCAGCCATGGCATCATCACCGTAGGCATCGGCCCCGGTGTAGCGGCGCACGGTGTCGTCCATCTGCCCGCCGCCGATGATGACTTTGAGATCTTTACGAAGACCGGCCTTCTCCACCTCTTCGATGGTGGAGCGCATGGAGTCGAAGGCCACACTTAGGAATCCGGAGAGGGCAAGGACCTGGGGTTTGTTGTCTCTCACCGCCGCCACGAAGGCTTCTTCGCCGGTGTCTATGCCGAGATCGATGACCTCAAAGCCGTTGACTTCGAGCATGAATCCCACGATGTCCTTGCCGATGTCGTGGATGTCGCCCCGTACGGTGCCCAGGACCACGGTGCCCAGTTTTCTCGTCTCCCCCTGCTTCTCGGCCAGCCTGGGCTTTAGGATCTCCCCGATCTTGCGCAGCATCTCACCCGCCATGATGAGCTCGGGCAGGAAGTAGGTGCCCTCCTGGTAGCGCTCGCCCACCACCTGCATGGCCTCAGAGGAAAGGTCGAGGATCTTCTTGGGATCCTCCCCCTTTACGAGCATCTCATCGACGATGCGCAGGGCATCGGCTTCCTTCATGCCGGCCATGGCTTCGACTAGTTCGTGCATCTCCTCCTACCCTCCAGTTTTCGAAATGTGTACTGACTCCCCGTGCACGTCGTGTGCTGCCTCCATCAGGGCTTGCGCGATGGTGGGGTGCGCGTGGATGGTCTCTCCGAGCTGCCCTGCGGTCAGGCCGTTCTGTATGGCCACCGCCACCTCGTGAATGATGTCCGTGACATGCGGGCCCATCATGTTGGCGCCCAGGACGAGATCTGTTCTGTTGTCCACAACCAGTTGGACGTACCCGGCGTCCTCGCCCATGGCAATGGCCTTGCCAAGCGCCGCGAACCTGTAGGTGCCGGTTATCGGTTGGAAGCCGCTCTCGACGGCCTGCTCCTCATTCAACCCGACGCTGGCTACCTCCGGGTGCGAGTAAGTACATGATGGCGTCGAACGCAGATCGCGAACTCGATCGCGGCCAAAGCAGTTGTCCACGGCAACAAAAGCTTCGTGCGATGCCACGTGGGCCAACATCAGCCCGCCATTCACATCGCCCACGGCATAGATATCCGCAACGCTGGTCCGCATGTGATCGTCGACGACGATGTAACCGCGGCCATCCGTCCGCACGCCCGCGTCTTCAAGTCCCATGCCTGCACTGTTGGGAGTGCGGCCCACCGACACCAGGATCTTCTCCACAGACAGCGTCGAACCGTCGGATAGCCGGGCCACGACGTAATCCTGTGCGTATTCGTCGATTCTGTCAACTTTGGTCTTCAAGAGAACTTGGATGCCGCGCTTGCGGTACAACCCCTGGAATTGCTTGGAAATTCGCTTGTCCTCCAAAGGAAGCATTTGCGGCAACATCTCCACCATCGTGATCTCGGTGCCCAGCTCCGCGAAGAAGGTGGCGAACTCGCAGCCGATGACTCCTGCGCCAACGATGAGCAGCGACTTGGGAATCGTCAGTAACTCTAAAGCTGAAGTGGAGGTCAATATTGCCGGATGATCAAATTCGAACATTGGCAGGCGGGCCGGTTCCGACCCAGTGGCGACAATTATCTTGTCGGCTTGGACAGTTTGTCCACCCGCCTCGGTCTCCACCGATACTGTGAGACCCTTGCCCAAGCGACCTGTCCCGCGGATAACGTCGACCTTCGCCTTCTTGAGAAGCACCTCCACACTATCGCGAAGTTGAGTGACGACACGGTTTTTGCGCTCCATCATCCGCGTTAGGTCGGGGCGTACCTCACCGGTCACCTCGAACCCGAACTCATTGCCCGCCCGCGCATGCGCCAGTGCCTCAGTGCCGGCCAGTAGCGCCTTGGTGGGAATGCAGCCTCTGTTGAGACATGTGCCGCCGACGAGGTCGCGCTCAACCAAAGTCACATCGGCGCCATGGCGCACAGCGTGTAACGCCGCTACGTACCCGCCAGGGCCGCCCCCTATCACAACTATCTTGACGGCTCTGTCTGCCACGTCTTACTTCACTTCTCCCTGCAAGCCCTTCGTACACCCGTACCTAGATGCCAACAAGCAGCATCCCTCAAGCCCGGCGTCACCTTTGCTGCCGGGCATTTCTGCCGCCGGAGGGTAGGCGGCGCCCAAGCGGGCAATCACACTACCGCCATTGTCAGATCGATCCCTAGAAGCCTGCCAAATCCAGCAGCCGCGGCACCTTCTTCTCCCAGCCAATCGGCATGATGTGGAGACCCTGGCACAGGTCCTTGAGGTCCCGCATCAATTCTGCCGCCAGCTGTAGGCCCGTCTGCGTCTTGTCCTCCGCCGCCGCCATCTTTTGGATGGTCTCCTCGGGCACAAAGACCCCGGACACATTCTTGTTCATGAAGCGGGCCATACCTACGGACTTGAGCGGGATGACCCCTGCCATAACGGGAACACCGAATCCCTCCACCCGCTTCATGAACTTTGCGAATTTGTCCGGTTCATAGACAGCCTGAGTCTGGAAGAACTTCGCGCCGGCTTTGATCTTTGCTTCCATCTTGTAGAGTTGGAGATCGAGGCTGGCGTCGGTGTCTGCTCCTGGATTGACCACGGCTCCAGCAAAGAAGTTCGTCTTGCCTGCGAGCTCGTTGCCCATCATGTCGAAGCCTTCGTTCAAGCGGCTGATCACCCAGAGCAACTGCACCGAGTCCAGATCATAGACCGGCACAGCATCCTTGTGATCGCCCAGATGAGGGAGGTCTCCTGTGAGAGCAAGTACATTCTCAGTGCCAAGCACCCACGCGCTCAGGAGATCCGATTGAAGGGCGATACGGTTGCGGTCCCGGCAGGTCATCTGAAGAACCGGTTCCAGATGATGGTCGTGAAGCAAGTGGCATGTGACCATTGAGCCAAGCCGCATCACCGAACTTTGCTGATCGGTCACGTTGGCCGCGGTCACCCGGCCGCGCAAAAGTTCGGCCACCTCCACGATCTCCGTGATGTCCGTCCCTTTTCCCGGGCCTATCTCCGCGGTGATCGCAAACTTCCCTGATTCCAGATCCGTCCTGAGGCTCATTCTGTCTTCGCCTCCTCCATCTCTGGATTCTCTAGGGCGTAGTGGTTCGTCCCCAGGATGTGGACGTCGGGCGCCTTCTTGCTCCAGCTCTTGGCCGCCGGCACACGCTTCAGATTGTCCAGTTTGCCGATGGCTTTGAGCCGGTGGTAGATGAGCTCCCAACCGCAGTCCTTCTCAACCGCGAGTTCGCATTTACCCTGGGAGGCGCCGCCACACTGACCGCTCAGCAGATGCTTGGTACAGGCAGTTAGAGGACAGATCCCCCCCGTCCACTCGAGAACGCACTCGGCACACTCCACGCACCGTTCGCTCCCCTGCCACTCCCCACGGCTACCGCCCAGATTCTGTGTGTCGCACCCGGGATGGCATTGCTTGTTCACCGAAGCCGCCACTGCCTGAATTCCAACGCCACAGGTCATAACCAAGACCGAGTCCGCCGACATGACTTCATCGGTGTGGGGGGCAAGGCGAGACTTGACCAGCGCTTTCTCGCAGAGGAAATCGATCACATCGGTGCCTGTGACCGTCTTGCCCCCGGCCTCGAGCTTCTGCTTCATCTCGGCGATCTGGACCGGTCCGCCGGTCCCGGATGCCTGAGCGCAGCCGTCACACCCGAGGACGAACACCCGGCCGTCTCCTTCCAGGTAACCGAGTATCTCTTCAAATGGTTTTTGCTTCGACCGTAACATCTCTCCCCTTCTTGGCCGCGGTTACGGGTTCAATGTATTGCGCAGGCGAGGCATGGATCGAAGGACCGGACGATGCGCACAAGCTCGAATGGATTGTCCTTGTCCCTGACCTTCGTGCCGATAAGCGCCTGTTCCATGGGACCCGGCGTCCCCACGTCGTCCCGTGGTGAAGCATTCCAGGTTGTCGGGACGACAGCCTGGTAGTTCGCGATCTTCCTGTCTTTGATCTCTATCCAATGGCCAAGAGCGCCCCGCGCACCTTCAGTGAGGCCCATGCCTGCACCCTCCTCGGGGATCTCGTACTCGGCATAGGTAGGTTCACCGGGCTTCAGTTGCAGCAACCATTTCTCCAAGTTGTCGGCGATGACCTTCGCCGAAATCGCCCGAGCCAGATGGCGGCCCATCACGGAGAAGAGGGCCGCTTTAGGGGCCTTCAATTCGCCCAGAGCCCAGTCCACCAACCGAGTGATGTCTGGATCACCTGCCACATAGCTGGCGCAAACCCGAGCCAACGGCCCAACCTCGTAGACCTCTCCGCCATATCGGGGCGCCTTGACCCAAGAGTATGCTTCGGGTTTGCCGTACTCGGGTTTGGTTTCGCCGTGTGATGGATGCTTGCCTGAGGAGGAGTCTTCGTACCAGGAGTACTTCACTCCCTCAGTGATGCAGCTCATGTCGAGCTCACGCAACTTGAGGTCCGCAGCAGATACCGCGCCCTGCTTGAAGAGGCGTTTTCTGCGGGTCAAATCGGCATCGTCCCCCTGCAGGTCATAAGCGCCGTACGAAAGCAGGTTCTTGCAGCCTGCGCCGATCTCCAGGTAGTCGCTGTACACGCTCGCTACCGCGATGACGTCCGGAATGTAGACGTTATCGATGAAATCCTGCAGCTTCTTGACCTTCCACAGGAAGGCGGTGATCTTGTCAACCGTGGGAATGTCCGTCACACCCCCGGGGACGATGCCCACCGAGTGGGGAATTTTGCCGCTGAAGATGGCCACCGCTTCGTGCCCCGTGCGCCTGATGTCGAGGGCCTGTAGGTAGTGCGCCGCGGCCATCTGGTTGACTTCCACCGGCAGCCGGTAGTCGCCTTCATACCGGGGCATGAACGGACCCAACTGCCCCCTGGAGATGAAGTCCTTGACCGAGTTGAGCTCGGAGTCCCTGCCTTGATATTTCGCCACGTCGGCCACATCGACATAGTCGAGGGCGCCCAAGTGATAGAAGTGAAGCACATGGTCCTGGGCGACATGCACCCCTTGTATGAGGTTGCGCATAAGACGCGCGTTGTTGGGGATCTTGTCGCCCAAGCCAAAGGCACTGTCGAGGCATAGAGCGGAAGCCACGCCGTGGGACTGCGGACAGACCCCGCATATGCGCTGAGAAATGACCTGCGCGTCCCGGGGATCACGGCCACGGAGGATTATCTCGATACCGCGGAAGAGGTTTCCGGTGCTGCGAGCGTCTTTGACGACACCATCCTCGACCGTGGTCTCAATCTTGAGATGACCCTCGATCCTGGTGATCGGGTCAATGGTCACCTTGGCCATTATTCCGCCTCCTTGCTCTGCCAGTAGGCACCGACGACGGGCAGCTGGACATCGGTCACCTTCTCGTAATAGGGCAGGCTCATGAATTCCGGTTGCGTACAGCCGAGACATGGTGAGCCGGCTCCGATGACCCAACTGGTGCCGCTATTCCAATGCCTAGTGGGACAGTCGGCGTAAGTGATCGGACCTTTGCAGCCCAATTCGTATAGGCAGCCTTCCTCGCCGAACTTCTTCGCAAACTTGCCTTCATCAAAGAACGCTCGGCGCGGACAGTTTTCGTGGATGAGTTTGCCATAGAAGGTCTTGGGACGGAGATCCGCATCGAGGTCATCCGCGCTGGGCAACCCATTGAGCAGAATGCTCGCCACCGTTCCGACAAACCAATCGGGGTGAGGCGGGCATCCCGGAATATTGATGAGCGGTTTGTCGATGCCGTGTTGCTCCAGCGACCGTTTGAGGGTGACGCAGTTACTCGGGTTCGGTTCACCAGCCGGTACGCCGCCAAAGGAAGCGCACGTACCCACTGCCAAGACGGCTAGAGCTTTCCTCGCCAGCTCGATAAAACGGGTCTCGATGGTTACCGGCTGGCCGTCGCGTTCACCCATGTTGCAGTATCCAGCCGTCGCCCCCGTGGGAATGGCGCCGTCAACCGCGAGCACGTAGCCGCCCTCAGGTTCCTGGACAGCATCCTCGAGCACCCCAAGGGCCACGTCGCCCGACGCAGCCATGATTGTGGGATGGAAGCGTAGATTGATATGCACTCCCGGGATGACCGGGTCGACCATAAGGTTCTTGATGGTCGGACTCGCGGTGTTCAGCAGCGAAACGCTGCATCCGGTACACGCTGCCGCGGGCAGCCAGACTAGCGGTATCTCTTTGACCATCGGCCCCACCTTTTATAGCGGTTTTTTTACAGTGATACTCGCCGGTTGCGTAGGTCCCCTCCTGATCTCAGATTCGCTCAGCCCTCGAGTTGAGCACGGGCAGCCCGCAAAGTGTTACGCGCCAGCATCATGTTGGTGACCGCTCCCACGCCTCCCGGGACCGGCGTAATGGCGCTCGCCTTCCCAGAGACCCGTTCATAGTCGACGTCGCCCACGGTCTTGGTCTCCGCTTCCGCCAAATCGGCACCACATTTGCGGCATGGATTCTTCTTGCTGCGGTTGAGGGCGCCGCACTCCGGACACACCACCACCCGGTTAATGCCCACATCGAGGATAACCGCGCCTTCTTTGACCACATCGGGGCCAATCAGCTGAGGCACCCCCGCGGCAACGACGAGGATGTCTGCCACCGAGGTGTGCTTGGCCAGGTTCCCCCGGTTGGATGTATAGACATGGGCGACCGTCGTGGTCGCGTTGCGGTTGAGGAACAGGAGCGCAAGCGGTTTGCCCACGATATTGGAGTGTCCGACGACGCATACCTCGGCCCCCTCCAGGGCATCGGTCACATCCTTGCCCTCCGCGCGCAGATGGCGCTCCAGAAGCTCGATACACGCGGAAGGGGTCGCCGGCGGGAAGGTCGGCTCGCCCAGGGTCAGACGACCCATGTTGAAGGGGTGAAAGCAGTCTACGTCCTTATCGACGCTGATGGAGTTGATAACAGCCGAGTCGGAAACGTGCGCCGGGAACGGCCTCAGAGGCAAGATTCCGGACACACCGGGGTCCTCATTGAGACTCCGGACGGCGGCAACCACAGCCTCTTCGCCGGTATCAGCACTCAGACTCTCGTTGCGGTAGCCGAGGCCCATCTCCCCGCAGAACTTCTCTACGGCGGAGCGGTACATCCCGGCCCCAAAGTCCTCGCCTACCATGAGGGTGGCGATGCCGGGACGAGCTCCCGCGGCTTTCAGACCCTCCAGTTCCCGCGACAGCTCCTCGCGCAACTCCGCGGCGATGGCCTTGCCATCAATGATCTTTGCGCTCACTTCTTGTCTCTCTTTCCTAAAGTCAAACGTACCGTGGCCGATCAGAGCTTGCTGTAGGTAAGAGCCATGACCTGCTCGCGAAGACGTGCCACTTCCACGAGAACAGCCTGTACGTGAGTCCAGGCATCCTCCTTGAACTGCCCGTCTTCGATCCAGCCCAGATTGATCTTGACATTGAGAGCCGCCGACTGAGCCGCGGCATCGGCCAGAAGCACCGCTACGCCGGCGTCGGAGACTGCGTTGGGATTTCCTTGCTCGGCCGCAGGCAGAGTGAGCCGGGCAACCTCTCTTGCCGCCTCGGCCACTCGGAGCGGTACGGCCGCCGCGCCTCTAAGGGCGGCCTGCAGCGCGCGGGACCGCTCACTTCTCTGCTCCTCGGTGTCACGAGGCAGCTTCATCGCCGATGCCACTTCGGCATAAGCCTCCGCGTCGGTTGTGACGAGTCGGGTAAGCTCGGCACGAAGCATCTCTGCATGGGATCTGATGTCGCCTACGCTTTCCTGGACCGCGGCAAACTTGTCCTTGCCCAGGGTGAGGTCGCACACCATTGTCACCAAGGCGGCACCCAGGGCGCCCACCAGAGCCGCGACGCTGCCGCCCCCCCGGTTCGGGTTCGGCGCTGGCCAGTTTGCTGAGATAGCCCTCCAAAGTGGCCGTAGCGTAGGGTTGTCTGTCCACTAGAACGGCCCCACCATCAACAGCCCCACGATCTCCCTCTCGATAGGATCGCTGTTCTCGTCAGCTGGGTGATCGGACGGATCAGGCATGGTCATCATCTTCCCGCGAATGGGAACTATCATGCGGGCAGCCTCGCTGTCGCTCTCCATCTCGGAGCTCCGTTCGTTCGCGTCAGAGTCACAACCGGTGCCGCACTCGCGCGTTTGCCATCCTTCCCCAGCGCTGCCCTATACTATAGTTATATAGATAAATTCGCAAGCTGTTATCCTGGTCTGTCGAAGGCCTTGCGGGAGATGCACAAATGATAGCAAGAGGGGTATCCGCCCGGACACGGGCGAATGCCGGCGCCGGTGGCCGCTCGCCGGAACCAGCCTATCTGATGATCGCCAACACCATTGCCGACCGCATTGGATCGGGCGTTTACCATGCGGGCGACCAGTTGCCAACCGAAGCACAGCTCAGAGCCGAGTTTGGGGTCAGCCCTATGACCGTGCGCCGGGCGATCAACATTCTTCTCGACCGGGGTGTTGTGACTACGACTCAGGGCAAAGGCACTTTCGTCAGAAACCTGGATCTGGGAGAAGCCGTGTTCCGGCTCCAGCAGATCACCGACCTTTGGCTGGACGATGACTCGGTGAGGGTGCCCCTCCTCTCGGCCGGGATCGTGCCGGCGGATGCTTTGGTAGCCTCTAAACTGCAGTGTCCAGAGGGGACCCCCACTGTTTTCCTGCGCCGCCTCATCGAACGCAAGGGAATCCCGCTGATGTACCAGTTGGAGAACCTTATCTACGACGAGTACCGACCATTGGTCGAAGCTCAGTTGCAGATCACGTCCCTGGACGGGCTGCTGCGATCGGCCAGTGGTGAGGGCATGCAGAGCGGCCAACTCACCATCGAGGCCGTGAACCTCGAGGATGACGCTGCAAAGTTTCTGGGAGTGGTGCCCAACTCGGCTGCCTTTTGCCTGGAGCATCTCTTCCGTGACTTCCACGGCCAGGTCGTAAGCTGGGGCCGTTATTTCTGCCGTGCCGACCGCTTCAGACTGACGACCGTGATTGGTATTGCCCGACCCGACGGCGTGACAGGGGCCACGTCCGCAGGAGGAGACTGATGAGTCAGAGACAGGCGAACGCGATTATCGAGGCCGTGGCCGCCCTCGATGAGCAACGCACCCTGGCCCTTGTCCGAGCCGCGCTCGACGGCGGGATGCCGAGCGTGGAGATCACGCGTGCTGCCGAGCAAGGAATGCGGCGCGTCGGCGAGAGATACGAGCGGCTCGCCGTCCACCTGAGTTCTACGGCAGGCCGACTCGCACGGACGCGGGCATATTCGCCCGATGATGCGGGGAA
>JAMDEO010000168.1 GCA_023483915.1 Actinomycetota bacterium
GGCGGAAAATCGGTCAGTGTGCTGCTTGCCGGATTTGCGCTCACGATCGTACCGTCATCTGCGAAGACGAGGATGGCATCGGCCGCGTTCTCGAAGAGATCCTTGTACTCGGCCTCGGAGAGTGCGAGTCGGCGGGTAGCCTCCTCCGCCGCCCGTCGAAGTTTTGCCTCAACCTCGACCTGGCGTGCGAGCAACGTCCCGGCCACGACTACGACCGCGACCTCGACGAGTTCAGCCGCCCACTCGAACTCCCCGCGGTGCAGGAAGATGATGTTGGGCGTGGCCAACACGGCCGCGCCCAGACCGGTGAGAAGAGTCCCCTCCCAGCCGTAGAGGAGACTGGCGTAGGCCATGGGCAGCAGGTACAGGATCACTGCCATCTCCTTGAGGCCGTGGTAGCGTCCAGACGGAAGACGTAGCTCCATGAAGGTGTGAAAAGCCGTCACGGCCACCAGGAGAATCTGCACGTACCAGAAGTGCCGGTCGCGCACGCGAACCGGCAGCCGTGCGAGGTACCGCAGTGGAACGCGGGCGAGCCGGCGGGAACGGGGTGGGGAGATGGTGGCCCACGTCATCCGGCGCTCATCCCAGGTCCTCGAGTCGGTACCACCCTTGCTGAAGTCCGTGAATAATCGCCTCCGTGCGCGAAGCAACCCCGAGCTTTGTGAAGATGTGGCCGAGATGAGACTGGACCGTGCGGGCGCTCAAGAAGAGCTCCTGCCCGATCTCTTTGTTGCTGAGTCCGCGAGCAGCCAGTCGCAGCACCTCTCGCTCGCGAGGTGTCAAGGACTCCCGATCATGCGACCCGGAGCCGGACTCGCGAATGAACCGACCGAGGACCTTTCTCGCGATCGATGGGTGAAGCGCGAGTTCACCCGCGTGGACTTCACGTACGGCCCGCACGAGGTCGGCACTACCTATGTCCTTGAGCAGGTATCCGGAGGCCCCGGCCTCGAGCGCCGAGTAGACGTACTGGTCGTCGTCGTACATGCTCAACACCAGCACCGCAGTCGACGGACAGCAGACCTTGATCGCGCGAGTCGCTTCCAGCCCGTTGACGCGCGGCATGGCTATGTCGAGAAGCGCGACATCGGGACGCAGTTCCTGTGCGAGCCGAATCGCTTGCTCGCCATCGCCCGCTTCTCCGACAACGACGATGTCGCTCTCTCGGCGAAGCAGCTCAACGGTGCCCTCACGCATGAGTTGGTGGTCGTCGGCGATAAGCACTCGTATCGACGCCACGGCATCTGAAGAGTGAGATGAGCCCGTCTCAGTTGGCACTTGCATCTCCCCTTGGCCTTTGCAGCGGCCTGATCGGAAGGAGAAGGCCTGCCAACAATTATACCTGCTCACCCAAAACTTTCAGAGAGACAAGAGATGGACGTGCCCCCTGGAGGTCCGAATATCCGCCAAATGGCTGATGGACCAGAGCCTGATAGCGGATTGGGCATGCCGAGCTATGGAGGACAAGAATGCGGCGCGCACGGCCGATGCCGCCGGATGGGGCCGTGCACTAGATTGAAATAATGAGAAAGCGATCACAAGGAGGCGAGACAAGACATGCATAACGGAGCCACACTTGACCGACCGGTTCCGGGCGCGGCTCGAACACCGTTCGGGACGAGAGTGTCGAGATGGGTGGACAGCCGATTGGGCCTCGATGCGCTCAGCTACCCAGTCCCCCGGCATGCGAACACGGTCTTCTACACGTTGGGCGGCATCACCTTGTTCGGCCTGGTAGTGCTGATCGGCTCGGGGATCTACCTCGCTCAATTCTACAATCCCCAGCCCGTAGGAGCGCACGAGAGCGTCGGCTACATCATCCAGTCGGTCCGCTTCGGGGCCCTCGTCCGGAGCATCCACTTCTGGATGGCGAATCTGGTGATGATCACCATGCTGCTGCACATGGCGCGCGTGTTCGCGACCGGTAGCTACCAGAAGCCGAGGGAACTCAACTGGCTGGTGGGTTTGGCCCTATTTGGGACCAGCCTCGGTCTCGTCTTCACTGGAACGGTCCTCAAGTGGGACCAGGAAGGCTACGAGGCCCTCGGCCACAACGAGGGGATGGGAAAGCTCTTGGGTGGTCTCGGTACGTGGTTCACCGCCGGGTTCACCCGCAGCGTGCCGATTCTCTCCCGGCTCTTCATCGCCCATGTGGCCATCCTCCCGGCGATCCTGATTCTCTTTGTCATCGGCCACTTCGCGCTCGTCAAGCACCACGGCATTTCTGGACTGCCGGGTCAAGAGGCGGAAGGCGACATGAGCGACACCCAAGTCGCCATCGTCGAGGAAGGAAGATCCAGTTTCGCCAGCCACCTGCGGCACCTCGTCGGCTGGGGCTTGCTGGTCACGGCTGCGGCCGGTGCGCTGTCGCTGCTCTTCGGCTCGCCACTCGGCCCGCTGGCGGCTGCTGGCCCCGAGCGGACGAAGCCGCCATGGATGTTCCTTCCCTTCTTCTCACTGGAGAACCTCTTCGGTCTTAAATCCCTCCTGTGGGCGCCGGTCATCCTGTTTCTCCTCCTTGCGCTGGTGCCTCTCGTGGATCGCTCACCGGCCAAGGCCCTGCGCGGCCGGAGACCCATCCTTGCGGCTGGGACGGTCCTTGCGGTCGCGCTCATCGGGTTGGCAGTACTCGCGCTCACCACCGCCGCCAAGACCCACCTGGGTGGAATGTGAGAGGAGGTCGCGATGAGCTCCAGCAGCAAACGGATAACCCTCTCACTGCTCGTCCTGCTCGCGCTGGCAACGGTCTCCGCCGGCTGGGTCATGTCCTCGGCTTTGGCCTTGAGGACCTCCGGTTTCGCCTGGCGGGAGTTGGTTGGCGCCGTGGGAGGAATGGCCCTGCTTCTCCCGACGTCCGGCCTCCTTCTGCACATCGTGGCCAAGGTCGCGCAAGCCAAGAAGCGGACCGATGGACTCCGCAGCAAGACAAGATCAACGACTACGCAGGAGTACGTACAATGAAGACGCGACGTACCACAGGACTTGGGGTCATCGGCCTGGCTTCCCTCGCCGTGCTGGTCTTCCTGCTCACGACAGGCACGGCCTTCGCACACGGCGGAGCGGAGGTCGTCGTATCACCAACCGAAGCCGCTCCCGGAGCGACGGTCACCATCACCGGCAGTGGGTTCGAGAACGGCAGCGATGTGAAGATCACTCTAGAGGGCGTGCAGGGAGTTTCTGTTCTTACCACGCTCAAAGCAGACGGCACCGGTGTCTACAAAGCAACGGCGAAGCTCCCCGACGTACCTGTCGGCTCGTATCAGATCGTGGCCGCGGGCGGTGACGACAAGACGCAGGCGGACTTCATGATGACCGCTGCGGCCACGGCATCGCCTTCCCAGCCAGGTGCGGGCTCAGGGGCCGAGATGCAAAAGGGTGCGGTGGCGTCTGGCGGCCAGGTCGTGTACAAGCGAACCCTGGCTGACACCATCACCGCAGCTGCACTCCTCGCTCTGATCACTGTGGCAGGTCTCGCCTTGCTGTGGGGAGACTACCGTATGCTACGCACCAGTCACTGAACGCTTCTTGGCTCGACGCGTAACCCTCAGGCCAAAGGAGGGGCCGCCGAACAGTGGCCCTTCCTTTCTCATAGGCGGGTACACACTGAGCCAGATGCATCCGATCGCCCGACTCGCGGTAAAAGGTAAGGAGACAGGCGTGACCCAGACTCCATGCGGGTAGTCAAGAAGGCGAGGGAA
>JAMDEO010000231.1 GCA_023483915.1 Actinomycetota bacterium
CCAGTCGGCCAGCTCATTCGTTTTCAGTTCATGACGATGATCCGATCTCATTATCGTTCTCCGGTTTCCATCTTGGGGCCATAGCCCGAGTTATCGGGCCCTTAAAGGACAAACCATTATACTAACAATACGTCTTTTAACTTGCAACGCAAGTCTCGCCGAGATAGAATTTTAGGTTGCCGTTCTTTCGGTGTGCACGAACATTGGGGATGGATGGAATGCCAAGAAGACGAACTGCACGACACAGAGAAATCGTCGTTTTGCTTGGGGTGGTGGTTTGCCTGGGCTGGGCGGCGCAGACCTTTGGGGCGCGGAAGCTGCCGGCCTGCATCGATGCGCTGTGGGATTCCCAGCGCTATATCCGGGTGGACGAGATCAAGCCCGGGATGCCGGCGTACTGCCTGACGGACTATGGCGAGGCCGGCATCGAGAAGTTCGAGTTGAAGGTCGTCAATGTCGTCGCGGGGATCCGCGATTTGGAGCCGGGCCGCAGCTCCATCCTGGTGATGGGCGTGGACGAGCGGTTCAAGCACACCGGCCTGGTGGCGGGGTGCAGCGGCTCGCCTGTTTACATCGATGGCCGGCTCGCCGGAGCGTTGGCTTGGGGCTACACCTTCTCCAAAGACCCCCTGTACGGCGTAACGCCGATCGAAGAGATGCTGGAGGTCGGTCAGACCAATGGGCCAAGTCCTGCAGGCGGCGCTTCCGCCACAAGTGCGGCGTTCGCGTTCGATCTGTCCAAGCCGCTCGACTTGGCCGAGATCGACAAGCAACTCGCGGCTCGCAAGCTCGTGCGGGCATCGAGCGCGAGCGGGGCGACGGCGCTGCCTTGTCCTTTGGCGATTTCCGGCCTGCCGGTGGAGACTTGTCAACAGCTTACCGGACCCTTCGAAGCGATGGGCTTCCTGGCGGTGCCCGGGGCGGGCGATACTACCCCGACGGCGGACGAAACCTCCCTCAAGCCCGGCGGCACCCTGGCGATTCCGCTGGTTACGGGCGACATCAAGATGAGCGCCGTCGGGACCGTCACGGAAGTACGGGGCGACCGCGTGTACGGATTCGGCCACAGCCTCTTTGGCGGCGGCCCCACGAATCTGCCGATGGCGAGCGGCAGGGTCTACACGGTGGTGTCGAACCTGGTGAGCTCCTTCAAGATGGCCACCTGCTCCGAGATTGTCGGCGCCATCACGTGCGATCAGTCGGGGGCGGTCGTCGGGCGGATCGGGGAAAAGCCCCGGATGATCCCGCTGACCATCCACTGCGAGCGTTTCAACGCCTTGGAGCCGTGCACGTTCAATTGCCAGGTGGCGTACCACCAGGAATTGACCGCGAGCCTGGCGCGGGCCGCGATCTCCGTGGCGGGCTTACGGGGCGGGCCGTTCCCGCCGTATCACACAGTTGAATACGATGCGGCCATCGATCTGGCCGATGGCCGGTCCATCCATTTTGCCAATACGTCGTCCAACGCCGAACTGGCCGAGGCCGGGATCGAGGTGGCCGGCTCGCTGGCGCTGTTGATGAACAATCCGTTCCGCGTCGCCGAGATCCAGGGCCTTCGTTTCGATGTCCGCATGGTGCCGAAGAACATCGCCTCCTATCTCTGGTCCGTCGAGGTCGCCAATCCGAAGATCAAGGCGGGCGACACGATCCAGGCCGAGGTGGTGGTCGAGTCGTTCCTCAAGGAGAAGAAGAAGTATCAGCTCGAAGTGGAGGTCCCGGACACTCTGCCGCCCGGCAAGTACACGCTGCTGTTTCTCGGCAGCCGCGAGTATGAGAATTTCCTCCGTAAGTCCGTGCCGTTCCGGTATCTGGCCACGAATTATCAGACGTTGGTGGATTCCCTCAACGGGGTCCTGAACGTCAACCGGACCAAGTTGTACTGCGTGCTGGTCCTGCCGCCGAGCGGGATCGCCCTGGAGCGCGCCGAGCTGCCCAACCTGCCCGGCACGAAGGCCCTGATCCTCCAGAGCGACAGGCGCGCCGTCGCCGTCCAGCCCTATCCCCGCTGGATTGAGAAAATTGTAGAAACCGGTACGGTGATCGCCGACAAGGAGATGGTGCCGATCACTGTACAAAAGAATTGAATGATGGGGGTCAGGAACGCCTCCTTCCACCCAATATTCCCCCATTCCATCTTCGGTTCCGTGGAGTCAACATGACAAGAGAATATCGCTGCGGGAGTCCAAGGGTCATGGCCGTCGTGGCACTGTGCGTGGTTCTGTCCGCCGCGAGCAGTCCGGCGGTCACCAGTAAGGTCACGCGCCACTCCACCAGCAAGGACCTGCTGGCCGGCGACTCCGATGGCGTGGTCGTCACCTCACGCGGGACGATCCAACTCGGGCGAGCCGCCAAGGTTCTCGCCTGCGACTTTGACAGTGTGTGGTCCGTCAACAGCATCGTGGTCAGCGGCGGGACGATCTTTCTCGGCACCAGCCCCAACGGCCACGTCTACAAGTACAGCCTCGGCAAGCTCACGAAGATCTATCCGCCGGAGGAAGAGAGCGCGGCGGCCATGTCCCGGCCGACGGTGGTGAGCACGGCCGAGCCCCCGGCGGGTGAGGCCAAGAAGGAGGCCGCCCAGGACGGCGCCGACAAGAAAGAGAAGAAAGAAGATGGCAAGATCGTGGAGGCCAGCGCGCGCCTGTCGAACCAGCACATCTTCGCCATGTCGATGGACGTGGCGGGGCGGCTCCTGGTCGGCATCAGCGGCGACAAGTGCCGGCTCTGCCGGTACGAGACCGGCAAGATGGAGACGATCTTCGAGCCCAACGATGCGAAGTATATCTTCGACATCAAGACCGATAACGTGGGCAATATCTACCTGGGCACCGGGCCGCAGGGCCGGGTCTACGTGCTCGACCCCTCCGGCAAAGTGGCGCAGCTCGTCTACCGCGGCAAGGACAAGAACATCCTGTCCGTGGCCGCCAGTCGGGATGGCTTCGTCTACGCCGGCGTTGACACGCGCGGGCTGATCTACAAGATCAATCCGCGCAATAAGACCGCCAGCGTCCTCTACGACAGCGACGAGCCGGAGATCAGCGCCTTGTTGGCGCTGGATGGAACGCCCACGCCGGACGGTGTTCTCTACGCCGCCGCGACCTCGGCCGGCGTGGTGGAAACCGAGCAGAAGTTCGCCGCACAGCAGGGCGTCTCCGGCCGGCCGGAGACCAAGAAAGAGGAAGGGAGCAAGGCGCAGGCCGAGGGCGGCACGCGCTTGAAGGTCGCCAATACCGGCACGACCGCCACCGCCAAACCGCCCCAGACCCCCCGCCCCGCGCCCCGGCTGGCCAAGCCCGGTTCCGCCAGCTATATCTACAAAGTCAACAAGCAGGGGTACGTCACGGAGGTCTTCAGTGAAGCCGCCGTGTTCCTGTGCCTGGCCAGCCAGGACGGCAAGATCCTGGTCGGCTCCGGCAACGAGGCCCGGCTCTACAGCGTGGACCCGGAGGCGGAACGCCAATCCATTCTCTACGAGGATCCCAAGGCCAGCCAGATAACGGCCCTGAACGTGTCCGAGCAGGACATCTATATCGGCACCGCCAATCCCGCGCGGCTCGTGCTGCTCTCCTCGCGTTACGCCGCGGAACCGGGC
>JAMDEO010000180.1 GCA_023483915.1 Actinomycetota bacterium
TGCTCGTGGTGCGTCGACGCTGCAACCAACGACACAGGAGGAACCGATCATGCGAAAGAGTGTCATCTACAGAGCGCTCGTGGGAGTGGCGGCCGTCGGGACGCTGGCCGGGGGCGGGACCGCCCTGGCCACGGCCGGGACACCCGCCTCAGCCGAGGCCGCTCCGGCGGCGGTCCAGCCGGTGGCCACGCAGGGCACCGTGGCCCAGCCCCAGGTCGCCCCACCCGGCGTCACGACTGCACCCGAAGCGCTCGACTCGAGCGAGGTGCAGTCCGCCATCGACACCGACAACGTCGAGTCCGAGTCGGCGGGCGAAGCCGACGACGCGACCGAGGTGGGCGCGTCCGAGGGCGCGGAGAGCGAGGCGGCAGGCGCGACGGAGCACGAACAACCTGGAAGCGACGGTCCGGGCGGCCATGCCGACGAACCAGCCAATCCCAACGCCGACCATCAGTTCGAGGGAGAGGAGTAACGGTCGAGCATCTTCCAGCTGAGTGAGACCGCGTAGGCGGCCTTCGAAGGAGACCGGCCTCGCTTCGGCGGGGCCGGTCGTTTTCGTACGTTGTTGCCTGGAGCGCCATAGGGGCGCAGAGGCACTCAGAGGAGGTTCCGTTCCCTGGCTTTGTGCACGGCTTCGACGCGGTTGCGCGCCTCCAGCTTCGCCAGGATCTTCTTGATGTGCTGCTTGACCGTGTTTTCGCTGATGTAGAGCTTGGCGCCGATCTCACGATTCGTCAGATCGAGGGATACTAGATGCAGGACCTCCAGCTCACGGAGGCTGAGGTCTTCAGACGGCGGTTTGTGATGAAGAAGATAATCGGTGACGATCCCCGCCGCGCGGGGGTCAAGCGCGGCGTGCCCATGAACGGCGGCCAGAACCTGCTCCTCGAGATGCAGGGTCTCAGCATCCTTGAGCAGATAGCCGCGAGCGCCGGCCCGCAGGCAATCGTCCACCAACTGCCTGTCGATGAACGCGGTTAGGATCAGCACCACCACGTCGGGATTGGACTGGATGATATTCCGGCAGGTCTCTGCCCCACCCATGCCCGGCAGTCGAAGGTCTAAGATCACGACGTCGGGGTTTTCCTCGGCGGCCAGGCGCAAGGCATCCTCGCCGCTGCTTGCCTCGCCCACCACCTCAAAGCGCGGATCGGGTTCCAAAGCGGAGCGAAGACCTTGCCGCACCACCTTGTGGTCATCGACGAGCAGAACCCGCACCGGTTTCATGCGTCGGAACCTCCCTGGATGGGCAGGCGAGCCTTCACCGTCACCCCCCGTTTGGCGTTGTTGGTGATGGTGAGTTCGCCTCCCACCTGGTTCGCGAGTTGGCGCATGGTCTCCACCCCGAAGTGCAGATTCTGCTCGATCGCGGGGTGCCGTCTTGATTCGTCCAACCCGATGCCGTCATCTTGGATCGTGACCACGATCGCGTCGGGCGCACACTGCAGGCGGACTTCGACCATGGTCGCCTGGGCGTGCTTGTGCACGTTGAACAGCGATTCGCGCACGATGCGATATATGGCTTCCCCAACCGGATGCGGCAGTGGTTCCACGGACTCTGGTGCAACGAACGTCGCCACCACGTTACTCTCAGACCGGAACTCCTGCACCTGTTCTCGCAGCAGGTCGATCAAACTGTGACCTCCGCGGACCACTGGCCTGCGTAGGGCAAAAATGGCGCTGCGCAGCTCTTCACTGGATCGGGCTGAAAGGCGACTGACGGTCTGCAGACTGTGGCGGGTCGACTCACTTAGCAGCGGCTCCTCGAGCGCCTTCTTGGTCGACATGCCGATCCCGAAGAGCATCTGGGCGAGGGTATCATGGAGCGAACAAGCGATGCGCTGCCGCTCGTTCATCCGAGCAAGGCGCCGAGCCTGCGAGTGCGCGCGAGCATTCTCCAGGCTGATGATAGCGCTCGAGGCCAGCATGGCGACCATGCGCTCGTCGTTCGCCCCGAACATCCCCACTCGCTTGTCCGCCGCCACTATCACACCCAGACCTCGGTCCTCGGACCGGAGTGGGAAGATCAGCAGTGACCGGTTCCCCACGCCTGGGAGGACGGTGGCGCCAGACTGCACGAGCGTTTCCATAGAGTCGAAAGACATCGGCTCCCCCGCCTCCAAGACCTTGCCGAGAAGCGAGCCGTAGATCGGCGTCGGCCAGCCGAGCGGCAGCCAGGGTGTCGGTTCGCCGGCGGACGAAACGAGGCGGAATTGCTCCTCCTGGCACAGGAATACCAGTGCGCGGCGTGATGAGGTAAGGCGTAGTACCTCCTCGGCCACTTTCCGCAGGATCGTATCCCGGTCGAGGTGGCGAACGAGTGCCTGCTGAACCGTGAGCACGGCCTGTGCCTCGGCAGCCAGACGTGCGGCATCGGCGTACAAGATGGCGTGCTCGATGTCGGCGGCTCTGTGCTCCACGAATCGCTGCAACAAGTCCGCGTCTTGTGGGGAGTAGCGGCCGCGTTCTCGATGATGGATGCCCAACAGCCCCACTATCCTATCGCCCACGGCCAAGCGCACAACGATCATGGAACAGACATGGTCGGAAAACTCGCCATACCGGTGGCTGAGCCTCGGACGGAGCCACTGCGCCACCGGTGAGTCGTCGAAGACGTCGGACACGAGAAAGGGAGTCTGCTCGTCGACCCAATCGGTGAACTTCACCTCGAAGCCGGTGGTGAAACTACTCTGCAAGGTCTCCGTCAGCGGGGCGTCACCCCGGTATCCGACCGTTACCGTGAGGTCTCCTGCCCACTTTACGACAGTAGCGTTATGGTAGTCGATGAGGGTCCGGATCTCGTCCAAGATCGGATCGAGCAGCAGCATGGATTTGATGACCTGCTCGTTCTGGAATGGCCCCACTCTTCGCACCACCTGCGGTAAGTGTCCGTTGGTCATGATGCCCATAGCCGGCCTGGGGGGGGAACGCGTGGCCCCCTCCGATAAGTCAGCACGCGACGCGTGGACAAATCCGGCGTGGGGATCGAGCGCTGCGCGGCCGGTTCCCATTGTACTCCGAGCGTCACCGCTCTCCCAGGCCCTTTGCTCTTGCGAAGGAGCCTTCTCGCGCGGGGCGACGGTCAAGACGATAGGGCGCTCATTCGGCGGGGAGAAGCCGGTTGGGGCCGGGGGCGAGTACTCGCCCCCGGCCCCCGAGCCTGATGCCCCGGGTAGTCACCTATGCTACCCGGCGAGTTACCCCACAACTACTCCCCATGCCGATCCATCACTGCTCTACGGGGCATTGTTTCCCCTCGTTGCATCTTCCATGCTACATCCACTGCGGATGGCTTTCCGCGAGCGTACTCGGGGGGGTGCAGCTTTGGCGATCCGTTCTGGTCCGGTAGTTGGCGGTGCCGTGGGCTACCGTCCGATCACGCTGATGCTCGTCTTCTCCAACAACATCGTCAACGCCGAGAGGCGAGAGGAGGCAGTAGTTCGCGTGGGGCCCTTAAGGTTTTTCTGACCGGGGGTAGGGGTTCAACAATGGGGGACTGGATGATCCGAATAGCTTGCTGGCCACCGGACTGGACGAATCACAATATCGAGTGTGGAGGATAGGCACATGACTGACTATGTTGCGGCGGCAGCTCTGCCCCAT
>JAMDEO010000126.1 GCA_023483915.1 Actinomycetota bacterium
TGATGTGAGGGAAATGTCTGGTTAGATAATTGCGACTTGGAGCCGAGGCACACCGCCAAAGGCCCGGCCGGAGCTTTCAGGCAAAGAGCACCGAATGAGCCGGCCAGCGGCCGGAAGCGCCGATCAGCCGGCCTTTTCCAGTAGGGACCAGTTGATCTTCTGCGAAAGCACCATCTCCCGGGTGACTACAAACTCTTTCACCTTCTTATAGGAGGGGAGATAGTACATCAGGTCCAGCATGAGCTCTTCCAGAATCATCCGGAGGCCCCTGGCTCCGACTTTCCTCTGGAGAGCGAGCTCAGCGATCGCGTCCAAAGCGTCGTCGCTGAACTTCAGTCTAACATTTTCGTACTCGAACAGTTTCTGATACTGCTTGCTGATCGCGTTCTTGGGTTTCGTCAGAATCTGCACCAGCGCGGACCGGTCCAGGTCCTCCAGCACAGCCGCCACCGGCATACGGCCAATGAACTCCGGAATAAAGCCGTAGCGGATCAGGTCTTCCGGCTGCAGCTTGTCCAGCAGGTTCATGTCCCGGTGCTGCACGCTGAGGCGCTCCTGCTTCTCATCTTCGGACTTGAAGCCCAGCGTCTTCTTGCCCGTGCGCCGGGCGATGATCTTCTCCAGGCCCACGAAGGCTCCACCACAGATGAACAGGATGTTGGTGGTATCGACGGGCGTGAACTCCTGGTGCGGATGCTTGCGCCCGCCTTGCGGCGGAACGTTGGCGATCGTACCCTCCAGGATCTTCAACAGGGCCTGCTGAACCCCTTCCCCCGACACGTCGCGCGTGATCGACGGGTTCTCGTCCTTGCGCGAAATCTTGTCGATCTCATCGATATAGATGATGCCGGTCTGGCAGCGCTGCACGTCCCAATCCGAGTTCTGCAGCAGGCGGAGAATGATGTTTTCCACGTCTTCGCCGACATAGCCCGCCTCTGTCAGCGTCGTGGCATCCACAATCGCAAATGGCACATCCAGGATACGTGCCAGCGTCTGCGCCAGCAGCGTCTTGCCGGTGCCCGTCGGGCCAATCAGGAGGATGTTGGACTTGGCCACCTCCACCTCGCCCACCCGCTGGCGGTTCATCTGAATCCGCTTGTAGTGGTTGTAGACGGCCACGGCCAGCTTTTTCTTCACCGAGTCCTGGCCGATGACGTACTGGTCCAGGTATTCCTTCAATTCCAACGGCTTAGGCAGCTTTTGCGACACCCCGTAGGGCTTCTCGGGACGGTCGTCCTCCAGAATGGAGTTGCAGACTGCAATGCACTCGTCGCAGATGTAGGCACGCGGATAGTCGCTCGGCGAGGAGATGAGTTTCCCGACAACGTCTTGGCTTTTGTGGCAGAAAGAACAGCGCAGTGTTTCGTCGTTCGAAGAACGCTTCACTAGATGACTCCTCGCGGCAGGGGTGGGGAGGTCGAGTACCCCAAGTCCGCGGATCCTGTGCCCTCATTATCTACCGAAAGAGGAGAAGGTGGCAATCGGAGAAGTTGGCAGGGTGGTTCTAGTCAATTCGATGCAGTGATCCGCCCAGGGGTTCCAGATCCGCTTCGAGACCTTAATCCTGACGCCAAGAGTAACGAGAGCCGTCCAAGGCGCGTCGATACAGACTGTTAGCCGGGAGTGTAGGCCGGCTATAAATGGACAACTTGGTATGAAATCAACCCTCAGACTTGCCTCAGCTTTCCTGGCCGTGGCCGCACTGGCCGCCGCCCAAGACAAGGTCGACCTCGACATGATCTACAAGATCAAGCAGGAGGCCATCCAGAATTCGAAGGTGATGGATCACCTTTTCTATCTGACGGACGTTTACGGCCCCCGTCTGGCCGGCTCTCCCCGCTACAAGACCGGCGCTGACTGGGCCGTCAAGACCTTGAAGGAATGGGGCATCGACAACGCCCGCCTGGAGACATGGGGCGAGTTCGGCAAAGGCTGGGAGAACAAAAAGTTCTCCGTGGCCATGACGGAACCGGCTTACATGCCGCTGATCGGCGCGCCGCAGGCCTGGACCTCCTCCACCGAAGGCTCCATCTCCGGCGAAGCCATGATCGCGCCGCTGCGCACGGAAGAGGATCTCGCCAAGTGGAAGGGCAAGCTCGCCGGCAAGATCGTCCTGGTGGACCAGCCGCGTGAAATCACTCTCCACGAGAAGTCCGACGGGCACCGCTACACCGACCAGGACCTGGCTGCGATCGCCACCGCTCAGCTCGCGCCCATGTTCCGCCGCATGCAGGCCCCCGGCCAGCCGCCCATGAACTTCGCGCAGATCATGGCGTTCCGCCGCAAGCTCAGCGACTTCCTGCGCGAAGAGAAAGCCGGCCTCATCATCAGCAACGGCCGCGACGACCTCGGCACATACGTCACCTCCAACGGCGGCTCGCG
Organism: Actinomycetota bacterium; assembly: GCA_023483915.1. GTDB lineage: Bacteria > Actinomycetota > Thermoleophilia > RBG-16-64-13 > RBG-16-64-13 > JAMDEO01. Next base: position 2,383 of record JAMDEO010000126.1, read on the forward strand.
CGACCCCAAGGATCAGCCCGCGCCCCCCACCATCACCGTCACCGCCGAGCACTACAACCGCCTCTACCGCCTGCTCGACAAGAAGATCCCCGTCAAGATCGAGGCCGACATCCGGAACCAGTGGTACGAGCCCGGCCAGAACAACTTCAACATCGTGGCCGAAATCCCCGGCACCGGCAAGCACAAGGACGAGGTCGTGATGATCGGCGGCCACTTCGACACCTGGCACTCCGGCACCGGCGCCACCGATAACGGCACCGGTTCGGCCGTCATGATGGAAGTCATGCGCATCATCAAGAAGCTCAACGTCAAGCTCGACCGCACCGTGCGCATCGGCCTGTGGGACGCCGAGGAAGAGGGCCTGCTGGGCTCCCGAGGCTACGTCACCAAGCACTTCGCCGACCGCACCAACATGAAGACGCTGCCCGAATGGGACAAGCTCTCCGCCTACTACAACGTGGACAACGGCGCCGGCAAGATCCGCGGCATCTACCTCCAAGGCAACGAAATGTGCCGTCCCATCTTCGAAAACTGGCTGGCCGCCTTCAAGGACATGGGCGTCACCACCGTCACCGCGCGCAACACCAGCGGCACGGACCACCAGAGCTTTGACGGCGTTGGCCTGCCCGGCTTCCAGTTCATCCAGGACCCGCTCGAGTACGAGACCCGCACCCACCACACCAACATGGACGTCTACGACCGCGTCCCCCGCGAAGACATGATGCAGATGGCCACCGTCGTCACCTCGCTCGTGGTGCAGACCGCCAACCGCGAGCAGATGCTGCCCCGCAAGCCGAAGCCGGAGCCCCGCCCCGCCGGCAGATTCGGCTTCTGACCGGCCCCCCGATTAGACGAAGCAGGGCGCATTGCCCACCCGGGAATGCGCCCTTTTTCAATGCGCGAACACCGCCGCCGGACACGGCCCGGTGCTCTCCCTGACAATCAGCTCCGGCTGCAGCTCGATGCGCACCGGCTCCGGCCCCGCGGCTTTTCCTTCGATGCGGGCGATCAGAAGTTCCGCCCCGCGCCGGCCCATCTCGTAGGCCGGCTGCGCCACCACCGTCAGCCGCGGCTGGATCACGTCGCAGTAGGGCACGTCGTCGAAGACCGCCAGCGAGACGTCCCGCGGGCAGCGCAGGCCCAGTTCGTGTATGGCCTTCAGCGCACCCAGCCCCGTCATGCCGTTGGCGGCGAAGATGGCCGTGGGCGGGCGGGA
>JAMDEO010000217.1 GCA_023483915.1 Actinomycetota bacterium
GGACGATGGCCAAAGTGAAGCTCGAGGAAAAGGCAGCGGCCAACCGCCTCTGCTTGTGCGAGTCAACTCCTATCAGCCCTAATCTAGCTACGAGTTCCCGCAGGTGGTTTGGATCCGGGGTGACGACAATCACGCGCCCGTCCGGATGGAGAATCCTCCTGAACTCTGGCCCATTCCGGGGGGCGAACACATCGAGCACCAGCGCTGCGCACTTATCCCTGACCGGCAGGCTGCCCCATACGTCGCAGCCGACGGCCGCTGCCCGGGGGTGGGCCCGGGCAGCGCGCCGCAGAGCGAACTTCGAGGCATCGAGCGCAATGCCAACTAGGTCGGCACGACGGTCGAGCACTCCCGCCAGGTAATAGCCGGTTCCTGCGCCCGCATCGACGACACAGGCCTGCCCACCCGGAGATCGGGCGGTAATCTCCCCGGAGAAAGGCGAGGTGACGATAGAGGACGAGGCGATGGTTGCGATCTCGTCGCGTAGTCCGGCGAGGTGACCCGCCCTCAGAAAGGCTTCGCGCTCTGAGACCATGGCAGCGGTATCCCCTCGGGGACGTCCACCTCCGCCCGGCGCCAGACTCGCATAGCCTTGGCGGGCGACATCGAAGTTGTGCCCTCGGACGCAACTCAGGGACCCGGCGCCCAAAGAGAGAGCTTCTCCGCAATGAGGACAGCGCAAGAAGGGAACGATGTCGGCCAACATGGGGTTTTCGCCTAGGCTCGCACGCGGAGTTTCCTGGGGACTATCTCAACGGCAAGGGGCAGGGAACCCAGGGCTTCGCCATCCACGTCGAGGAAGAAGCGCCGCTCGGCAAGCGGGTCTTCCAGGCGCAACTCAATGGCATGGCACGGGAAATGGTGCACAGTTGGCTCGAGCAAGTGGCGTCCGGTGTAGACACCCCTAACGCGGTCGGCCAGATACGGCTTGCTTCGGGCCGTGACCGTGACTACCTCTAACCTTCCGTCGTCAAGACGAGCCATGGGGGCGACGTCCATACCGCCGCCGAACCAACGGCCGTTGCAGATCGCGACGAGGTATGCGGGAATGGCCTCTTCCCTCTCGACGCCCTGCCAGGTGATCCTGGCCCGGAGTGGTTGCTCCTTGCTCCGCGCCACGGCAAGGAGGGCCGCGAGATAGTAGCCCACCTTTCCCCCGATCACCGAAGGCATCCGCTCGATGTAGCGGTCGACCAGTCCCCCAAGTCCTGCAGAAAGGACGTTGACGAAGTGGTGAGTCTCCATCTTGCCTTGGCTCGAAAGGAAGGACGCACGACCGACATCCACCAAGCGCTCCCTTCCGGCTGAGAGGGCCGTGAGACAGTTGTCCAGCCCCTCACCTATGCCCAGGCTGCGACGGAAGTCGCCTCCGGTTCCGAGATTGATAATGCCGGTTGCGGGGCTCGGCCCCTCAGTGAAGGCCAGGACCCCATCCGCGACTTCACTGAAGGTGCCGTCACCCCCTACCGCCACGATGAGCGAATGGCCCTCCGCCGCGCCCTGAAGCGCTAGGTGCCGAGCATGGCCCCTCCTGGTGGTATAGCGGATCGCAACGTCTCCGAGGAGCCGCTCGACGCCTTCAAGAACTCGGGCGAGATCGCCGGCCGCGCTTCGGCCGCCACTTCTGGGATTGACTATGAGCAGCGGTGGTGGCATCCCGTCTCGGCTCCTACCTTTCTGTTTCGCAAGGTAACGAGGATGGTATCAACAAGTGGGACCAGCATCGCAGCCGGTCGGCCGCGTGCCTCTGACCGATCATCGGTTCGCGCGGAGGCTTCGTGCGCCCGGCTTCTTGCGCAAGTTTTGGGAGGAAATTATGAAGCGCAGAGGGCTTATTATTCTGGCGGTAACAGCGCTCCTGGCTGCACTGGTGATTGCCGGGTGCAGCAGCGGTGGCATCTCAACTACCACGGCGGGTGTGGGCGGACAGACTACCTCAACGATCGTGGGGAGCAGTGCCGCCTCCACTCACGTCGACGTTGGACAGGACCTATTCAGTCCCGCCCAGGAGGTACTGAACGCGGTCTACCCGGCTGTGGTCAACATCGCGGTTACAGCCACGGTTCAGGGGCAGGCAAGTCAAGGCGTTGGTTCGGGTATCATCTACACCTCGGACGGCCTGATACTCACCAATGATCATGTGGTGACCCTTGACGGCACTGTGACCTCCGGGCAGACCATGCAGGTCACATTCAGCAACGGCGAGCAGGTCGGTGCCACTCTGGTGGGTACCGATTCGACCAAAGACGTTGCGGCCATCAAGGTGAACAAGACGGGATTGACTACCGTGGTATTCGGACCGTCTGCCAACGTCCAGTTGGCTCAATGGGCGATTGTCATAGGCAGCCCCCTGGACTTTCGCAACTCGATCTCGTTGGGAATTGTCAGCGGCCTGGATCGCACGCTCGATTTGGGTAATGGTCAATCGATTACCGGCCTTTTGCAGATCGATGCCCCCATCAGCCCGGGAAACTCAGGTGGAGGCTGCTTCGACGCGCAGGGCCATTTCATTGGGATGCCGGAGGTCTATCTGCCTCCTGGACAGACCGGAGCTGAAAACATAGGTTTCTGCATTCCTGCCGACACTGTGGCACAGGTCGCCAAGGCACTCACCGGAAGATAGGAATCAGGACTGCGGGGGTCTGGGCGCCACGCGAAGCGGTGCCCAGACCCGAGGGTGCCGCCCGGCTGGGGCCCGTCTGGGCCGGCCGCAGCACCTTGGCGCCGCGCCGGCTACTCGATCACCTTCGCCTCGTTGATGACTATCGGGGTTAGCGGCACGTCCGAATGCGGGCCCTGCTTGCCTGTCTCCACCCGAGCGATCGCATCGACGACCTTCATACCGCCCGTCACCCAGCCGAATACTGCGTATCCCCAACCCTGCCCGGTCTTGGCCGTATGGTTGAGGAAGCCGTTGTCTTTGAGATTGATGAAGAATTGACTGCCGGCGCTATGGGGGTCCGAGGTGCGAGCCATTGCGATGGTTCCGCGGTTGTTCTTGAGACCGTTGTCGGCTTCATTGGTGATGGGCGCTTTGGTGGGTTTCTGCACCATATCGGCAGTGAAGCCACCACCTTGGATCATGAAGTCCGGGATCACCCTGTGAAAGACGGTCCCATTGAAGAAGCCGGACTCGACATAATCCAGGAAATTCTCCACCGTGACAGGCGCTTTCACATCGTCCAACTCGATGGTGATGTCACCTAACGAAGTCGAGAGAAGCACCTGCGGATTTGCCTTCTCTTCCATGATTCCCCTTCTTTGTCTTTGCAGATTGCGCTCGGGTAGTATGCACCAAGAACTCGTTTCAATATGAAGTTGAGCCGCAAGGGACGCGCCGGACGAGTGCGAGGTGAGGACGCAGGGAGCATTCGTAGCAGCGCTACGGACGCGACTGAGGACGACGAATCGTGCCCGCCCAGGGGGCACCCGGCGAGCACTAGGCGGCTGCAGCTTCATTTTGAAATGAGTCATGAGAACAACTTTTAGGAGCCGCAGATGAACGACTGTCCTCCTTTCGAGCCGTCCAGGTTATCCGCTCACGCCGCCCAGAATCGCACAAGCTGGAATGCGGACAGCGACACCTATCAGCGGGACCACGGTCCCCAACTATCATCCTCAAGCGGCCCCGCGTGGGGGGTTTGGCAGATCCCAGAGGCGGAGCTCCAGGTTCTGGGAGACGTGCGGGGCCGCGACGTCCTTGAATTGGGCTGCGGCGCAGCTCAATGGTCCATCAAGCTTGCCCAGGCAGGAGCCCGGCCGGTCGGGGTTGACATTTCCGAAAACCAACTCGAGCATGCGCGGCGCCTCATGGCTGAGGCAGACGTCGATTTCCCGCTGGTACACGCAAGCGCCGAGTCGGTGCCGCTTCCGGGAAGATCTTTCGACATTGTGATGTGCAGCTACGGGGCGATGACCTTCGCCGATCCATATGCGACTGTGCCCGAAGTCGCCCGGCTGCTCCGACCGGGTGGTCTATTCGCCTTCTGCGGGTCGACTCCCATTATTGAGATGTGTTATCCAGAAGAGGGAGACCATCCCGGGGACAAGCTGAACACCGACTACTTCGGTATGTGGTGTCTACCTTGGGAAGGCTATGTCGAGTACATGCTTCCGTATGGAGCTTGGATCCGGCTGTTCCGCGCCCACGGGTTTGTGATCGAAGATCTCATCGAGCTGCGCCCGAAACCCGACGCGGTAAGCACTTTTCGTGACGATGTTGACCGGGAGTGGTACAGGCGCTGGCCCGGCGAGCAGATCTGGAAGCTTACAAAGGAACTTTAGTCCGCCACCACTGCGGCGCGACGGCGGTCATTACCTGCCGCCGGTCTCCAGTTCCGCAACCAGGCCATCGAGGAACAGACCTACGTCGGTCACGATGCCGATAGTTTGGAAGCTGCCCCGGTCGGAGAGCTTGGTCGCTACCGCTGGATTGATGTCGACACAGACGGTCTGGACGGTCGCGGGCAGCAAGTTGCCGGTAGCGATGGAATGCAACATGCTGCAGAGCATGAGGCAGAGCCCGGCGCCCTGCAAGTGCTCGCGCATTGCCTGCTGGGCCTGGACCGAGTCTGTGATCACGTCGGGAAGGGGACCATCGTCCCGGATAGAGCCTGCCAACACATACGGGATATTGTGTCTTACTATGTCATGGAAAAGGCCCCTCGTAAGGACCCCTTGCTCGACTGCTTGCTTGATGCCGCCACATCGTCGGATTCGGTTGATGGAGCGCAGATGGTGCTCATGACCGCCCTCTACGGATTCGCCCTCGGTTAGGTTGATGCCCAACGAGGTATTGAAGAAAGCGGTCTCGATGTCGTGAACGGCGACCGCGTTGCCACCGAAGACGACGTCTATCCAGCCTCCGGCGACCAGTTTGGCGAGGGCCGGCGCCGCTCCGGTGTGAATCACCGCCGGCCCGAGAACGGCCACGATCTTCTTGCCTTCAGCCTTCGCGTCCCTCATCTGCCGGGCCACCTTCGCCAGGACGAGGTGCTTGGGCTTCTCGGAGGAGACCGCTGATCCCATGAACTCGAAGGCCCGTGAAGCCCGGTCGCGCCCGAGCGGCACTACGCGAATGCCCTTTGTTCCCACGACGATCTCATCGCCGGCCTGCGCCCGTATCAAAGGTATGGTCCTGGCCTTCCGGGACTTTCGGTCGACGAATACTCCGCAATCCATTTCTGGACACTCGACCTGGATCCAGCGTCCCTCCAGGCGAACGAAGGTCTCCAGGTTCGTGGTGGAATAGAAGTCCTCAGGGAACACTCCGTCGGCCGGTGCGGGCTCCAACAGGATGTCCTCCTGGTCCAGCATCTCCACGCCATGTTTCTGGAGGTCGCGAAGGATGCTCTCCAGCTGTTCGTCATCCGGCGCAGCCACCCGTAGGAGGGCTGTGGAGTGGTCATCCTTGTGGCGCCCCATCCTGAAACGTAGGATCTGATATTCGCCGCCTCTCTCCAGGATGTCATCGAGAACCCGCGGGAGGAGCAGGGAATCGATGATGTGACCCTCAAGGCGTATGTCTTCATAGGCGGTCATGCGCTCACCCCAGCTAGTACATCTCCGTCCAGAATTCGTAATACGCCTGCGGATGCTTGCATGCAGGGCAGACCTCGGGAGCGGAGGTGCCTTTGTGGATGTAGCCGCAGTTACGGCAGTGCCAGAGCACCGGCTCATCCCGCATGAACACACGTCCTGTCTGCATATTGGCGAGTAGCTTGAGATACCGGCGCTCATGTTGCTCTTCAACTTCAGCGATCTCTCGGTATGACTCCGCTATGTGGGGAAAGCCTTCTTGCTCCGCCACTTGGGAGAAATCCGGATACAGTGACGACCATTCTTCCTTCTCCCCGGCCGCGGCGGCCTCCAGATTCTGGGCCGTATTGCCCAGCCTGCCGGCGGGATAGGTCGCGGTGATCTCAACGGGGCCGCCCTCGAGGTATGTGAAGAAGACCTTCGCATGCTCCCTCTCGTTGTCGGCCGTCTCAGTGAAGATGGCCGCGATTTGCTCGTAGCCCTCCTTCTTGGCGACGCCTGCGAAATATGTGTAGCGGTTCCTGGCCTGGGCCTCGCCTGCAAAGGCCTTGAGAAGGTTCTGCTCGGTCCGCGTTCCCTTGACACTCATGCCCGTGTACTCCTTGTTCAGTGGTGGGTGCCGGGTAGTTCCGCGGCGCCATCATCAAGTTTACATAGTGCGCGATGCCGGGATGAACGTTCGGGATGATGTGGTCGGTTACCGAAAGAAACGGTATGAAGGTTTCAAAAACGCCCCTAAGATTTATAGTAGTATGCTAGGACGGATGTGAAAAGAAGCATCGAAGCCGTTGGAGATCTGATCCAAGCGCCTGGCTCGCAGGAAGAGGTGTCGGGAAGATGGGCGTCGACTGGAGGATTGAACGCGTTCGAGCGATGAAAGAGGAGGCCCTCAAAGGGGGCGGCCTGGATCGTATCGCGGCCCAGCACAAGTTGGGCAAGAAGACCGCGCGGGAGCGGGTGTCAGAGCTTCTCGATCCGGGGACGTTCGTGGAGTTAGACATGTTCGCGACCCACAACTGCCCCCTCTTCGGGATGGAAAGGAAGAAGATTCTCGGCGACGGGGTCGTGACGGGCTACGGCAAGATCAACGGCCGCAACGTCTACCTCTTCTCCCAGGATTTCACCGTCTTTGGCGGTTCGCTGGGCGACACCTTCGCCAACAAGATCTGCAAGGTGATGGATCTGGCCGTGAAGAACGGAGCGCCCCTCATCGGGCTGAACGATTCCGGCGGGGCCCGCATCCAGGAGGGTGTGGTAGCCCTGGGCGGTTATGCCGAGATCTTCTTCCGCAATGTGATGGCTTCAGGGTACATTCCGCAGATCTCGGCCATTATGGGGCCATGCGCGGGAGGCGCGGTCTACTCGCCGGCGATGACCGACTTCACCGTGATGGTCAAGCGGACCAGCCACATGTTCATCACGGGTCCCGAAGTGATCAAAACCGTTACCGGTGAGGAGGTCACCTTCGAGGATCTGGGTGGTGCCATGACCCACAACTCGCGCAGCGGGGTGGCGCACCTGGCAGCCGAGGACGAAAGTGAGTGTCTCGACTACGTCCGCCGGCTTCTCTCCTATATCCCTCAGAACAACCTGGAGGAAGCGCCGCGGGCTGAGACCAACGACCCCGTTGATCGTATGGACGAGGAACTGGGGTCGATCGTACCCGAGGACCCCAATAAGCCCTACCACATCCGGGACATCATCGGCCGGGTGGTCGACGATGGTGAATTCTTCGAACTAATGCCGTACTGGGGCCAGAACCTGATGATCGGGTTTGCCCGCCTCAACGGGCGGTCAACGGGGATCGTAGCCAACAACCCCGCCTATCTGGCCGGCTGTTTAGACATCGATTCCTCGATCAAGGGTGCCCGCTTTGTGCGTTTCTGTGATGCCTTCAATATTCCCCTCGTCGTGTTCGAGGATGTTCCCGGGTTCATGCCCGGGACGGCCCAGGAATACGGGGGCATCATCCGCAACGGAGCCAAGCTTCTCTATGCGTTCTGTGAAGCCACGGTTCCAAAGCTGACTGTGATCCTGCGCAAGGCTTACGGGGGCGCATATGACGTGATGTGCTCGAAGCACGTCCGCGCGGACTTCAACTTCGCTTGGCCGTCGGCGGAGATCGCGGTCATGGGGCCGGAGGGGGCTGTCAACATCATTTTCAAGAGGGACATCGAAAAGGCCGAAGACCCTACCGCGAAGAAAGCCGAGTTGGTCGCAGAATACCGGGAGAAGTTCGCTTCTCCGTATATTGCGGCCCGTCGTGGATACATTGACGACGTTATCGAGCCGATGGCGACCCGTCCACGGTTGATATCGGCGCTCGAGGCGTGCGCTAACAAACGTGAGGGGCGTCCGGCCAAGAAACACGGCAACATCCCCCTGTGATTGGAGGGATGTCTGCATGACCAAGACGATTAGTTCGAGCGGAAGGAATCCCGTCCACATCACCGATGTGATGCTCCGCGACGCGCACCAGTCGCTGCTCGCGACCCGTTTGCGGACCATGCACATGCTGCCCATAGCCGACAAGCTCAACCGCGCCGGTTACTGGTCTCTCGAGATGTGGGGCGGGGCCACGATCGATTCCATGATGCGCTTCCTCAACGAAGACCCTTGGGAGAGGGTCCGTGTCCTTAAGGCGGCCATGCCCGACACAAGGATGCAGATGCTCATGCGCGGCCAAAACGTCGTGGGCTACCGAAACTACGCCGACGATGTCGTCCGCGAGTTCGTGCGTCTTGCAGCTCGTGCCGGCATCGACGTATTCCGGGTGTTCGATGCTCTCAACGACATCCGAAACCTGCAGACCTCCATCGACGCAATCAAGCAGAACGGGAAGTGGGTGGAGGGAACCATCTCCTACACCAAGAGCCCGGTTCACAGCATCGAGTCGTTCGTCAAGTATGCCGATGAGCTGGCCAAGATGGGCGCGCAGAGCATCTGCATCAAGGACATGGCCGGTCTACTCGATCCGAAGGATGCCTACGAACTGGTGGGCGCCCTCAAACAGGCGCACCCGGAAGTACTCGTCCACATGCACTGCCACTACACGTCGGGCATGGCGTCTATGTCATATCTCAAGGCCGTAGAAGCGGGGGCCGACATCCTGGACTGCGCCATCTCCTCTCTGTCGATGGGCACGTCGGGACCGCCCACCGAGACGATGGTTGCCGTTCTCGCCGAAACCGATCGGGCAACCGGCATGGATCTCGAACTGCTCAAGGACGTCTCCGAGTATTTCCGCAATATCCGCAGGCTCTACCACGCCTGGGAGAGCGTATTCACCGGTGTCGATCCCGACGTCCTCGTCTGGCAGATCCCGGGGGGCATGATCTCCAACCTTTCCGCTCAGCTACAGCAGCAAGGTGCCCTCGATCGCATGGACGAGGTCATGGGGGAGGTGCCGCAGGTGAGGGCGGAGCTGGGCTACCCTCCGCTCGTGACTCCGACCTCCCAGATCGTGGGCACGCAGGCGACCCTCAACGTGCTGATGGGCCGCTACAAGATGGTGACCAAGGAAACCAAGGCCTATGTGCTCGGACAATATGGGAAGCCGCCGGGTCCCATAGATCCTGAGGTGCAGAAGCTGTGCATCGGGGAGGAAATGCCCATCACCAGCCGTCCGGCAGATTCCCTCGAACCCGAGCTTCCCAAAAGGCGGGCTGAGCTGGACGCGCTTGGCATCAATTACTCCGAGGAAGATCTCATGTCGTATGCCTTGTTCCCCCAGGTAGCCTTGGAGTTCTTCTCTCGTCGCGACCGGACAGAACGGCCCAAAGAGGAGATCGCGGCCCTTGCGGCCGCGCTCGCGGACCTGCTGGGCGTCCAAGACGAGGCCGCGCAGACCAGGGGTATGCCCGATCGGCGCGGCACGTGGGCGGCCGCGGCCCGCAGAGAACTCACCAGCGATCGCGTTTCGACCTGGAGGTATTGACGTGAGGTTCAAAGCCCGAATGGATGGCGTTGAACATCGCATTGCTGCCAGTCCGGACGGCGCGCTTTCCGTCGGTTCCGAGAGCTTCAGGGCGACGGTGACACGTCCAACCGCGATGAAGCGCTTGGTCAAAGTCGGCGATAAGACCTACGAGGTCCGCCTGATCGATGTCGATAGTGACCCGGCCTCGGGAAAGTACCTTCTGGAGTTGGCAGGCGAGCTGATCCCCGTCGAGGTTTCAGAGGTGATCAAGGGCGGAGCCGCAGCGGCCGTCGTCGGCGTCGGCACCGGTCGTGCCAAGAAGACCCCCAAACCTCAACTCGATTCCGCAAGCGGAGAGATCGTTGCTCCGATGCCCGGCAAGGTAGTTGACATTCTGGTGAAACCCGGCGATGCAGTCAAACCTGGAAGCGTAATCGTGGTCCTAGAGGCCATGAAGATGGAGAACGAGCTCTGCGCCATCAACAAAGGGGTCGTCAAGGAAGTGCTGGTGGAGAAGGGCGACGCAGCGCAGGGTGGCCAAGTGCTCGTGACACTGGAGTGACGGCGGCCGGTGCAGCCGCCGCAACCGAGGGAGACGACAAGATGCCTGAGCATGTTGATGAGATGACTCCTCTGGAAAGGGACCTGTCCATCTTTCAGAAGCTGCGGCTCGAGAAACAGCCGGTGGGTGTGAAGTTCCTCTTCGCCGAGCCGCGAGGGATTCCCAGGCTCGACAAGAAACTGGGCCTCTGCGAGATGATCCCGGAAGCGCAGGCGGGGAAGGTGTTCTATGCCGGCCTGGAAGATCACACCTGCGCCGGTCCCGTACCCCTGGGTATGGTCGAGATGGATCCGTTCTATAACAGCGGCCAGATCGGGCCCTGCCTGGAGGTCTTCAAGGAAGCCCGGGCAAACAGGCGGATCTACGAGGCATTGCCCACGTTGAAGAAGGGCACGTGCAACTTCACGGTCTTCGCTCCGCTGAACAAGCTCGCGTTCAATCCCGATGTGATAGTGCTCACGGGCCGAGCCCGGCAGATGGAGATAGTCCTACGTTCAATGAGCTGGACGACCGGTCAGATGTACGAGAGCAAGGGCACTCCGGTCTTGGGTTGTGCCTGGACACTTGTCTACCCCTATCTGAGCGGCAAGATCAACTTCAACGTGACCGGGCTCACATTCGGTCACATCGCCCGCGAGGTGGGAACCGAGGGAAACGTGATCGTCTCGGTGCCTTGGGACTCCCTGCCCACGATGATTGAAAACCTGCAGGAGATGAGTTGGGTGTTGCCGGCGTACGAAGACGGCAGGGAGAACTACACGCGCCGCTTCGAGAGGGTTACAGGCGAGGCAGGAACCTGGCCTCAGGAAGACGCCTGAGTGGTGACGTTGAGAAGCCGGGCGTGCGCACCCACCGGGAAATTGGCCAGGTCTCCGCTGGTCGTTCCCTTGTAGCCGAATATCTTTCCGGCCGTTCTCATCGCGGCGAAATCGACGGCGACAACCCCAAGTGTCGGAACGATCTTCTCCCGCCACACGAAGACGTAAAGCTCATCGTCTACCTTGAGGTAATGACACCGGTCGGTGTCCGCTAGGCCCTTCTCGCTGCCTTGCAGGCAGTGCCAGGTGTAGAACGAGTCGTTCAGATAGATGTGTTCGTAACGCTCGTCGGGGCTGTATGTGTACTCGACTCGGCGCCCAACCAGGTCCTGCGTCAGCGTATGACGAGGGGTTTGCTGGGTGAGGGGGCGGTCGATCGAGGCGCTGATGAAGGTGGCTGCGACCGCCGTAAGCTCATCTCCTGCGGAGATGCGATCCAATAGGCAGCGATGCGATTGGGCCTCCTCCGGTAGTTGGCCGATGAGAACGGTCGCAATCCCTCGGCCGAGGTCTAGTAGCAGGGAGATCGTCGTAGCTCGTTGCTCCGCCCAGATGAAGTCGACGAAATAGATGCCTTCTCGTAACCTTGCCGCCCAGTAGGTCGCGTGGCCTTCGGACGATTCGCCTGGCCTGTTTTCACTGGGCTCCGCCCCTTGGGGCTGGGCTCCGGCAGCAAGCTTCCAAAGTAGCCTGCTTGCCGTTAGGAATGCGCACTCGGCTGTGCGGCCATCATCCAGGTGGAGAAGGATGGTCTTGCTTGCGAGCTCTGCGGTCGGCGTGGGGGCATGGCTGCCGGGATGGAATGCATCCGACAGTTCTCCCACGGGAATCCAAGCCGGCTGGTCGAGCATGGACACAGGTTAACATCAGCGGCATGAGATGTCTCTTGCATTGCCTATAGTTGCGTGGGAAACTGTTTCCTCGGAAACGGATGGAGACGATGACCGCGGATAATGACAACCTGCCTGGGATGACCCTGGAAAACGTCGACCCTACGACGGCCCGCATCTTCTTGGCACTCCGGAACACGGCTCATCTCCATCACCAGTTCTTCATGAAGAAGCTTGCCCAGGAGGGTGGCCATCCTGCGATGGTTCTGTGTCTGCGGGTTCTCTCCCATCACGATGGCATCAGCCAACGCGATCTTGCAGAAAGGCTAAAGCTGTCCCGCCCATGGATCACCAAGATGGTGCAGGCTCTGGAGAAGGGAGGCCTGGTCTCCAGACGCGCGGATGAACAGGACCAGCGCGTCACCCGTGTCTTTCTTACCGAGCAGGGACGTGTTCGTGAGGCGGAACTGCGCGCCGTGTGGGCCGACTATCTGAACGAAACCATCGGCTCCCTGTCTGAGGATGACAGGCTGCAACTCGAACGCCTAATCGGCCTATTGTCGGCCAGGGTGTCGGAAATGCTAGACCAATTTGGAGGGACAGCGGGAGGGGCAACGGCTTGAACAAGCTCCTCCTCACATATCTGAAGCCCTATCGGAAAGAACTGCTCCTCGTGGTCGCGCTCGTCCTCGTCCAGACCTTCGCGAACCTCTTCCTGCCCGACCTGAACGCACGCATTATCAACAACGGCGTGGTCACGGGGAATACCGGTTACATCCTAAGAACCGGGGGATACATGCTGGGTGTGGCGTTCGTCTTAGGCGCCGCCTCGATCGCTGCGGTCTACTTGGGGTCGAAAATAGCGATGGCCTTCGGCCGAGATGCGCGCAGCGCGCTCTTTCGCAAGGTCGAGAGCTTCTCCCAACGGGAGATAAACAAGTTCGGCACACCATCTCTCATCACCCGCAACACCAACGACGTGCAACAGGTGCAGATGATGGTGGCCGTCAGCCTGACCGTAATGCTGGGTGCTCCCCTCATGATCGTCGGCGGAATCGTGATGGCGTTGCGCCAGGACGTTCCCCTCACCCTGTCTCTTGCCGTTATCCTTCCGGTCATGGGCGCCGTTCTATACGGCATCGGCGGGCGGGCGATCCCTCTCTTCCGGTCCATGCAGACAAAGATCGACCGAATCAATCAGGTCATGCGCGAAACATTGAGCGGCATCCGCGTGATTCGGGCGTTCGCTCGTACCGAGCAGGAACATGCACGTTTCGACGAAGCCAACTTGGACTTAACCGACACAGGATTGCGTGTGCAGCGGCTATTCGCGCTCATGTTGCCTGCACTGATGCTCGTGTTCAACTTCTCCAGCGTGGCGATCATGTATTTCGGCGGACAGCGCATCGCCGGCGGACACATGCAGGTGGGCAATCTCACAGCCTTTGTCACCTACGTCATGCAGATCCTCATGTCGGTGCTGATGGCCACGATGTTGGCAATGATGGTCCCGCGGGCCGCGGCCTGTGGCGATCGAATCCAGCAGGTGCTCGAGGTTGAGCCCAGTATCTCCGACCCGATGAAACCGGTCTTCCTGGCCGGCCTGGATGGCGGGCGGCGCGGCGTGGTTGAGTTCAAGAACGTAGAGTTTCGGTACCCTGGAGCTCAAGACCCCGTGCTTAGCGGCATCTCGTTTACCATGTACCCTGGTCAGACCACGGCAGTTGTCGGCAGTACAGGCAGCGGGAAGTCCACGCTCATAAGCCTCATCCCTCGCTTCTACGATGTCACCTCGGGCTCAATAGAGATCGACGGCATTGATATCAGAGACCTGCAGCGCGATGAGTTGTGGAAAGAGATTGGGTTTGTCCCGCAGAAGGCCTTTCTATTCTCAGGAACTGTGGCCAGCAATCTCCGTTTCGGCTCGGAAGAGGCAACCGATGATGACCTTTGGGCCGCCTTGGCGATCGCTCAGGCGCATGACTTCGTGTCCGAGACGGAAGAACAGTTGGAAGCTCCCATCGCGCAAGGGGGGACCAACGTTTCGGGCGGGCAACGGCAGCGTTTGGCAATCGCGCGAGCCCTAGTCAAAAGGGCCCCCATCTACGTCTTCGATGACAGTTTCTCGGCTCTCGACTTCAGGACTGACTCACTGCTGCGGGCGGCGCTCAAGAGGGAGGTCGCGGACGCCACGGTCATCATCGTTGCCCAACGTGTGAGCACCATCCTCCATGCCGACCAGATCATCGTGCTGGAGAGGGGTACTATTGCCGGTCTGGGCACTCATCAGGAACTCATGAACACCAGCGACACCTACCGGGAGATTGTCTACTCGCAGCTTTCTGAGGATGAGGTGGCATGAGCGACCAGTACCCGCCTTCCTCAGAGAACCGCAGAGGGGGAGATGAGGCACCCGGGGCTTCTCAGACCGGCGCCGCATCCGCCGGGGACCCTGGGGCCTCTACCTCGCAGCGTGGAGCTCTTCGCGGGAGACAACAGCAGCAGCACGGCCCCGGACTTGGACCGCCCGGGTTAATCGGGACCGGGGATAAGCCCAAGAACTTCCGGACCTCGTTCAACCGTTTGGTGGGGCGGCTGCGTCCCGACGCCTTCAGGATCGGCATCGTGACCTTCCTAGCGGTGGTCAGCGTCGCCATGGCCGTGTCTGGACCGAAGCTCTTGGGACGAGCCATGAACATCGTCTTCGAGGGTTTCATCAATAAGAAGCTTCCGGTCGGCGTAACGAAGGAACAGGTGATCGCCGGGCTCAAGGCTCAGGGCGACACCAAATTGGCCAATATGTTCTCCGGCCTGAAGCTCAACCCCGGCCACGGTATAGACATGGCGGCCTTGGGCAAGCTCCTGCTGGTCGTGGCTGCAATCTATCTGTTGAGCTCCCTGTTCGCTTGGGTTCAGGGATACATTATGGCCGGAGTGGTGCAGCGGGTGGTCTATCGTCTCAGGCGCGAAGTGGACTTCAAGCTCGCCCGTCTACCCTTGAAGTACTTCGACGATCATCCGCGTGGCGACATCCTCAGTCGGGTCACCAATGACATCGATAACATCCAGCAGACCCTGCAGCAGACTCTGACCCAGATCATCACTGCTGCTCTAACCTTGCTCGGGGTTTTGGGGATGATGTTTTGGATCAGCCAAATTCTCGCCGCCATTTCAGTTGTCACGATCCCCCTCTCGATCGCGGTGACCATGATGATCGCCAAGCGCTCGCAGAAACAGTTCGGCCTCCAATGGCAACGTACGGGCTCCCTTAACGGGCATGTGGAGGAGATGTACTCCGGTCACAATATCGTCAAGGTGTTTGGGCGCCAGAAGGAGGCGATAGCCAAGTTCGACGAGGGCAACGACCAACTGTACAAGGCGAGCTTCAAGGCTCAGTTCATCTCCGGAATCATCATGCCCACCATGATGTTCATTGGGAACCTCAACTACGTGGCCATCTGCGTAGTCGGGGGTCTGCGGGTAGCTACGGGAGCGCTTTCGCTCGGCGATGTAACCGCGTTCATACAGTACTCGAGGCAGTTCATGCAGCCGATCACCCAGGTGGCCAGTGTGGCCAACGTACTGCAATCCGCGGTGGCCTCGGCCGAGAGGGTCTTCGAGCTTCTGGACGAGGCTGAAGAGGTGCCCGATCCGGCGCAGCCGGTGGTGCTTCGCAAGGCCACCGGTCAGATCAGCCTCAAAGACGTGTCATTCCGTTACCTGCCGGATGTGCCGTTGATCGAGGATCTCAACTTGGAGGTCCAACCCGGGCAGACTGTGGCTATCGTCGGCCCCACCGGCGCCGGCAAAACCACTCTCGTCAACCTGCTGATGCGCTTCTATGAGATCGACAGGGGGTCCATCTCCATAGACGGTACCGACACACGGAAGATGACACGCGATGACCTACGGCACCTCTTCGGCATGGTGCTGCAGGATGCCTGGCTCTTCGGCGGGACAATCCGGGAAAACATCGCCTACGGCAAGGACGACGCCACTTGGGAGGAAATCCTAACGGCCTCTGAGGCTGCCCACGTCGATCACTTCGTGCGCACCCTTCCCGAGGGATACGACACCCGGCTGGATGATGACTCCACAAACATCTCACAAGGGGAACGGCAGCTTCTGACGATCGCCCGTGCATTCCTGGCCGATCCCGAAATCCTGATCCTAGATGAAGCCACGAGCTCCGTAGACACGAGGACCGAGGTTCTCATCCAACGCGCGATGAATAAGCTCCTGCGCGGACGGACCAGTTTCGTGATCGCCCACCGGCTATCCACCATCCGTGACGCCGACGTGATCCTGGTGATGAATGAAGGGCGTATCATCGAGCAAGGGACGCACAAGGAGCTGCTCGCAGCCCGCGGCTTCTACTACGACCTCTACAACAGCCAGTTCGCGGAAGCGCTCGTGGAGGCGAGCTGATCCCCAGTATACAGAATGGAGGCGATTGGCCATGGCGCCTGATTCCGGCATCATCCTGGAACGGCTTTCGATCGACGAGCCGGTCATCGGCATGTACGACGCACCCGATCCTGCGCGGTTTGAACCCTTGGTCGGACCCAAGAACCGCGAGTGCATCTTTGCCTCATACAATGCATGGAGCAACGGGAGGACCCTTCATCTAACCCGGGAGCAGTACGGCTGCTTTGGCTCGGGCCATGTGCTCGGACTGCCGAGGCGTCCGCGCGAGGAAATGGTCCAATTCTTGTGGGGCGAGGAGGGGCTGCGGGCGACGCCGGAGTTGATGGGGGCCTGGTGGGACACGGCTCCCCAGTACCATTTGCGGAATGATCATCTGCTCATCGGTCCGCTCCGGGATGATCAGTATGAGTTCCTCCGCACTGTGACTTTCCTCGTCAATGCGGACCAGCTTTCTGTGCTTGCGACAGGCGCGGGGTACTACAGCCAACCGGACGACATTCCGCCGGTGATAGCCCCGTTCGGGTCCGGATGCATGATGCTTGTCTCGCTGTTCGCCGACCTGGACGCCCCTCAGGCGATCATCGGGGCCACGGACCAGGCCATGCGCAAATACCTCAAGCCGTGGATGATGGCCTTTACCGTCACCCGGCCCATGTATGAGCGGCTGTGTGACTGGGCCGCCGACAAGCGCAGCTCCCTGCACACCGGGTTTCTTGAAGGGCTGATCAAGGCACGGGGCGGTTCGCTGCGCTGCTAGCTCAGTGGCCGCTGTCGCCACACCGGCACCGTGCGCTAGACTGGACGCTCGGTACCACCGAACCCGGGGGAGGCCGTCATCGGCGAATCACGCCCATCACCCGACGCCTGGCTGGATGAGATCAAGAAGAGCCCTGGGGCCCCACGCATAGGGATGTACCTCATACACAATGGGGTGGTTCGAGGAACGGCTCGAGATGGCTCCGTCGTGACGGGTATGGACCTTTCGTATGACCATGAAGTCCTGCCGCGAGTGATCGAGGAGGTACGTTCGATGCCAGGCGTGGTCGCGGTCCACGCTTGGGTCAACGAGGGCCGCCTGGCTGTCGGCGACGACATCATGCTCGCCCTCGTGGCCGGGGATATCCGCGAGAATGTCTTCGGCGCGCTCCAGCAGCTCGTGCGCCTCATCAAGACCCAATGTGTGAAGGAGCGCGAACTTCGCTGAGCGCCGTCCCGGCCGGTGTTTGGCGCTTCGTCAGCTACGGGACTATCTGGGACGTATGTCCCACAATGACAAGTCAGATACGCAGAATGCGCGGCCACCGTTCTGGGGCCGCCTGTTCGGACGCTCCCGGTGGCTCACCTACGCCAGTTGGGCCATTTCGGCGGCGGCTCTCGCATACGTTCTTGCCCGCCTTAGATTTGGTGAGCTGAGCAAAGAAGTAGCCGGTATCACCTGGTGGCTAGTGGCTGCCGCGATCGTGGTCGAGATCATCCCGCGTGTTCTCGAGGCCCTTCGCTGGGGTTATCTCCTGAGGCCGCTCAAGACCGGCTTTCCCGCCCTGCTGCAGGCCGTCTACGTCGGGACGCTGTATAGCGGAGTGCTGCCCTTCTCCGGTGGGGACGTCGTGCGAGGAGCGATCATCGCCCGTAAGCACGGGGTCTCCTTGACCCGAGTACTTTCCACCGAGTTAATCGAGCGTGTAGCCGACGCTTTCGCGATCATTCTCGTCGTTTGGATTACCCTTCGGGGACTGGCTCTACCCTATGCCCTTCGGATTGCCTGAGGGGCGTCCAGGTCG
>JAMDEO010000107.1 GCA_023483915.1 Actinomycetota bacterium
TTCCACTTGCCGGGCAGGCAGCGACCGGCCGCGCGCCCACTGCTGTAGGGCTCGCTTCTGGTCTTCGGTCAACTCAACAGGGGGTGCGACACGCATGCGCTCGTCTCCTGATTATAGAGACGCCGTCGTGTCGTGATTGGTTACTACTTGCGCCGCAGTACACTAGGCAGGAAGTTCTCCATGGCCCAGATTTCGGTCGCCTGCTCCCGCGCGTGAAACGCCAACTGTTTCCCATCTGGGTGGATTGACAGGCTTTCTACATCCTGTGGGACCGAGAATCCAAGGCTGCGAGGCCCTCCGCCATCCACGAAGACACCCCAGAGTTCGGATCTCGGCACCTCGCCAGGCCCCCGTACACTCCGGAAGAACAGGATCTGCCGCGAATCCGGCCTCCATGCCAGGCTAAACCGCACGACGTCCGTCCACGGGCCGGGCAATTCTCTGATTGCAGTTCCGCCTGTGGGCATGACGGCCAAGCTCCCTTGCATGCCGCGGATGAGCCACATTGCGAGTTGGCGGCCATCCGGCGATGGAAGCACCCATCCGGTCGCTACCCCCTCCGGAAGCCGGCGTATCTCTTCATCTCGCCCGCTGCCCAAATCCCGCCGCATAAGCCGCGCCGGACGCTTTGTCTCTTCCATGTGCGGCTCAATGTAGTACAGTGCTTTGCCATCCGCTGACCAGTGGGGAATGATGACCCAGGAACCGCGACTGGCGATACGTGCCGTAACGACTCGGCCCGTGTCCAGGTCCACCTGGTACCATCCGTTCTGCCCCTGCAAGTCCGTGCCGATCATCATCATGGATTTGCTGTCGGGGGACCATTGCAGTTGCAGAAAGCCCTTGAGACTGAGCGAATACTCACGCTCTCTTCCCGTTTCCACTGACCGGACGCACAGAGTGGGCGGCGTATTGGCGGGCGACAAGCGTCCATAGGCGATACTCTTCCCGTCGGGAGACCAAGTTGGCTCCGAGTTCCCCCCAAGAAACCGCTTCACGAGCAGCGACGGCGCTCCTCCATCCAGCTTGGCGGTATAGATGTTGTATCCCCGGTCGCGGACCGCATAGTAGAAGGAACCATCGCGTGTGAAGCCCATTGGCCTAATCGCTCCGATATTCCGCTTGACCAGCCGGGGCTCACCCTGTGGTTTCCCGTCGGCCACGGCAATCAACCACGCTCCCCATTCTTCTGTCCGGTCGCTCAGGAACAGGAAGGAATTGCCATCCGGCGCCCAGCCGAGTAACTGGTCCTGCGCTGGATGCTCAACGAGTGGGGTGACCTGCTTGCTGAAAACAGAGAGGAGAAAGATGTCACGGTTGCCCCCTTGCTCCGCTGTTGAGTCGTACGCAACGAACCGGCCGTTGCGAGAGAAACGCAGTCTCCCCGGACCCTGGCCGTCGAATGTCTTCAGGACCGTCAAAGAACCGTCGGCCGCATCGACGGTGACGATCTGGTCATCCCACGGTCTGTTAGCCTCGCTTCGCAAACGGCTCAAAGAAGCCAGAATGAGCTTCCCATCCGGTGACCAATCGGAGGCCGAGATGTCGTACCCGCTCCTCGTATATAGAAGGCGGGGCTCAGAACCGTCCATGCCGACAGCGTGTAGCTCGATGTTCCCCCGCTCATTCTCCCATCCAAAAGCCACCTGCCCGCCGTCCGGCGAGAATACCGAGTTCGTCGCGGACTCCTGAGAGTTCTCCCTGCCGGCATTCTTATTGGTAAGCTGCCGGTTCTCCCCCGTGGTCAGATCGTGCACCGCCAGCTCACCGGTCCGTTCAATGAAGCTCAGGTAGCGGCCGTCAGGGGAAGCGGTGCCGTATTCGTCTGCGTCGGGCCCAGTCCACACTTGCCGGGTCACGATCCCGTCCGCAGCCTGGACCAGTGCGCCCACCCGCGGGCCGCTTCCGGCCATCATCAGCGCGAGGGCTATGGTAATTGTTGTTGCGAACGCCGGTGCCGGCCGCCACCACCTGGAACGGGCTGATTCCGCGACCTGTTGCCGATTCGTGCGCCACGCATCCAGTTCGCTCGGATAGGCGTAGACGCTGCTGCGTGAAAGGTGGTGATGGCGGTGGATGGGTAGACTTTCGGATTTCTCCCAGCGTGTGATAGTCCTGACGTCGCGCTGGAGAAAGACCGCGATCTCCTTCCAGGATTCCAGTGGAATCTCCCCAGCCGACGCGGGTCCACTAGGCGGCATGTGCTGAGAGGTCAGATTCCTTTTTATCATGGCAAACCTCCTTCGGCGGGAACTCGCTCCTGGCTCGTTCTGCCCTGCCATGACAACCCTACTTGACAAACCTATGCGCTTCAACAGGCGTTAGCAGACAGGGAGAGTTTGTCTGCCAATGCCAGAGTCAAGTCCAGTGCGAGGCGGCTGGTCCCTCGCTTGAAGTTCACGCCGCAGTGGTATCGAGGACGTCGGAAAGCTTGCCGAAATGCCAAGTACAGGGAATCCCTGGTCGAATCGGAACCTCGGGGATTGTCTGTCTTGGCTCAGCATGTCAACCTTTCCGTGTTGCCCAACCCACGCCTCTGCCCTTGGGCGGCCAGATTCGGAGTGGGAACCTCATGCCGACCGTCGCCTCTTGCGGTCAGCAGAGAAGCACACACTCCTGCCGGGCCTATCAATATCAATTCTACTCAATTCTACAATACGATCCGCCCAGCGGAAGCTTGAGCGGCGGATAACTTCTTATAGATCAGAAGATTATCCTCGGCACGCACCTGCCAAGTCGGATTGTCGTCATCTATCCGAGCCCGAGGGCCCTGCATGTGGTTCAAACAAATGGCGTTGTCGGCCCGGCCGAATGTCCCTGGGAGCGGAGCCCTCTCTTTCTGACGACCCCACTCGGCCAAGGCCGCAAGTGAGAGCGTGCAGGGCTGAGCGGGATCGAGGCCTTGTGCCTGGATCGAGCAATCCGGAAGTGGGGCCGCCCGTGGTCAAGTTGACGGGAAACGCTAGAGCCTTATCGGAAGTGGCCCGGAGCGCGAGGCCGCAGACGAGCAGTGCGGTGAACCGGGCCACTTTCGATAAGGGCGTTAGAAGTGAGCCGCTGGCGCGGCGGGCTCGTGCGCCCTCAAGCTATGGGTTTTGAATGCTTCTGGAAGCGTCGAAGGCTGGGTAGCAGGACGGGTTTGTACAGGCAGACGGGGATGTTCAGCTGGGGAACGGAGCGGAGATGATGGAGCGGGGCGTTCATCACCGGGTGGGAACGGGTTTTTTCGACGGTGAGGCACACGTCTTGCGCGCGCGCCGAAGCGTGTGAAGTTGCCGCGAAATGGAATGCCTCGCTACGAACTATCAAGGATGCAGACCCGGCGCGATTGCTCCAGCAGGATCTGCTTGACGGTTAGCCGCTCCGCAACTCGCATTACGCCACCGCAGGCCGGACACTTCCAAACAGCGGCCTCATTGGCGTCCGTGGCAGTAGGCGGGGGGTGCGGTCGCAAGCAACGTCCGGCAAAGGGGCAAGAGTTCGCGTCGGCGGCGGTTAGCCAACCAGCCGAAGTAGCGAATGCGCGGGAGCCCCTTGGGCAAAACATGCTGCAAGAAGCGGCGCAGGAACTCTTCG
>JAMDEO010000185.1 GCA_023483915.1 Actinomycetota bacterium
GTTGTGGGCCGGGTGACGGGGGACGGGCTGCTGGTGCTCTTCGACGAGGCCGACGGCAGCAAACCAGTGGATCTGCCGCTGGCCGATATTTTGGGGCAACTACCTCCGAAGACCTATTACTTCGAGCGCCGCGCCCTGCGGGCAGCGGCGCACCCGGCGGCCGATGCAGCGGCGCCGGGGGCAGAGACAAGGCAGCACAACAGGGCAGCGACGGCGCCGGAGGCAAGCGCCTCGGCCCCGTCAAGGACAGCGGCACGCGCGGACCTGGAGCCCCTCGTGCTGCCGCCGGAGGCGGACCTGCGCAGGGTGCTGGATATGGTGCTTCGGCTTCCAGGTGTCGGTTCAAAGCGGTTCCTCACCAGCAAAGTCGACCTCGATGTCACCGGCCTCATCATTCAGCGACAGTTGGTTGGGCCACGTCATCTACCTCTGTCCGACTACGCACTGATTGCGCAGACCTATGCCGATCCCTCAGGGACCGCCCTCAGTCTCGGTGAGCAGCCCATCAAGGGCCTTATCAGCCCCGAGGCCGGTGCGCGCATGGCCGTCGCAGAGGGTCTGCTCAACATGGCAGGTGTGGCCATTTCGGACATCAGTGAGATCAAATGCTCCGCCAATTGGATGCTGGCCGTGAAACAGCCTGGCGAAGGCGCCTGGCTTTACGATGCTGCCTGCGCTCTGCGGGATCTCCTTGTGGCTCTGGGCATGGCCATCGACGGGGGCAAGGACAGTCTTTCCATGGCAAGCAAGGGGCTGAATCCGGGAGGGCGGCTCGAGTTGGTGAGGGCCCCGGGGGAAATGGCGATCTCTCCCTATGCGTTGGTGCCGGACGTGTCGCTACGGGTGACCTCGGATCTCAAGAAGAATGGCTCCAAGTTGCTTCTGCTTTCTGTTGGGGACGGGCGACGGCTCGGAGGGAGCGCGCTTGCTCAAGTTCTGTCGCAACTCGGAGACGACGTTCCGGATATCGAGGACCCACAGGTCCTCAAATCGCTGTTTCAAGCCGTCCAGGATATGGTCAAGGCGAAGGTCATCCTCTCCTGTCACGACGTCAGCGATGGCGGGCTGATCGTGACCCTGATGGAAATGGCCTTCGCGGGCGACAAGGGTTGGCGGGTCAGCATTCAAGGGGAGGAGTTGTACTCGGCACTCTTTGCCGAGGAGGCCGGCGTTGTCATCGAAGTTGCCGACGAGGGGCAGGTGCAGCGGATCCTAGAACATCATGGCGTCTCGGCGATCGAGTTGGGCGAGGTGGCCGGCGATTCCCTCGAACTTAGCTTTAACCAAAGGGTTGTCCTGGCGGCGCCGTTGCGGGAGCTACACGTTATCTGGGAGGAGACCAGCTACCGTTTGGAAAGGCTGCAGAGAAACCCCGAATGCGCCGAACAAGAATGGGCCTCGCATTGGGGATTCGCCGCCACCAAGCCGTACGACCTTGCCTTCGATCCGGATGAGGACCCGGCGGGCCCTGGCTGGAAGGGCGCACATGGCACGGAGTGGCCCTCCGGGACCCGGGTGAAACCGCGGGCCGCCATCCTGCGGGAGGAGGGCAGCAATGGCGACAGAGAGATGGCCGCGTCGTTCTTGGCGGCGGGATTCGAGCCCTGGGACATCACCATGACCGATCTCCTCCAAGGCGCCGCTACGCTCGAGGATTTCCAGGTGATCGCTTTTGTCGGCGGATTCGCCTTCGGTGACGTCCTCGATTCCGCCAAGGGATGGGCTTCTGTGATCCGCAACAACGAACGATTGTCCGAGGAATTCGACCGCTTCATCAGCCGCGCCGACACTCTCTCGTTGGGTGTCTGCAACGGCTGCCAGCTCATGGGACTGCTTGGCATCCCCGGCTTCGATCTTCCCGATGCTCGCAAGCCCCGTTTCATCAAGAATACCTCGGGCCGTTTCGAATCGCGCTTCGCGACCGTCCGCGTCGAGCACAGCCCTGCAGTCATGTTGCAGGGTATGGAAGGCTCTGTGCTCGGGATTTGGGTCGCTCACGGTGAGGGCCATCTGCACGTTCCGGTTTCGGCGACCCTAGACTGGATCGTCGAGAACCGATTGGCCCCGGTACGCTATGTTGATCCCGACGGAAAGCCCACCTCTGCCTATCCTTACAACCCCAACGGCAGCCCGCAGGGCATTGCTGCTCTCTGCTCCCCGGACGGCCGCCATTTGGCCATCATGCCGCACCCTGAACGGAGCTTCCAGCTTCGCCAATGGCCGTGGGTCCCGCCTGAATGGCGTTACGCCGCGAGTCCCTGGCTGCGGATGTTTCGCAACGCGTATATAGCCTTCAGCTGATATCGCTCCGCGATGGGCGACGATACCGCTCACGGGCCCGGGTAGATGTGAAACCCTGGACCGCGTCGAGACATATAACCTATGGAATGTCCGCAGCTCACGGCTTGGTGAAGTCCCGGCTCCAGGGGGACCTGACGGATCCGCAGCCTGCCACCGAGGTGTGTGTCTTTGCACGAGACGAGTAAAGAGCGCTTCCGCCTCGCATACGAGGCGAATTATCCCCGCATCCTGGGCTACGTATTGAGACGGACGAGTTCGCCCGAGGATGCCGCCGATGTGGTAGCCGACACATTCGCCACCGCATGGCGCAAGCTTGACCAGATGCCGGATGGTGATGAGGCTACGCTTTGGCTCTACGCCGTTGCCCGGAAGGTCCTTGCCAACCACCACCGCAAAGAAGTCAAACGCTCCGAGGTGATGCAGATGCTCGTTCGCGACTACGAAGAGCTGATTTGGCATGATCCACTCCCCGCGGTGTCCGCCGAGGGCTCGGCGCTGGCTGAGGCCTGGCTTGCCCTCCGGGACCAGGACCGGGACCTACTGGGCCTTCTCGTCTGGGAAACGCTTACCACCGAGCAAGCAGCGGCCGTACTTTGCTGCTCTCGCAGCATTGCCAAGTTGCGGATCCATCGGGCCCGCCGGCGTCTCGCAAGGGAGCTGGAGCGCCGGGGAGTCGAACTGAAACCTGCCGCGGTGACGAGACATGTACAGGTTGGACGGGCGGGTGCCCATCCGGATACGGAGGCGATGTAATGGCTAACGAGAACGACAGCCTTGACTCACTGGTCATGAAACTCAAGCGAGTTGATGACAAGGATCTCGCCTCCCTATCGCACGACCCGGCCGCTCAGGCCCTGTATGAGGAGGTCACCCCGGTGAGTGGACAAGGAGCAAAGAACGAAGCTAAACCTAAGCGTGATACTAAACGTCGCAGGCTAATTTGGGAGGGGGCGGCAGTGGTGGCGGCCGCTGTCGTCGTGCTGGGGGTGCTCAGCATCGTGAATGTGTTTGGAGCGAACGGCCCGTCCATCGTGGAGAAGGCCGTGGCCGCGCTCAACCCCGGTGACAACGCGATCGTCCACGTCAAGATCACCGGCCACGAGTCCGACGGGGGTAGCTACTCGTCCGACTGGACAGAGGAGAACTGGATGCGTACCTCGTCTCCCTACACCCGGCGGGATATCCAGGCCTTCGATGGTTCACCGCCCGTTGAGACCGTCCAGGACAGCAATG
>JAMDEO010000186.1 GCA_023483915.1 Actinomycetota bacterium
TGAGTTGGTGACGGATGCCGGGGTCACATATGCGGCGCTTGTACTGCTGGGAACGCACGCGGCGCTCGGCCGGTTCCTCGCTCAAGCCGAGGTTGTCTTCGAGTACAGGAACTCAGAGTCGCCGGGTCCAGCGAGCCAGCGTGAGGATTTTCGAGAGGGCTTCCTGCTCTACTACGACCGTCTCTGGGAGTTGGTGAATCTCCGCAACGACCGGCAGCACTATCAGGACGGGTTCTTCATGCTCGATGTCCCGACCTTCAGTGAGGTGGCCGTTCGCGAAGCCATCCTGAACGCGGTGGCGCATCGCGACTATCGGCACGGAGGCTCGGTTTTCGTTCGTCAGTTCGCCCGCCGAATCGAAATCGTGAGTCCCGGTGGCTTTCCGGAAGGCATTACTCTCGACAACATCCTCGATCGCCAGCTCCCGCGGAATCGGCGGATTGCCGATGTGCTCGCCCGCTGTGGCCTAGTGGAGCGTGCGGGCCAGGGTGCGAATCGCATCTTTGAGACGTCTATCCGCGAGGGGAAGGGACTCCCCGACTTCGTTCACACCGATGCCTGGCAGGTCTCCCTGACGCTGCATGGAGAGATTCGCGACGAGCGCTTTCTTCGGTTCCTCGAGCGCGTTGGGCAGGAGACGCAGGTTTCCTTCGACACGCATGACCTACTTCTTCTCGATTTGATTCATCGTGAGCAGGTGATCCCTGCGTACCTTGACCCGCGTCTTCCGATCCTCCGTGAGCAAGGCATTATCGAGCGCGTGGGCCGTGGTCGCGGCACTCGCTATTTGCTTTCACAGCGCTTCTACCAGTTTCTGGGACAAAGCGGCATATACACGCGTAAACGGGGTCTGGATCGCGAGACGAACAAGAAACTCCTGCTCCGCCATATTGATGAGTCGGGCCCGGCAGGTACCCGGATGGCAGAGTTGCTGCAGGTGCTACCGGGCCTTGGCCGGAACCAGGTCTTCGGTCTTCTGAGCGAGCTTCGTGACGAGGGGCGTGTCTACGTTGAGGGCCAGCGTCGGTGGGCGCGATGGTTGCCTGTCGCGATAGCGCGTCGCGAGGATGGGGCACCGACCGCAAATGAAAGCAAAGAGGAAGCATAGCCATGCCTGAATGCGCCGCTATTCCGATGAATCCTATGCTGCGCAATTGGCGCGTTCATCGCCAAGAACAACGCAAAGAGGCGTGACTGTGAAGAAGAAACTCATCGAAGTCGCCTGCCGTGTGCTGGGCATGCCGCAATGACCGCCAAGCTACGCATCTTTGTGAGCTCGGTGCAGAAGGAGCTCGAGGACGAGCGTCTGATTGTCCAGAACCTGGTGAACACCGATCCGTTTCTCTCGACGCACTGCGTCCCGGTGCTGTTCGAGTTCGAGCCGGCGTCGCCGACCAAAGCGTTGCGGGGCTGTCTCGAATCACTGGACCGTTGTGATGTCTACCTGCTCATCGTGGGGGTCGAGTACGGCACCCTGGTGGGCGATGTGTCCATCACCCATGCCGAGTATCGCCGGGCTAAGGAGCGAAGCCTGCCCGTCCTTGCCTTCATCAAGGGCGATCGCGGTCTCGAGCGGGAAAAGGGGGCGCTCGATCTTCTGGCCGAACTAGATGCCGATGGCCCCACGTACAAGCGCTTCGGCAACGTCGTCGAGCTGCAGAAGGAAGTGCGGGCGGCGTTGGCGCAGCTGCTTCAGGAGCGGTTCGGCATCACGCCGACAAGCGACGAGAACGTCATCGCCGAGCAGACGATCGAGGCCACGTCGGCCTTCGAGTCCCAGCGACTCGACCGGCTACGGTGGCAAAACCTGGATCACGAGGTTGCGCGCAACCTGATCGCCGCAGCGGAGAGCCGGGATGGAGCCGGCCTATCGGACGAGGATCTACTGTCTGGCTCCCTGGCGCGCGGCCTGGTGTGGCACGACGCGGGTGCCGGCGAGTACTACGCCACTGCAGCCGGCATAGTACTTCTTAGCAGGGATCCTTCGATGGTCTTTCCTCAGTGCCGCATCCTCGCCGATGCCTATCGCAGCACGGAGCCCGACGGCGACCCGCGGGATCACGAAGACATCCGCGCGCCCATGCCCTTGGCAATCGAAAGGGCACTCCAGTTCATCGACCGCAACACCCGCCATCCGATGCGCATTGTCGGTCTCGACCGCCTCCGGCTCGACGAGTATCCGGTGGACGGTCTGCGCGAGGCGCTTGTGAATGCGGTTGCTCATCGCCAGTACGAGGACGCCGGCCGCAAGATCATCCTGGAGATCTTCGCCGATCGCGTGGCGATTCTGAGTCCGGGTCTTCCACCTGGGCCGATCACGCTGGCCCGTCTGCGGAGCGGGAGATACCGCCCCTGCTCGCGCAACCCGGTTCTTGCCCAGAGCTTGTCGTATTTCCACCGGATCGAGGAGCGCGGCAGCGGCTTTCGCCGGATGCGCGACCAGATGCTCGATCACGGCCTGGACCCGCCGGTCCTTGGCACCGACACGGGCTACTTCCAGATCACCTTTCCCGGGCCTGGCGACAATATCGAGCGGATACGGGTGCCTCAGGTACAGATCCGCGTGACGCCAGCTGTCGAGGCACGGCTGAACGAGCGTCAGAGGAAGATGCTTCGGTTACTGGTAGAGGGCGAACAGCTGACCAGCCGTACTTGCGAATCGATGTTCTCGGTCACTCGAGAAACAGCCAGTCGAGATTTCGCCCTCTTGATGGAATTAGGGCTGGCGAGGAGGGTGGGAGGCGGTCGGTCCACTCACTATGTGTACGCGGAAGACGACCCTAATCGTCAGGTAATCGTCAGATGAAGGCGCGTAATCGTCAGATTGACCGCCGCATTCACATACAAATCGCCCGACTCAACCGATGCCCGGGAGCAACCGCGTGACCATCGTTAAGAAGAAGCTCATCGAAGTCGCCCTCCCGCTGGTGGCCATCAACAAGGCCTCCGCCCGCGAGAAGTCCATCCGCCACGGCCACCCGAGCACCCTGCACCTCTGGTGGGCGCGGCGACCCTTGGCGGCGGCGCGGGCGGTCATCTTCGCGCAGATGGTCGACGATCCCTCGGCGCATCCCGACCTCTTCCCCACCGAGAAGGCCCAGGAGAAGGAGCGGCAGCGTCTCTTTCGCATCATCGAGGACCTCGTCCTCTGGGAGAACACCACCAACGAGACCGTGCTGCAGCAGGCCCGCGACGAGATCTGGCAGAGCTGGCGCTACACCTGCGCCGAGAACGCCGACCATCCCCGGGCCAAGGAGCTCTTCGACCGCTACAAGCTGCCCGCCTTTCACGATCCCTTCGCCGGTGGTGGTGCTCTGCCCCTAGAGGCGCAGCGGCTGGGCTTGGAGGCCTACGCCAGCGACCTGAACCCCGTGGCGGTGCTGATCAACAAGGCGATGATCGAGATCCCGCCCAAGTTCGCCGGACGCCCGCCGGTGAACCCCGAAGCCCGGCGCGAGCAGTCGCTGATCGCCAAGCCCTGGCACGGCGCGCAGGGGCTGGCCGAGGACGTGCGC
>JAMDEO010000095.1 GCA_023483915.1 Actinomycetota bacterium
AAGTCATCGGTGTCACCACTGCCCCCGCCGCTCGGTATTGGTAAACGTGCCGTCCTTCTCTGCGTAGCAGGCGGCCGGCAGTATCACGTCGGCATATTTCGCCGTTTCGTTCATGAAGATGTCTTGAACGACCAGAAAGTCGAGACTGGAGATGGCCTTGCGAACATGGTTCGCATCGGCGTCGGTGAGAACCGGGTCCTCGCCCATGATGTACATCGTGCTGACGTCGCCTGCCAGGATAGCGTCGAACATCTCTGGTGTGCGCAGGCCGGCCTTCGGGTTGAGCTTTGCGTTCCATCCCTTCTCGAAGAGAGCGATGTTCTCAGGCTTGGAGACCGAGCGGTAGTCCGAGAAAGTGTTCGGCAGCGCCCCCATGTCGCAGGCGCCTTGGACGTTGTTCTGGCCACGCAACGGGTTGACTCCGGCGTGGGCGACACCGACGTGTCCGGTGATCATGGCGAGGTTGGCCAAGTTCATGACGTTGGCGGTGCCCGTCGTGTGCTCGGTGATGCCTAGCGTGTAGAAAATGCCCGCCTGCTGCGTGTTCGCGTAGATCTCGGCCGCTTGGCGGATCTTTTCCTCCGGCACACCGGTAATACGGCTGGCGACGTCGGGGGTGTAGTTCTTCACCACGTTCCAGAGATCGTCGTAGTTCTCCGTCCGCTCGGCGATGAACTTCTCGTCGGTCCAGCGCTCGTTGATAATGATGTTCATCATGCCGTTTACCAAAGCGGCGTCGGTGCCGGGGATGAGCGGGAGCCACAGGACTGAGTAATCCACCAACTCGGTGTGCCGAGGGTCGACGACGATCAGCTTGGCGCCTCGCCGGGCGGCGCGCTTCATCTTGCCGCCGATGACAGGGTGAGCTTCCGTGGTGTTCGACCCGATGATGAAGAGGCAGTCGTAGAACTCCACCTCTCCAATGGAGTTTGTCATTGCCGCGCTACCGAACGATGTGGCCAGACCGGCCACAGTGGGGGCGTGTCAGGTTCGTGCGCAGTGGTCCAGGTTGTTGGTGCGCATCACCACCCTGACGAACTTCTGCATCAGCCAGTTGTCCTCGTTGGTGCACCGGGCGGAACTCAGCGCTGCGAACGCGTCGGGGCCTCTCGTATCCCGGACCTCTCTGAAGCGCGTCGCCACCAGATCGAGGGCTTCCTCCCAGTTGGATTCCACCAGGATGCCGTTCTTCCTGATAAGGGGAGTGGCGAGCCGATCCGGGCTGTGGATCATGTCTGAGTGGTACCGGCCTTTTACGCAGAGGGCGGTACCGTTGACGGGAGCGTCCGGGGCAGTGGTGACACCGATGACTTTGCCATCCTTGACGTTTAGGTCGAAGTTGCATCCCGTGCCGCAAAGGGGACACGTTGTGCGGACCCGTTTGATCTCCCACTCGCGAGCACCTTTGAGCTGTGCGTTGACCAAGGCTCCCGTCGGGCAGGCATCGGTGCATTGTCCGCAAGACGTGCAGCCGGACTCACGGTAGGTGCTTGCTCCCAGGGCCGGGTATTCCCTGTCGTCCGCGTGGTAGACGTGATATTGCTCCACTTCGTCGCAGACGCGTATGCACTGGTGGCACTGGATACAGCGCTTGCGGTCGAGCTGCAAGATGGGCCAGCCATCGAATAGGTCATACTGTCCTTGCTCGCCCGTGAACTCCTTGCTTCCGGCGCCGTAACTGATCGCCAGGCGCTGTAGGTCACAGCGAGATGCTTCGTGGCAGGTGCACTGCAGACAGCGTCCGGCCTCCCTTCGCGCGGTCTCCTCTTCGAAGCCCAGCTCGACTTCGTCGAAATTGGCGCGCGCCTCGGTGGGGAGGACGGGGATGTGGTTGCGTCCTTCATCAGACAGTGGCTTTGCCCCGATGTCGAAAAGATCGGGGCGATGCCGTTCCAACCGTGCCCCAGGTTGCAGGCAGGCTTCCGCCGCGGATTTGCCGGAAACGTGCGCATCGATGGCCACGGCCGCCCTGCGGCCTGCCGCTATCGCCTCGACTACTGTCGCCGGGCCGGTCTCGCAGTCCCCTCCGGCGAAAAGTCCCGGTCTGCTACTTAGCAGCGTCAACTTGTCGACCTGAATCGTGCCTTTGGGAGTAAGCGCGCAGACGTTCTCCAACCTCGCTCCCTCGGCATCAACCTCCTGGCCGAGGGCAAGAATGACAGTGTCCGCGGGAATGGTGAATTCTGACCCCGGTACCGGTTCTGGACGCCGCCGGCCGCTCGCGTCGGGTTCTCCCAGAATCATACCCTGACAGACCGTGCCGGTTACCTTGCCGTCCTCGCGTATCACGGAGACCGGCGAAGTGAGGAGACGTAGGTTGACCCCTTCCTCTTCAGCCTCGTTGACCTCATCAGGTGTGGCCGGCATCTCAGCTCGGGTGCGGCGGTAGATCACAGTGACATCCGTTGCCCCCAGTCGAACTGCTGATCGGGCGGCATCCATGGCGGTGAAGCCGCCACCCACGACCAAGGTCCTGCCAAGCGGCTGTCTCCACAAGCCCGCGTTGCTCTGCGGTAGAAAGTCCACGGCCGAGAGGATCCCCTCCCCCTCCTCGACTCCGGATATGCCACCTGTTAACCCGCATTGTGCGCCGATAGCCAAGTATGTCGCCTGGAAACCTTGAGACTCGAGGTCATCCACGGTGAAGTCTTGGCCCAGTCGCGAATTCAGGCGAAGCTGCACACCGAGCGACAAGATCTCATCGATCTCTTCGGCTATGACCTCCCTCGGCAGACGGTAAGGCGGGATGCCGTTGAGCATCATGCCCCCCGGCTGTGACAGCGCCTCGAAGATGGTCACTTGATGACCCGCCAGAGCTAGATAGTAGGCTGCGGTGAGTCCCGAGGGCCCGCTGCCGATGACCGCGATCTTCTTGCCGGTAGCAGGTCGCGGCTTTTCCAGTACGCTCGCGCCCTCCGAGTGAATTCGGTCGGAGGCAAACCGCTTGAGCTGGCAGATGGCGAGCGGCTCGCCGTCCACCTGAGTTCTACGGCAGGCCGACTCGCACGGACGCGGGCATATTCGCCCGATGATGCGGGGAAGAGGAAGGCGGTTCCTTACGATCCGAATCGCCTCCGCATCATCCCCCCGCGCTATGGCCCCCAAATAGCCGGGAATATCGAGCCCCGCAGGGCATGCGTAGTGGCAGGGAGGCTCGCAGTACGCGTTATGGTTCGAAAGGAATTCGTTCAGGCGAAGCCTGCGGGCCTCGGCTATCTTCGGACTCATGGTGACGACTTCCATGCCGTCGGCGACCGGGGTCTCGCAGGCCTGGACCAATTCATCCTGGCCGATGTCCACGACGCAGAGGCGGCAACGCCCCACCGGTTGCAGACGGGGATCGTGGCACAGGGTCGGAATCGAGATCCCGTTGGCAAGGGCTGCTTCCAGGATTGTCATGCTTGCTTCTACGTGGAGATGGCGACCATCCACAAAGATCCCGACTTCGTCGCCTCCTCCTGCGCGCATCATCTCAGTCATGACTCAACTGCCTCTCCTCCATTAGACGCTGA
>JAMDEO010000031.1 GCA_023483915.1 Actinomycetota bacterium
TGCCTTTCTGTCTGGGGTTCTGTGCGGTGTCGCAACTCACATTCTCCCAGGAAAGAGGGCACTTGTCTGCTATCTGCTACCTGATTTCTGCGCGCGGGGCCGGTGGATTCGGGCTTAGGCAACGCGGCTATCGGGCTACCCTATGCCTATGGGGACGCGAGGGCGCTCGCGGCGATTCGTCTGCTCTTGCTCACCGTTTCGTTCCTCTTCTTGCTGCAGTTCGGATTCTCCCTCCTCATCGACGACCGGCAGCTGTACCGGGCGGTGCTGGGTTTCGGCGTGCTAGGCGTGCTTGGCATGATCGCTGGGCTCGTCGTGGTCTACTCGTCCGAGCCAGAGGCAGCGGGGGCGGTGGAGAGACTATCTCGCCTGGTAGTCGGCCTTCCTGGTGCCGTGTTGGCTGCGCTCGGACTGCTGCGAATAGCCGGCCGCTGCAGCAGACTGATGCTCGAGGGGTGCAGAAACGATGCTCGTTGGGCGGCTGGGGCTATGGCCATCTATGGTCTTCTGACAGGCGGCATCTTCTACCGTCCAGGGTCGCCCCTCCCTGGTTCAGGGGGGCGGCCCAACGTCTTCGAGATTCTCGGCCTGCCCATCCAGTTCTACCGGATGCTCGCTGCGGTTGCTCTTACCGTGGCTTGCTTACGCTTCCTCAGTCGCTTCAGAGTTGAACAGGAGAAGAACGAGGGAGACGAGAATCAGGAGACGATTCCAGTTCAGCTGATGCGCTCAGCTACTCGCCACTAACGCATCATCCATCGCTCTTTCAGGTCTATTTGTTGACGCTTGGCGTCTTCTACCCTGGCGGTCGCATGAGCATCGATCCGCCTGACCTGAGCCGGGCCCACATCGTTCATTAGAACGAGGGGCCGACTGGCCTTTCTTGCCACGGGCCCTCCTGTGGCACATCGCCTTCCAAGTGCTGGTCTTCCCCGTCAGTGGCTGCGCCGTGGCGAAACCAGTAGCCGGCCGGCTCAACAGCCGAATCCGCATACTTGGTACTTATGGATATAGTCCAAACTGTACTAGTATGGCGCAGTCTAATGGGAAGAATGGACCGCTTCCAACGCTGGGGTCAACCGGGCGACGCGGGAAGGTTTGGCGGCGTTCAAGTTTGTGCGATGCGGCACAATCGCTGCAGCTGGCCAGTTGCGGCCACCCGCTTCGCCGCGCGAAAAGGGCAATGGTGGCGGTCAGCCGAAGGAGGGGGTGCGGCCTAGAGGACCAGTGCGACGGAAGCAATGTGATTGCCCAATTCCTGTCAGCTGTCTAGTGAGAGAAGACAAATGAACGTCAAGAAGCTGGTCATGTCGAAGAAGCTGCTCGTCCTTTTGATCGCGACGGTCTGCCTGCTTCTGCTGGGCACGACCGCCTATGCCGCTTCCACCTTCACTGACACGGTCGGCCACTGGGCCCAGCCGTTGATCGAGAAGGTCGCCGCCCTGGGGATCATGGAAGGGCACAATCCCACCACATTCGGCCCGGATGAGAACGTCACGAGAGCGCAGCTTGCCGCCACCGAGGCTCGAGCCTACGACAAGCAGGCGGCGGACACCACGAAACTGGTCAACGACAAGCTCAGCACGGTCGACCGCACGCTGGCCCTCTGGAATATCCAGCCCGGTCTGGGCACCGTCATGATCGAGTACGGCAATCGCATGGCCCGACTATGGTTTGCCGGCAACGCTGGCAACTGGGACATGGCCCAGTACCAGCTGGATGAGATGGTCGAGATCCAGGAGGTGGGTGAGACTACCCGGCCGGCGCGCAAGGCCATGCTGAAGGCCTTCGAGGATAGCTTCCTCACACCGCTCGGTACGACCATCGCCGCTCAGGACAAGCCGGCTTTCACCACTGCGTTCAACAACATGATCGCTGGCTGCAACGGCTGTCACGCGGCCTCCGCCAGCGCCGACTGGAACTCGTATCAGTTCGTGAAGATCCAAAAGCCGACGAACGACCCCGCAGACTACATCCAATGGAACACCCCGGGGGGGACGGGCAACAAGAAGTAGCGATTGCCGACAGGCAGGCCTGATTGTGAGGCCGGGGGAGCGAGAGCCCCCGGCCTCTCCCGTGCTTGCCGTGGACGACCTGCCGATCGGAATCTGAGGCCTAACTTCTTGCAGCGCCCCCCGGTCCTTGCCTATCGGCCGTAGCTTCCTCCGTGCGTCGCGATCACCTCCGGGGGATTGGACGAGACGGTCGACGAGCGCGGCCATGTCCATTGGAGGGACCGAAGGGCTTCCCCGGCGGCCAAGTTCCCACGCCGACCGCCCACGCGTTCAGGAAGTATTCAGGCGGATGGGGGAAGACATTCTCCTCGAGCGAAACCGGGGAGTGGATGCGGGCGGCGTTCCAAGACGCGGAGGTGGGATCCAGGTGCCCATGCTGATCGCATGGGTCGCGTGCTGAGAGTGGTGTTCACGCTCCAGCACAGGATTCTGACCGGCCCCGGCGGGTCGCGGCCGGGTGGCCGACCTTCTCATCGACGGCACCACCGGCCGCGGACCGGCCTTCGCGAACGCGGTGCTCGGCGCCATCCTATCGCTTCCGCCAGCCGAGCGTCTCCTCGCGAGCGAGGGCCTGCGCTCCCGTTTCGTGAAGTTCGCCCAGAAGAGTTGAGCCCGTCGTTCACCCGCGCACCATGACCTCCATGAAAAGGCCTCCCCTGTCAAGCGGCTATTCCCGCAGACGATCACCTCGTCGGTGCCGACCAAGGTCACGCTGCCATCCGCACTCCATTGAGCCACTTCTGGTGGCTCGGTGCATGTTGGGATCCGGCCAGCTCGGGACGCTGCAATCCAAATGTCGGCCTCGTCGGGCCCGGTCATAGTCCGCAGTCGTCGCGTCGAGAGGACGGTTTGATCGGCAGGAACCGAGGTCTATCGTTTGCCGGGAGCGGCGGTCGCCTCCTTCCGTCTCAAGGAGTGTGTGCTTGGCTCAGGCGGGG
Source organism: Actinomycetota bacterium (assembly GCA_023483915.1). Lineage (GTDB taxonomy): Bacteria > Actinomycetota > Thermoleophilia > RBG-16-64-13 > RBG-16-64-13 > JAMDEO01. Next base: position 2,954 of record JAMDEO010000031.1, read on the forward strand.
TTGAGCTCGCTGCGCAGGCGAGCGTTCCGCAAGGGTTCGTAGATCTCGCCCGTGGTCCAGAGGCGCAGCAGGAGCACGGAGAGCTTGCGGGCAACGGCGACGACGGCTCGTTTCCTCCCGTTCTTGCCGCCACGTTCAGCCAGATGCAGCCCCCAGCGGCGCAGGTCCGTATCGGGACCGAAGTGGCCGAGGATGTACTGCGAGCAGCTGACAAGGAGCGACCGAAGCGCCTCATCGCCGGCCTTGGTGATGTGGAGCTGGCGTCTGATCGTGCCCGATTCGTCCTGGCGCGGGCGCAAGCCCAGGTAGGAGCCGATGCTGCGGCAGCGTGGGAATCGCGTGGGATCCTCCACGGTGAGCACGAAGGTGACGGCGGTGATCGTGCCCACGCCCGCCACCTGCCGCAGGAGTTCGGTTTCTGGGTAGCGCTCTTGGGCCATGCACGCTATTTCGTCATCGTATGCGTGGAAGAACTGCACACGTGCTGCCAACATAAGGGCGCGAGTTTTCGTGGGCAATCCGTGGGCAACAGCCGTATCAGAGCGAGGGAGGG
>JAMDEO010000141.1 GCA_023483915.1 Actinomycetota bacterium
CGCCCAACTCGAGCAACTCGGACATCACGTGACCCTGGAGGCCACCGCCGCTTGAACACGAGGCTATTTCCCATCAGTCCTCCCGGGCGTCGTTGTCTCTCTTATACCGGTGGCCGCCTTGCCAGTGGCCGCTGCCTGAACTTCCTGCCTGCCGGCAGTTGCCGGTTTCGCAGGAGCGGTAGGACTCGGCTTTACGTTGAAGAGGGTCTATCTTCTGCCTTTGACCGTGCTCCTTCTGGCTTTGGCGCTGGCAGCCCTTGGCTGGCGGGCGAGAAGCCGCCGAGGCCATCTGCCGTTGGCACTGGGGATGTCGGCAGCAGTTGTGGTGCTTGCAGGCAGATTTGCTCTGGCCTCAAACCTAACTGTGTATGCAGGAACGGCCATGCTCGTGGGAGCATCGGCGTGGAATGCCTGGCCGGTGCGAAGAGCGGAGGGCCAGACCTGTCCGGGACCCCACGGACCGGCCGTCTGAAATCCAACTACGCGACCGCTGCGACGGAATGGAGGAACATGTGACAGGACGCGCGCCCAAGACCGAGTGGACTACCTGCGGGGAATGCAGTCAACCCCTACGTCCGGTCGGGACGAAGACCGTGAAGCACGTCTTGCACTACCCCTTGGCCCGCAATTTGGGGCCCGGCCTCTTCTTCCACTGTGGGAACCTGGATTGCGATCTCGTCTACGTACGCGACCCGGGCGAAGGTGTCGCGGGTGCCCGACCTGAGATCTTCCGACGCAACGATATAAAGGAGCGGGCCCGCCCGTTCGCCTCTGGCCGTGAGCGCCTGGTCTGCTACTGCTTTGGCTACACGGTTGGGGAGATCGAGGATGATGTGCACGCCGGAGCCAATGTCATCCCGCCCACGATCGCCGGGGAAGTTCAAGCCGGCAACTGTGCTTGCGAGGTGATGAACCCGAAGGGCGGCTGATGCACCGCCGATGTCCGCAGGGTCGCTGCGGCCAGTGCGTCAGACTAGAGGACCCGCTCACAATGGGGCCACATGAGTTGTTGAACTGCACCAGAACCGGCTGCACGGAGCGGACGGCGGCGTGAATAACAGAATACTGACCCGGGCGGATGTATAGGCGCTCAGCAGGGTTATGGTCATAAATGCTTACCCAATAGCTTACGGTAGAGCTGGTGAGAACCCATATTGCTTTTATCTCCATAAGCTCACGTTTGCGTAGCATGTTCATTCCTGTACAATTTATGATAGCTAATATCGGAGGCTTCATGATGAAGGAAGAGAACATAAATGCAAGAGCGACGACAATCGAGGAATACTGATGGCGTTTCACAAGTTCGACCTTGTCATTCTGGGGAGCGGCTCGACCGCCTTCGCCGCTGCGCTGAGGGCAGCCGAACTCGGGAAGACGGCGGCCATGACCGAGTCCCGGGTGCTGGGAGGCACCTGTGTCAATCGGGGCTGCCTTCCCTCCAAGAATCTCATTGAAGCCGCGCGCCTAGTTTTCCAGGCGGAACACCCCTCCTACCCCGGCCTCGCATCGGCCACCATCGAGGTCGACTATGGGGCGCTCATTGGTCAGAAGGATGCAGTAGTCGAGGAGTACCGCGGTCGTAAGTACCAAAGTATCGTGACCGAGAACGAAGCTATCAAGGTCTTCGCAGGGGACGCCCACCTCGAGCCGGACCTGAGCGTGAGGGTGGGAGACGAAATCCTGATGGGCGAACGCATCCTTGTGGCCACCGGCACGCGGCCTCACGTGCCGAACATCCCCGGCTTGGAGAGCGTCCCCTTTCTCACGAGCGATCTTCTGGGGGCAGGGGTGCCGGAAGAACTCGCCGAGCGACCGGCTTCGCTGCTCATCCTGGGAGGCGGCTACGTGGCCCTCGAACTGGGGCAGCTCTTCTCCCGCCTGGGCACCCAGGTCACCATTCTCGAACAAGGACCAGAACTTCTCCATCACATGGAACCCGAGGTGGGACCTGCCCTACGGGAGGCCTTCGCCGCCGAGGGTATCGAGGTCCTAATCCGTGCCCACATACAGGAGGTCAAGGCCGGTGGGCCGGGGGTACTCGCCCGTGTCCACGTCGAAGGAGAGGAGCGGCAGCTCGAAGCCCAGCACCTTCTCGTGGCCACGGGCCGGGACGCGAACACCGAAGACCTGGGGCTGCAAGAAGCCGGTGTGGAAGTAGACGGCAAAGGCTTCGTGCGGGTGAACGAGTACCTGAGAACGACCAACGCGCGCGTCTATGCTGCCGGCGACGTGGTGGGGAGCGAACAGGGGAGCCAACTTGCCACTCCAGTCGGAGCCCACGACGGTGGTATCGTCGCCCGGAACGCTCTGGGTGACGAGCAGCGGAGGGTGGATCACCGCGTTATCCCCCGGGCCATCTTCGTCGACCCGGCGGTGGCCAGCGTCGGGCTCACTGATCTTGAAGCCAACCGAGCAGGCCACCACTGCTCCTGCCGCACCGTGCCACTCAACCTGGTCCCACGCGCTGAGGCCGTACACGCAGGGCGTGGCTTTATCAAGATGGTGCTCGATCGTGACACGCGTGAAGTACTAGGAGTAACCATGGTGGGCCAATCTGCCCCCGAAGTGATTCACGAGGCCGCCATGGCCATTCGTTTTCGCGCTCGCGAGGCCGACTTCGTGGACATGATCCATGTCTATCCCACCATGGCGGAGGCCCTCAAGATCGTCGCCCTCAGCTTCACGAAGGACGTCAGTAAGCTGAGTTGCTGCGCGGAGTGAAAGAGACACCTTGCGGCGAGGAACCACCGCATGCCAGCTCATGAGTTGGCACCACCGCCTCTTCCGGGGGACATTCACCCCCAGCGTGTTGCCTGCACACGCCGAGCGTACACGAATAGGGCCGTTCACTACGAGCGGCCCTCATCGAATGGAGCTAGCGGGACAGCTTTCGAACCCTTCGGACCCGTTGATTCGGCTGACTGAGCACTTTGGTTTGTCAAGATCGACCTAATGAAGAAGTATGCTGCTCCCCTCTGATTTGAAGCCACCCCTAGGCCTTGATGAAATCATGGCAGGAGGTGGTAATCGTGACCGAAGAACTACCCGACGACGTCCAACGCTGGACCGCCAAACGCCGATCGGCCTTGATTGTCAGCATCATGAAGGGTGAGACCACGACCCAAGAGGCCGCCCGCAAGCACGGCCTCACCCTGGCCGAGATCGAAGTCTGGCGGGAGAAGTTCCTCCTGGGGGCCGAGAACGCCCTCCGCACGAAACCCAAGGACGAAGAGGCTTTGAAGGACGAGCAGATCAAGCGCCTGAAGCAGAAGGTCGGGGAACTCGTGCTGGACATCGACATCTTGAAGGAGGCCCAGAAGGGGCGCCCTTTCGACCGCGAGACGTCAGACGAGTGAGGGCCGCAGTCTCCCAGGCCTCCGAGCGCCGCGTCTGCCGTCTCCTCGAGGTGCCCCGCTCCGCGATGGTTGAACGGAGCCCTCGTTCGACGTCTGCCCCCAAACTGGACGACATACTCGTCACCCGGCACCG
>JAMDEO010000105.1 GCA_023483915.1 Actinomycetota bacterium
AACCATGAGCCACGCTTTCTACCTCGACCTGGAGCGCTGCACGGGATGCTTCGCCTGCGCGGTCGCCTGCATGGATCAGAACGACCTCGAAGCCGGGGCTGAGCCGACTGCTTGGAGGGAGGTCTTCAAGGCGGAGTCGGGGTCGTATCCTGACGCCCGGATTCATTACGTGTCGCTGGCCTGCATGCACTGCGAAGATGCTCCGTGCCTTCTCGCCTGCCCGACCGGAGCAATCGCCCGCGAAGCCGGGACCCAGGTGGTCAGAGTGAATGGGGAACTCTGCATCGGCTGTCATAGTTGTTCCATGGCCTGCCCATTTGCTGTGCCTCGATTCGGCCGCGACGGCACCATGCAGAAGTGCGACCTTTGCGTGGTTCGCCTGGAGAGCGGGCTCGAGCCCGCCTGCGTCCGGGTCTGCCCGACGAAGGCCCTGCGCCAGGGCGATCCCAATGACATGAGCCTTGACAGGGAAAGGAAGGCGGCGGAGAGACTGGCAGGGGGGTCCTAAGACCGGGCCTGGATCACAGGAGGCGCCGGGCCCGCAGGAGGGCCGGCGCCTCAATCTCGGTCCCCGGGCCATCGGCCCCCGACCGTCTTATCCGACGTTCGCTCCAGACGCGGCGCCCGTCGGCGCTCGCGTCGGTGGGCCGCCGTGATCCCCTCATAGTCCTTCGAACACCGATGCGTCTACCGCGGGCACCTGTCCCTTGTTGCCGGGGTTGAAAACGCAGGTAATCTTGATCCGCGTGCCCTCATCGACCTGGTCGTCCAGGTCGATGGGCTCACCCAGATGGCCGCCTGTCAACAGCCGTATCTTCGGACGGTCGAGCGGGCGGCCCATCATCGGGGGCTCGCAGACAACGGCCACGTCTCCGTTGTTCAACCCCACAACGGTACCGGGCGGGTAGAAACCCATGATTTCCACGAACAGCTTGGCAAGCGCCGGGTCGAATTGCCTGCCGGACTCCTCCATCACGTATCCCAGCGCCTCATGAGGGGTCAAGTCGATATCCCGGTACGGCCTGGCGGTCGTAACCGCATCGTAACGATCCGCGATTGCCACGATATTTCCGAAAAGCGAGACATGGTCTTTGATCCTCGGGGTAGGATACCCGCTAAGGTCATAGTTCAGGTGATGCTCAAACGCTACTATTACGGCCCTCATGCTGGGGGACGTGAGACGTCCCACCCCGAGGAGCGCCCGAGCTGCCACGATCGGATGCCTCCGGATGGCTTCCCACTCTTCTGAAGTGAGCGGTCCCGGCTTGCGCAAGACGGCAGGATCTATCTCTAATTTGCCCGCATCATGCAAAAACGCTGCCAGGCACAGCTCGCCGAGTCGGGATTTGCTCATCCCGAGTCGCTGTCCGAGGAGTACGGAAAGGATAGAAACATTGGTGGAATGTGAGATTAAGCTGTCGTCAAGCTCCTTGATCGTAGTAAGCGCGACCAGTGCCTGCGGAGCGCTCATGACTTGATCAACGATGGCCTGCGTCACATGGCGAATTTGGCGGGCGTCGGCCCGCTGGCCGGATTCCAAGCTTTCTCGGATCTTTCTCGCGATCTGAACCGCCACGGCGTATGCCTCAACCGGGGCTATCGTCTGTGCTGCTTGTCCCTGTGCCAGAAGGTCGACCTCGATGTTGCGTACCCCGTGTCCGGCCAGGACCGCGGCCAACTCATCCGGTCCCTCGCCACGCTGACGGGCAAGGACAAGCGCAAGGGCCATGACGTCCGATTCCGAAACGCCCGCATGAAAGGTCAACGAGTTGATTCCCCATGCTTCAAATATTCGGGTGAGATATGCGAAGCGCGTATATGTGGACACCGAAGTACGAACGCGGGCATCGCCCACAAACACGCAGTGGCTGTGGATGCCGATCCTCACTGAGCCACGCTGGGCCGCTCGAGTGCCGAGCTCGGATGCAAGGCTGGAGCAGACTTGCTGCAGAACCACGTTGTCAGCATCGTAATAGGCGGCAGTGCGAATCGCCACCGTTAAGTTGAGCGCCAGATTCTGATCTGCTCCAGTGGAATGAGGTGAAAACGATGTCTCTGTCACTGGCTCTCTCCGGATGATGGCGAGTCCTGCTCCTCGGGCTCCCTGGCTCGCCGCACCTGCCTGGCCTGCATGGACTCCGTGGCTGCCCGACGAACCTGAGCCTCCCCGGATCTAGAGGCTTCAGCCAGAGACTGTTGCGCCAAGGGCCCTTCGACTCGGCCCAGCGCGTGCACCGCCGCTACTCGGATGGGCATGGGTCTCGACGATAGACGTCTCCTCTTCCATAACTTGTCTAGAGGGACCACCGCCCTGTGCTGGGCGAGCATGGCATAGGAATCGAGGACAGCCTCGACCTCCTCTACCGGAAGAGAAGCGAACGCCCGGTCTTCAATGCGTTTCAGCAACAGGGCTTCCTGCTCTGGTCCCCCCTCCCGTCCCACCACATGCGCGGCGAGAGTCCTGACAGACGAGTCGGAATCCGACAAAGCCTTGATGAATCCCCGGAGGGCCGCCTGCCCGCTGAATCGTTCGAGACCACGCAGCGTTTCCCGCCTGACCCTGGCATCGGGATGTGCCAGCAAACGGGAGCTATGCTCGATCAGCTGAATGCACCCAGAAGAAGCTGCTAGTTGTACAGCGTTGCGCACGACGTACCACCGAGGGTCTCTCAACAAAGGCTCGAGTTGCGCCCAGGGGACACCACCCTCGGCCCCTAGAATCCCGAGGATGCTCCTGCGGACGGCGCGATCTTCGGATTCTGCGAGAATCTCGAGGAGAGGAGCAAGGATCCAGTTCCTGAGCGATAGGAGCACCCGGTCGATGCGCTTGGCCTCCTCGGGGCCCCCCCCTTCCCGCCCTTTCCACAACCGCTTGACGTGGTCCGGCGTGACGGCCTTGCCAACCACTAAGCCCAAGAACCCATTCGGACACCAACCTGCCGCTTCCATCTGACCCAGCTTCTCGATGAGGAAGACGGCACTCTGAAGTTCACCGGAATCCAGAAAACCCGAGGTGACTGCCGACAGCGGCTGCGCGATGATATCGTCCATCTGCGTGATAGGATCGCCGGCCGCGATTTCCAGCAGCACCTCGCCGAAATCCCGCAGCACGCCCGTGAGGGCCTCGACGGACTGGTCGCCTCGCTGCAACTCCTCCGCCGTGAGTTCAAGACGCTCACTTTCTATGTCCAGAAGATCCACGGCGCGAAGGTTCCCCCACGCCATATCATCTTCGATCACTTCCGGCATGTGGCTCTCCTCCAGCCTGCGAATGACCGTCTCTCTGAGCGCGTCGATCATGCCTTCCGGAAGAACCTCCCCGCTACCCGTGAAGGGGTTGGCCACTCGGTGCTCGATGTGAGCGAAGTCGCACTCCCAGAGCGCCGTGGCCAGGTCTTGATCCATGTCCACAAGGTCATCCGCGCGAGCCAGGCAGTCGACAAGGTCCTCGACCTCCCGTGGCTCCAC
>JAMDEO010000041.1 GCA_023483915.1 Actinomycetota bacterium
AGCATATTATTTATGCAGGTAACAGAGAAACGGTTCCGCTATTTGTACAGCGGGACCAGCGGGCATCAAGCATCTTACCTGCTGCGAAAGGAAAAACGGTGGCGCTGCGTGTAGCGGAAATCCTGAAATTGCCGATCCTGGCCGACGCCAGGGTGCTGGCTGGCGAGAAAGGGCTGGACCGCGAGGTCTCGCAGGTGACCGTGGGCGAGGTCCCCGACATCGGCGACTGGCTCACCGGCGGCGAGCTGGTCCTCTCCACATTCTTTGCCGTTGAGACCACCCCCGAGGCCCAGGTCGAATTCACCCGCAAGATCGTCAAGGCCGGCGCCGCGGGCTTGCTGGTCAAACCCGGTCGCTTCATCGAAGAGGTCAGCCCCGCGATCCTCGAGCTCGGCCGCAAGCATGACTTCCCCATCGTCGAGGTTCCTCCCGAAGTCCGCTGGACACACATCACCGCCGAGATCTCAGAGCAGATCGTCGGCGAGCACCTGGCGCTGTTGCGCCGCTCACAGGACATCCATCACCGGCTGCTCGAGGTCGTCATCGACGGCGGCAGCTGGAAGTCGATCGCGGAGACCACCGCCGAGCTGATCGGACGCCCGGTCGTGCTGGAGAATTCCTTTTCCGAGGTGCTCTCGGAATCGGCGCCGGCGGAAGATGACCCGAAGCTGGTCGCCGAGTTCGACGAGCTGCGCAAGGCGGCAGGGGCCAACGGGCGCGCCCGCGCGGCCAGCAGCGCCGAGCGCTACAACCGCACGCCGCTGAAAAAGAAGGCGCAGTTTCCAGCCATGGTGACCGTGCCCATCATCGTCAGCCGCGACGTCCTTGGCTATGTATCGAGTTTTGAACGCGACTCCGAGCTCAACGAGCTCGACCTCACCGCGCTGGAGAGCGCCGCCACCGTGGCCGCGGTCGAGATGGGCCGGGAGCTGACCCGGATGGAGGCCGAGACCCGCCTGCGCGGCGATTTCGTCGACGACCTGCTGGCCGACGAGTTCGACGGCGGGCCGACGATGCTGCAGCGCGCGAGCTTCCTGGGCGGCGACCTGAGCCAGGGATGCCTCTGCCTAATCGCCGACATCGATTCCTTCGGTGACCACGTGCGGGACAAAAAATTGACCGAGCCCGAAGTCCAGCAGATCAAGAACCGCTTCTTCAGCGGTGTCAAGCAGGAGATCCTCTCGCATCATCAGCACGCGCTGCTGACGCCCAAGAGCGACAACGTCATCGCCTTCCTGCCGCCGCTCAAGGATGGGGATGCCAAGCTCATGTCTATCGCTAGGTCAACGGCCCTGCGCATCCGCCAGAGCTGCGCCGAGCTGCTGCCGGGGCTGACGGTGTCGATCGGCATCGGCCGCTTCCACGGGGACCCGCTGGAGACCAGGCGCGCCTACCGCGAGGCGCAGTCAGCGCTGCAGGTGAGCCAGAGGCTGGGGGAGACCGGCGCCATCGCCAGTTTCGACGACATGGGCATCTACAAACTCTTGCTGGGCGCGCTGGAGGAAGACCCGGAAGAGGTGCGCAACTTCTACCAGGAGACCATCGCCCGCATCGAGGATTACGACAAGCAGCACAATACCGACCTGGTCGGCACGCTCGAGGCTTACCTCGCCAACAACCGCAGCGTCGCCGCCACCGCCGAGGCGCTCTTCACGCACCGGCACACGATCCGCTACCGCCTGGGCCGCATCAACGACCTCACCGGCCTGGATGTGCACCGCAGCGAGGACCAGGAAAAGCTCGGTTTCGGGCTCAAGGTCATGCGCCTGTTGCGTCGCTGACAGACGCTGGCACCGGCATTTTGCAGGCGCTAGCCAGAACTCCCCATCCGGTCTCATTTCAGAGTATTAACGGATTTAGCCTTCAGTACGCACCCGTATCCTAATTTTATGAGGGTCATTGGCCTTTTTAGCTATTAATGTTTAAACGAGATTTTAGCGGTTATCAAAATATAAGTGAGTTTCCTTATTTGATGAGACGGGAGGTTTTATGGACGCAAATCATCTCACTAGAGTACACGGGTGGATCTAGTCTGAGAAAAACGATGAGGATGAAGGAGATCACGGCCATGATGAAACTCAAACTTGCATTTAGTTTTGGGCTTGTGGTGCTATTGCTGGTAGCAACGGCCGGTACGTACGCTCTGGCAAAGAAGCCCGCCCCGGTAGGTCCCGTCCAGTTTCCCGGAAACAAAATCCAGCAGTTTGCGCAGCCACTATCGACTCTGGATGCAGCCGGTGGAACAATACAAACCATCCTCGACAATGGAACCGAGATTCCAATGAGGATGGTGGAGTTGCGGGCTAATATGTTGCCGCCATCATTCGTCCCGGCGAATGGCCTGCCATACGCGGGCACGGCGGTCTTTGGTTACCGGGCCAGCGCAGCGCCTGTTGCTCCGTTAACCGCCGTTGATACTTACGTCAATCCGGTCATAGTTGCCTCACGGGGAACACCGACCACGATACGGTACATCAACAACCTGACCACCAATGTCATCAACTGGAGGGCCTGGACCGACGCGAGTCTGCATTCTGCATTCCATCAGGCGGCGGACCAGGGGATGCCCATATCTGGCGATACAAACCACTACCAGGGACCGGTCCTGGCTGTGCCTCACCTTCATGGTGGTGAGGTCCCGGCGGTTATTGATGGTGGGCCGGAAGCCTGGTTTGCCAGTAACGTACCGGGACCGGACACGGTAACACCCTACAAGACCCAGGGTCCCGCTTACTATTCCAAGGCCGGAGCGGCTTCCAACGAAGCTATTTACTCCTATCCTAATAACCAGGAGGCAGCCCCTCTCTGGTTCCATGACCATCTGCTGGGTGGTACGCGCCTCAACGCCACCTTCGCCGGTCTCGCCGGTGGTTACGCTCTTACTGACCCGGGTCTGACGTTGCCGACCGGGCTGTTGCCGGTCGGTCTGGACACAAATGGCAACGGCGCGATGGATGCCGCAAACGAAGTGGTGACGCCACTGGTTATCCAGGACCGCATGTTCGACACAAACGGCGAGTTGTTCTTCCCCAACGTTGGGATCAATCCGGAACATCCCTACTGGGTACCGGAATTCGTCGGCGATACGATCGTTGTCAACGGCAAGGCCTGGCCGTATCATAATGTAGACCAGCAGCGCTACCGCTTCTACCTGATTAACGGTTCCAACTCACGCCCCTATGATATGTTCCTGCAAGACCAGACCACCGGAGGCAAAGGTCCTGGAATGTGGGTCATCTCTACAGATGGCGGCTACCTGGACAATCCGGTTTACATTAACCCGAACGCCACCCAGGCGCAGATAAAGGCGGGTGCACAGAAGAGCCTGATGATGATGCCAGGCGAGCGCTACGAGGTCATCATCGACTTCGCCGGAGTGCCAGCCGGGACGAACCTGATACTGCGCAACACCGCGCCAA
>JAMDEO010000055.1:0-576 GCA_023483915.1 Actinomycetota bacterium
GGACGCCTCGGGGCCCTGGTGCCGTCCCTTCGTGTGTGCGCTTGCTTGAGCGGAGCGGCACTGTCTTGCCAGCGGTGCCCGACGCGCACACAAAGATAAGTGGGGGAGGACGAACTAACTTGGCAATCAGCACGGGCAAGGTCAGCAAGAACCAGACGGCAGCAGAGCGCGCCGCGGCAGCAGAGGCCACTTCTGGCAAGATGTGCGCAAAGTGCAACACGGAGATTAGGCTCAAGGACCTTATCAACGTCAAGACCGTCGATCATGGTACCGGCAAGAAGATCACGGTAGCCTATCATCGCAAGTGCTACGGCTTCTAGGCCGGGCCTAATGCCGTTCTAGCGAGGGTGCCAGCGTGTTTGAAGCTGGCACCCTCTTCGCTTTCTCTCGGAAGATTCCCCCAACCTTCATCCCGCGTCCCTATCCTATGCGCCTCTGACCCGCCGTCCCTATCGACCCCAATTTGGCCAGCACGAGCCTAAGCACTGCCCACCCTAAGAAGGCGACTTCGTGGTGCATGCGGCCGCTCGCTTTGCCCACCGGTGGTTGACCATCCAACCAGCGCATGGTATGCTT
>JAMDEO010000055.1:586-3408 GCA_023483915.1 Actinomycetota bacterium
TAGAGCGGATCGGAACTGTTACAGAATCAATCCGGCGGCACGATGGGAGAGATAGACCATATCATGGTTCTCCGGGGATCCACAGACGGGTTGCCTTTCAACACAACGAGGATGGTCGCGCCCGTAGGCGCCGGACCCTTCCACGCCCTTGCCCCCAGTTCTCAGCGCCACGCCTCGGCGTGCCCCCGTGCGGGAACTCTGAACTGCATGTCTGTCACTAGCTGCCCAAACCTTGATCGTCGCCTGCCCATTGGCGAAATACTATCCTCGCTAATCCCCACATCGCTCGGCCCTGGCCGGATTATGCCACGAACAATCGGTTGGACCAGCATCGAGCCAGCACGCGGTGGGTCATCCAGAGCTGAAGGAGGTGATGGCCAAACGAGACTCGCCGGACAAGGCATGGCCAACTAGCAATCATACGCGTCCTGGTTGAATCGTCATCATTGGGCGCCGGCCGTAGGCACCAGCCCATCTCAACCGCGCATTGGGCCAGTCCTCGCCAGGCACCCCAAACAGAAAAGTGGAGGATGTTCAGCAATGGCAAGTCAGCGTACCTCGCGTTTTGTCAGTCGGCGAACCTTCCTCGGCAGCCTGACCGCGGTGGTCGGCGCTGCCTCGGCCGTACCGCTATTATCGGCCTGCTCGACTCCTAGCCCGGCGCAACCCACTGCCGCGCCTTCGTCCGGTCAGCCCGCCCCCACCCAGGCCCCCGCGCAGGCGCCCGTAGCGGGCGGCACCCTCAGCGTCCTCTGGATCCCCGGGCATAAGTACAAGGCTCTCGAGACATTCGTGGCCGAGTTCGAGAAGGATTTCAGATGTAAGGTCGAGTTCGAGTACCTCGAGCCCCCGGAGGCACGGCAGAAATTCCTCGCCACGGCCGCCGCCGGTGCTCCGTCTGACCTCGTGGAAGAGGACTTCATGACTCAAGAGGTCGCTCAGATGGGGTACGTCGAACCCCTGACGAAGTATGTCGAGAAGGACGGCAAGGCAATCGGCTACCCCGACGACTGGCAGCCGAGCGCCGTCGAGCGCCAGGACCTGGACGGCAAGCACTACGGGGTCCAGATGTTCTACACGAACCTCTGCCTCTATTACAACAAAGACATGTTCGCCGAGGCGGGGATATCGGGGCCGCCGACAACCTGGGACGCGTTTCTCAACGCCGCCCTCAAAACCACCAAGCGCACCGGCAACAACACCGATGTCTGGGGTTATGTCGAGCACTACCAGCAGCGTTTTGGCTGGATGTGGTTCTACCAGGCCGGCGCCCAGTGGTACGATCCCAAGACCAACAAGGTGCTGACCGACTCTCCGGCGGCCATCGAGGCCCTGCAATTCCAGAGCGACCTCATCCACAAGCACAAGGTAGCCCCCGAGCCTAAGGTTGAGGCGGGCTCTGCCAACCCGCGCGACCTCTTCATCGCCGGCAAGACGGCAATGATGACCAGCGGCCCCTGGGACATCAAGCCTATCATCACGGCCAACCCGAAGTTTAAGTGGAGCATCGCCGTTCCCCCCAAGGGCAAGGTCCAGGCAACGACTTCCTACGGCACAGGCTTGCTGATACCCGCCAAGGCCAAGAACAAGGATCTGGCCTGGGAGCTAGTGAAGAAGCTCTCCTCGCTTGAATGGGATCTGGCGGTTACAAAGGAAGCGAACATGGTCTGCCCGCGCAAGACCTGGGCACAGCACGCCGACGTGCAGGGCAACGAGCTTATCAAGCCCTTCGCGGAGGCAGCTGCCTACGCGGCAGACTACAACGCCGGCATCCGTCTCACCGGCAAGGGCGACCTTTACACCACGCTCTGGCAGGAGACGTTCGACAATATTCTCTTCGGAAAAATGTCAGCCGCCGATGCTCTAGCCCAATATACCAAGCAAGCTAACGAGACGCTGAGCAAGGCATAGACAAGGAACGCGACTGCTCGCGCAGCCGTTGAGCTGCTAAGGGGGAACCGCCAGTGCAAGCACAACAAGTGTCACCGGACTGGCGGAGACGGAGAACCTTGCGCTGGGGCCGGCGAGAGACGAGGATAGCGCTTCTGTTCCTCTCGCCGGCCATAGTCTACTTCGTGTTGTTCTTCGCTCTGCCCATCCTAATGGACTTCGCAATGACCTTCACTTCCGGCACCCTCTTGCTGGGTGGCTCGGGGGAGGTCGTCGGACTGAAGAACTACATCGCCCTCCTGGACGACCGGGTGTTTCATCAGTCCCTGATCACGACGGCGATCTTCATGCTTGGGGGCGGGGGCACCACCATCGTCTTGGGCCTAGCCCTCGCCCTGCTACTCAATCGACGCATGAGATTCCGCATCGCCTTTCGCGCCGTCATCTTCTTCCCCTACATGACGTCGATGGTCATCATCGCCCTCATTTGGTCGGTGATCTTCGACAAGCAGTTGGGTATCCTCAATTACCTACTGTCCCTCGTGGGCATTCCCCCCGTGGGCTGGCTGAACGACCCGAACATGGCGCTACTGGCCATCATCATCGTCACGGTCTGGTGGCAGACGGGCTACAACATGGTCCTCTTCCTGGCCGGCCTGCAGGCGATACCCAGCGAGTACTACGATGCGGCCAAGGTCGACGGTGCCGGGGCTATCGCCCGCTTCGTCAACATTACGTTCCCCATGCTCGCCCCGACGATCCAGGCGGCCCCCGGCACCCACTGCACCTGCGACAGGCGCAGCCACTGGCCCTTGACCACCACATGGCACACGCCCGACAAGGCAATCACCACACCCAAAGCCTGACGCCCGGAAAACCGCTCGCCCAGCCACAGCACACCGGCCAGGGCAATCAACACCGGCGACTCGGCG
>JAMDEO010000166.1 GCA_023483915.1 Actinomycetota bacterium
GACTGTGGCCATCAACACCAGGATGAGGGCGAGGGCGGCCAGAATCGCTACCTTTAGGGTGCGTTTCTGCATGTGACCACTCCTCTTTTCTTGTTTACTCATAGCAAAATGGTTCTTGCCATTTCCTACTTGTGAAGCGGTAGTGTAGGAAGAAGAACGAGTCACCTCCTTTCCTCTTTGGGCTCACTGCCGCGCCTACCAACACGGAGTGGCAAAATCTGTCCAGGCTTTGGGCGGCAAGAAGAGCCCGCAGCCGTTTCAGACAAGCAAAAAAGTGCAGACGAGCTGCACCGGTCAACGAGTATATCGTGCATTTGTGGTTGAGCGAAAGCTTTGTCATCCACTTGATCTCCATCACGACCCTGCATAGATTCCAACTATGGTGGCAGAGCCTCCATCTACCAACACCTGGACGAAGAAAGACTTGACCGCTTCCTGCAATTCGCCTTGTCCGTTCATAACCCTGTCGTTGATGGCCAGAGTCACCCGGATTACATCACCGGTCTGCTCGGCGGCGTTCTTGACTGAGTAGTCATAGGGCTCATCGAGCGTACTCACCAACCAAGCCAAATGGCTCTGGGCGCTGGGCGCCACCAAGGACCCAACGCCCGATGTGTTCCCGCTTATTACCAACTGTCCGAGATACGCTGCCGCCTTCTCGGCAGAGCTGATGCGCTGTTGGGATGTGTACGCGGTCTCGGGTGTGGTAGAAGGCGAGCTAGGCTGGGTAGTCGAGGTGCTGTTGCTTGGGGTCGTGCCGTTGGTGGTCGGGGTGCGGCCACTGGTGGTGCCGGTGCTTGCCGTGCCCCCGGTGCTTCCGGTGGTCGACGAACCGGTGGTAGAGCTTCCATTGGGCTCCGTCGTTGACGGCTGTGTGGCACTCGTGCTGGAGCCGGTGTCCGGCGTGCTGGTGATCGTGGTGTCAGGCAGCGAGGTATCAGTGCTGACCACCGAGGTGACTGTCGTCGTGTTTGTAGCAACCTGAGCGGCGCCTCCACCGAGGAGCGTACCAAGCAACGTTGCGGCCACAGCTACCGTTGCGGCCACGCCGCCGAGGACCCAACGGAGCCCGTTCCTGCGGCCGCCGAGGCTACGACCGGCGCTGCGGCTGCCGGTGCCGCGCCCACTGCCGGCGGGCTGGGGCGAACGCACACCAGGGCCTTTGACGGCCGGCGATGCGGTGAGCTGGCGTACGGGCCTCCGTTCAAGCTCGCGCTGGAGCGAAGCCCAGCCGCGATCTCTGGCAGCTTGAGACACTTGTGTCTCCTTGAGACCGGAGAGCTCACGGCTCAGCGCGAGAAAGGAATCATCGAAGGTGACGTCAGAACGCGGAGCGGCTTCCGCGGAGTTCGTCGCGGACGTCGCGGGCTTGGAGCCGGTCTGCCCGGCACCGCCCCGTTTGCGGAATATGCCTCTGAACGTAGTCACAGAGGCTATATTGCCGGAGCACGGGAAAAGTTACGGGAGATCTTTGCCGCTCGCTTGCGGGTCCGTTTGCACAGGGCTCGTGCTCTATCCCAGACCTTGGTCGCATTTCCGGACCGGACTCTGAGGTCACACTGTTCCGAGCAGGCTCGGACTTCCAAGAGTAGAGGTGTATCATGATAGTCTATACGTGCAATACACGTACAGAGGATAGCGCCATGCGCAGGAAGCTAACAATAACTGTCGCAGAAGATGTTTATGAGGGCCTTCATAGGGTCATAGGCCCGCGACACATCAGTCAGTTTCTCGAGACCCTCGCTCGCCCCCATGTGCTTCTCGAAGACATGGATGCCGCGTACGCGGCAATGGCGGGCGACGAAAGTCGAGAGAGTGAAGCCTTGGAGTGGGCTGAAGGCACATTAATTGCTGTGGCAGAGCTATTCGGAGCCGCGAATGAAACGCGGTGAAGTCTGGTGGGTTGTATTCGGTTCGTCCCAAGGTGGCGAGATTCACAAAGATCGCCCGGCTGTCATCCTTAGCAACGATGCTTCCAACCGCCATCTAAATCGAGTGCAGGTAGTGCCCCTCACAAGCAACATTGAGCGCGTGTATCCCAGTGAGGCGCTTATTGCCGTGTCCGGGCGTACGGCCAAGGCGATGGCGGATCAACTGGCCACCGTGGGCAAAGGTCGTCTCACTGAATTAATCGGCCGGCTTTCCCCGTCTGACCTTCAGCGGGTTGAACGGGCTGTGATCATCCAACTGGGTCTCGCTATACCTTCGTCCCTCGGATGCTGACCGACGGGTGGGCGAAAGAGCGCCACAGACTGAATCGGCTTGGGATACGTTCTCTCTCGCGAGTCACAACAGCTCTCGTCCTTCGCGGCCGAGAAGGTTCTTCAATGTAGCCAAGCCACGCAACTGCAATTGTTTGACGGCCCCCTCCGTGCGGCCCACAACAGCCGCCGTCTCCGCCACCGATAGGGACAGCAGGTACCGCAGCATTATCACCTCGCGCTGTCCTTCGGGGACCTTGCCCAGAGCCCGCGCGACGGCGCCCCGCAACTCGCGCTGCTCCGCAGTGGCGTGCGGACCCGCCCCGGCAGCAACCAATTCGGTCACAGCATCGAGGTCCACTGCACCCGGGGCGCGGCTTTCGCCTCGCTGGAAAAAGGCAATCTGCTTCTGAGCTATGCCGTAGAGCCACGCGATGAAAGGCCTGCCCTCATCGCGATACCGTCCGAGTCCTCGGACCATCCCCAGGAAGACCTGGCTGGTCACATCCTCAGCAGCCGCCAGCGAGCCCAGACGCAACAGCACGTAGCGATAGATGGTGTCGTAGTGGGTGCGGTAGAGCGCCTCGATCGCCGACTCTTCTCCACGACAGGCCGCGTCGACCAGGCGGCGCTCGCGCCGGCGGTCCTGATCGGAGACTTGGACGTCGGGAAGCAGGGCCTCGAAATCATGACCGTCAGTAGGTGGACCTGCCGCCGCGGCCGCCGAGGCCGCCGAGGCCGTGCCTCGGGCCGCGGCCCCGCCCTGAGGGACGTCGAATCCGGCGTCCCCACCTGGTGCCAGCGGCAGGGCGATCTCGCCGGGCGGATCCGGGTCCGGGTACGCGTTGCTCCCCGAGTCCGAAACCGGTGCCCCTGAGGACGCGTGTGGGCGGCGAAGTCTGGCCATACTCGTTCCCATGATAGACGATGAGAGCCCTGAGGGGCCGCAACTGAGCCAACGGGCGTGGCGAAATCGCGACCAACTACATGGCTCCCCGGTGGGGCTTCGCTGGCCGACCACCCCTGGTGCCAAGCACGGACTTAGGTATTACGCGTTCCTCCAACTGCTTCCTCTAGCGTCGCCAGGTGTGGAGGAATCATCCGGCAGAAGGAGCCCATTGCGCTGGCTACTATCGCCGCATGCTCGCGGAAAACTTGCACGGCGCGGCATTCCACTGCCTGTGGTATTGGAGGTGGTCACTCAGCCCGAGCAAATCGTGCCCGAACGAGACACGCTAAGGGCATACCACTCAAGGATCATGTGGGACGATGGGCGCGCGTTCCTGCTGAGGGTTATTGTGGATGATACTATCCAGCCGGCGGTTGTCGTAGCCGCTTATCGGACCAGCAAGGTGGAGAAATACTGGAGAGAAGATGAAGATCTCCTATGATCCCGAGGTTGATGTCCTCAGCGTCCTCTTCAATGACAACCCCATCGACGATAGCGACGAGGAAAGACCCGGACTCATCCTCGACTACGATGCGGACGGCAATGTGGTGGGTATCGAAGTGCTGAACGCTTCTGAGCGAGTGGACAACCCGCTCGAATACGCCACAACGGGCTAGCCTGCGCTGCCGGCAGCGGCCTCCAGGTAATTGACGATCAAATTGGCCGTCATCTTGGCCACGTGGTTTCGGGTGGCCGGCGAGGTCGGGTTGAAGTACAAGCGCCCGTCTTTGCCGGGGCTGCCGCTGAGAATCCCTGCCGTATAGGCGGTCATCACATTTCTATATAGAGAGTCGGGTATCTGCGAGACAGGCACGTCCGCGAAGACTCGCTCGTTTCCCGTGTACGGCGACAATGGCTTCCCGGCAGCCTTGGCCCCACGCACGATCATAGCTACCAACTGGCTCCGGGTTATCTGGTCGTATGGGCCAAACCTGCCATTGCCGTACCCCTTGATGATCCCGTAGGACACCGCCTCCTCGATGAAATCGAAGGTATCGGGAGGGGTCTGGGGCACGTCACCGAAGGTCGGATGGCCCGCGAACTCGTTCTCCGGCGTGTGCAGCCCCGTGGCGAGCATGATCATCTTGGCGAACTGCGACCGGAGCACCTTGTTCTGGCCCTGGAAGAACCACAGCCCCGAACCCTTCGGAATCTCGTACCCGTTGATCACACCCCGAGTCAAGAGATCAGATACATTCTCATAAAAAGGATCGTTTCCCCCCATATCCAGAAACTGGATCCCTCCGGGCGGATCGGAGGCGCCGCTATACCGGAAGGAGTAGCTGACGTCGGAATCCGCGGCACCGCGGGACCAGACCACCAGGGTGTGGCGATCGTACCCGCTCGGCCCCATAACGGTGGCTCCAGCAGCAGGGTTAGCGAGCTCAAGACGGGTGATCTCGGGGTAAAACACTCCAGTGGAATCCCAGGAGACCAGCGCTGCCTGGAGCGGGGAACCGTCGACGCCATCAACAACCACTTGGAAGGTGGGCAGCCGGTCGGTCGCCGGAAAGGTCAGATATGCGGCCCCGTAGTTCTTGACCTGCGTATCGGCAAGGATAGGGGGAGTGCCGGTAAGCAACGTGTCCCTCATGTGGAGGTCGAGGTTCGTGAAGAAATAGGGCGCCAGAAGCTGCGGCTTGTCGTCCAAGAAGCTCGCGATGATCCAGTCGTCGAACAGGCCGTTGAACCGGTCACCAAAGCCCGTGGGATCGAGAACTTGGAGGGTAGCGTCGATGCCACCGATGCCATCCAGAGGCTGATGGATCAGCTGCTTGATGAACTCGGGACCCTCACGGTCGGCCAGATAGCTCACAAAAGAGTAAGAAGCCCCGTAGTGCTCGCGCTGGCCACCGCCCCAGGCGGTGAGATCCCAGTTGGGGTCATCTTGAAAGGCGGAGAGAAAGCTCTGGGCGCGGGAGTCATAGCCGCAGAGATGCTCGGCGTAGACGGCCAGACCTTCTTGGAGCCACTGTGCTTCGGGCGCGGCTCCCTGGCCGTGGAGCGGATCCAGCATCACATCCTGATACTGCATGATGAGGTGGGCAAACTCATGCGCGCCAATGGCAACGGCGCTGCCGGGGTCCATGAGAAGGGCGGCAGAATTGATGGAGAACATCTCCCGGTAGTTGGAGTGCTCGCTGCCACCGGAGGCGAAGCCGAGATCGATATCGGTCGGATAGAAAGAGCCTTCAATGCTTCCGGCCGGACTGTCGTCGAAGTCGTAGACAAGGATGGCAACGCGGGGATCGCCGTCGATGCCCGGGTTGGGCTCCGACCCGTAGGCTGCAGTCACTGTGGGATAGACGACGTTGTCGAAAGCGATCCCAAGGTTATTGGCCGAAATATCAGTGAAAAACGCGCCATCGGCGACCCAGACCACTACATGCTCGCCAACATACTTGGCCGTAGCCTGGACCCGCGAGTAGACGCCGGTACCATAGTTCAGTGCCCAGAAATAACCGCTAGATCCAACAATGGCATCTGCCGCGGCGGGCGCGCCGGTCCCCAAGGTGGGCGGAGCAGCCTGAACGGGCGCGGCTGTGGCGGCAACCACGAAAACAACCGCCAAAAACGCAGCCGCTAGGGCCAACCTGGAAATGATCGCTAGTGCGGCGGCCGCCGGCTTCTGTGACTGACGCACAAGGCATGGTTTCGCGCCTGGCATGGAGCCCATTATATCTCCTCCCAGAAGGACATCGTCTGTAGGACATATGTCCGGCAGGCCCCACACAGTTACCGGAACCCGCCGGATTTGACATCCGCACGACGCCTGCGGGCGACTTACGTGGGCTTGGACGACACCGGCGCGCGACTTGCGTGGGCTTGGGTTACGCCTGCGGGCGATTTACGTGGGCTTTATGCTGGTCGGGGTATAGTGACGCCATTGTGAGATACGAACCCCACCGGCAAGCGCGAGAAAGCGCGGTGGGCCGCAGGAGGAAAGATCCCCAATGACGCGATGGTTTTGGGAACCTGGGCAGCTTGTCCGCCCTGAGCACCACATAGGCGGCTTCGGTATTGCGGGTGTAGTCTTGATGATCGTGCTTTGGGTGGCCGTTATCGTCGCGCTGGTCATCGGAATACGCGCGCTGATCCTTCATAGCAGGCGCGGCGGGTGGCATCAGGTCACTCCGCTCACTTCGGCGGGCACAACCGCAGGTACGATGCCGCCGGCTTCCGCCTCCGGAGCGGCGACCGCTACGACGAGGACCCCGAGCGTTACGACGAGTCCCACCGACCCAAGTGGGACGGCACCCTCGAACCCCGCCTTGCTGGCCATCCTGGA
This sequence comes from Actinomycetota bacterium, assembly GCA_023483915.1. Lineage (GTDB taxonomy): Bacteria > Actinomycetota > Thermoleophilia > RBG-16-64-13 > RBG-16-64-13 > JAMDEO01. Next base: position 6,440 of record JAMDEO010000166.1, read on the forward strand.
GGAACGCTACGCCAAAGGCGAGATCGACCGGGAAGAGTTTCTGCAACGCAAGCAGGACCTAGGCATCACCTAGGAGAAGAAGGCACCCCTCCTTGAGGTAATTAACCACCCCTCAATTCCTCAAGGCACCCTCATGGCAAGCCGGAGCCCCGGCCGGGTGGCGAAAGCCCCCGACCGGGGCTCCGGCGTTTTTGGCAGCTACGGCGCCGGCAGAACCTCGAACCCTTGTTCCTCGAAATGCCTGTCCAAAGTAAATGCACGTCTCAGTCCCAGCCTCCGCATGACGACAAAGCTGGCGCAGTCCACCAAGGACAGGTCGCGGCGACGGGCAGCCATCAGTGACGCCATTGCCTGCACGTGAAGCGATTCAACAACCCAAGTGAAGTTCACCCATGGAAGCACGTAACTCGTCAACGCATCTACGGCGTGGGGGCCGAAGCGCCTCTGCAGAAGTGTGATGAGTTCGACCGCTACGTAGTTGGTGGTATGAAGCGGACAACCACTGCTGAGCAGAACCTCCCACGCCGCGGCGACTGCTGGGTGCATGCTGTCGTGGGTATCAAAGGCTGCGAAAAGCGCCGAGGTGTCGAGGAAAACACCCGTACTCATTCCACTGGATGCTCAGAATGAGCACCATAGGCCTCTTCCAGGTATTCGTCGTGTCGTACGCCGATGTCCGTTGCGCCGGAATCGAACATCCCTAGAATCTCGAGGGCGGGGTGGCGCGATCCGGCTGGCGAGCTCATGCGCCCGCTGGCGCTTGTCCCCAAACAGCGGTAATCCTCTGCCGCGTGCTTTCTGCAGATGACACGCCCGAACGTCGCGCGGCCTCCTGCACGCGCGCACTCTGCTCCACGGTCAGTTGTATCTGCGTACGTATCATTCCGATCCTTGAGCGATGGATGATGACTACGTGTAATCACTAGGCGATGTAATGCTAACACAGAGCGGCCAGCGCTGTTGAGTCACCGGCGCCGGGAACGCCATAATCGGTCGAAGGGTATAGGAGAGCCCCGCGCTCCGGCTAGACTGATTTGGCCCGCCGATCATTGGCAGACGCACTCCGAGGCCGCCCGCATCATGTACAACTGTAGGTCGCAGGGGATTTCGATTCGAGGTGCTGTCGATTGCCTTGTTGCTCAGCTGACGCTGGAGAACGATGGGCTTCTGCTTCATTCGGACCGGGACTTCGAGCGCATAGCCAAGGTGCGGCAGCTGCGAAGCTGGCCTTACTGAAGGACCCTACTGAGGAGGTTTCACTGAGGAGGCCCTGCCAGGTCGAGCACGCGGCAGAGGATTACCGCCACATGTTGACGCATGATGGCTTCATCCACCTTGAGGATCGTGGCGGCGGAGCCCGAGGGGTCGGGATACCCCAGCAGAATCCCCTGGTGCTTCAGATAGGTGGCTGCCGCCCAATAGGGGCTTTCGGGAGTAACGTCGGCGAAACCGGGTGTGTCTGGCGAGAGAGCAGCGGCTTCGTCATCCCAGCCGAGGGCGCGGCACATCATCTCGGCCATCTGGTCCCGGCGTAGGACGGCGTAGGGCTCAAACGTTGTTGAGGTCACCCCCACGATCAGACCCGCATTCTTAGCGGCAGCCACCCAATCGGACTCGTCGCCCGTGATCCCGACTTTGACCGGGACATCGCTATAGGGAGGCTCGGTGACATTGACCAAAGTTATGGGCGTGGTCGGGTGCGTGAGGTTGTAGAGGTTCACCGAAATCTTGGCGAATTGCCAGCGCGTGATAGAGCCACCAGGTTTGAAGAGCCCGCCGGGATAGCCGCTGAGAAGTCCGGCATCGACGACCCGCGCAATCTCGTCGTGATAGAGATGGCTCGACCCCACATCGTAGAATTCGCCCGAAGCCAGTGGATCGCCGCCCGTGATGGTGAGGATGAGCGTGGAGCGCAGGCCGAGGGCACTCTTGAGGGAAGCAGCCGAGATCAGAGCAGTGCCCTTCTCGCCGGTCAGACGGAGTGTTCGGACATGACTGGTGGGATCGCCGGCATCGCGGCTTGCGATCTCGATGCGACCCACTAGGCCCACGTCGAATGTCCTGCCGGTGGAGACGTCCTTGAGATTGTCATTGACCTTGGCCGAGAAGGAATCCTGAGAGATGGTGTAGGTCCAATTCCAGCCGGGACCGGCAGAGCTCACAGTCGCGGGAGGAGCCTTCAGGCTCCAAGGATCGGGCTGGGAGACTATGTAGGGAGGCGTGCTCCCCGACCAGGCAGAGTTGGTGGTATACCCGCCGGAGTGGGCAGAGAAATAGGTGGAAGCGGGTTTCCCGTCATAGGTGAGGATGAGACCGGCCGTGTCCTCGGCGGCCTGGGCAAGACCTGGGTACCGGGCCTCTAGCCGGTAGCCGCCGTAGTACTGGTCTTGCCAGCCGTCAGTCAAGGTCCCGTTCTGTGCCAGCGCATATGTACGGGCTGCTACCGCCTGGGCCTTCACTGCCTCGGGAGCATAGCCGGACGCGCTGGGCATGGCCCAGTCGAGGTCAACCTCGCCGATGTCGCTCGCGTACTTGTCCACAGGGACGAGGTTGTACACCCAGAGTTCACCGGCATTGTCCCCGGGCTGCACCCGGATGTTGCCCCAATACTCGACATAGCTGTAAACCTTGTTGCCGGTCTTCATCTGCACGGCGACCCGGCCATCACCTTGGTTGTCGCCAGGATTGCCGCCGCCAGGGTCCGTCTCGGCACGCGTTGGACGCAGCTCAACGTAGTCGAAGGGGCCCTGCTGGCCCGCCGCCGTGATCACCTGGATCTTGCCGTCGCGGTTGAAGACGTTGATGAGAGCGTCGGTGGGAAGGACTTCCGTCTGCTCAACCCCAGCCGTCATTTTGACCAAGGCTGCAGCAGTGACGGACGGCTTGAGATCAACCTGCACGAAGTTGACGGCGGTGCTGTCCGGAGGATTGGCCGAAATCCGAACCTTCAGCTCAGCATCAGGGTCGGGCATGGATGTGAGCGTGGTCCCCGGGTAGTAGAAAGCAAGGATCTGGTCGTAACTTACGCCTTCCTTGGCCGCCTCCCAAGCGCCCCACTGGCTCATGCCGACCCCGTGCCCCCAGCCACGGCCCGTGAAGACGAAGTCCGCAGCTTGTGCGGCCGCTCGGGCCGGCGCGGGCCCCATCAAGCCGGCCGTGACAACAACCGCGAAGAGGGCTATCAAAACCCCCACGACCGCGAGTGCCAGTTTCACCGACAGCCGCACTGCCGCTATCCCAGTCCGGATATCACCACGTCTCAAGCAAGTCCTCCTCATCGGTACGCCGCGCGCCACGGAACGACAGCCACACGCCCCGCTTGAACGGCCGCGCGGTGGTGGCCCGGACGCCGCAGCCTTGCCCCGGCCGCGTGCGCCCGCGTGCGGGACAAGCCATGTTACTCGGTCGTGTACGCCGTCGTCGACCAATTCAGATACTCGAGGATTCCCTCCGCGATCCCCTGCGCGGCTGCCCGCTGGTATTCTGTGGTGATTAATTTGGCCTCCTCCTCCGCGTTCGTGAGGAATCCCACTTCCGCTAGGGCCGCGGGCATGTCGGTACATCTGAGCACGGCGAAGTTCGCGGTATGGCTTCCCCGATCGACGGAATTGAGAGCCTCCAGCAGATTGCGCTGTATGGCTTGCGCCAGCAACTGGCCTTGAACCGAGTATTGATCGGATGTCCCCCAGTAATAGGTCTCGGTGCCACGAGCCGCCTCAGGATCGCCGGCCGTGCCCACGGCATTGTTGTGTACAGCCACGAACAGGCTGGCCTGCGCGGCATTTGCGATGTCGGCCCGGTCCTGGAGGCTGGGGAAGCTGTCATCGTTGCGGGTCATGATGATGCCGACACCTGCCGTGCGCAGATCGTCGGCGAGCAACAGGCCGATGGCCAGATTGACATTCTTCTCGAGAGTGCCGGCCACTCCCACAGCGCCGCTGTCACTGCCTCCGTGTCCCGGATCGACCACGATGAGCGGCGGGCCGTCCCCAGGAGGCCCGTCTGTGCGACGGAATACGTCGACCACGATGCGATAGCCCTTGTCTTCTGAAGGAGCAAGCGACATCACCCGGAAGTTCTTGAAGCGGGCCATGTCGACCACGATCCTCACCGCCTTGGGGCTATAGCTCTGCTGGCGAACAGTAACCGAGCGGATCTCCGGCGAAGCGACTCCCTGAGTGAAGACGCCTCCCATGGCCCCGTCGGCATAGTCGATATTCAGTTTGCCGTCTGTGGACACAGAGGCCGTAACTTTGCCCGGAGCCTGGGATAGGTCGAGGACGAGGCGTGTCTTGTCTGGGTAGTCACTCGCCGAGCGAACCTGGGTGACCACGGACCGGATGCTCAGTTCCGCCCGAAAGACGACCAGGCTGAATTGAGCGCGAGTGATGTTGTCCCCAGGGTTGAACCGGCCGTTGGTCCCACCAAACAGGCCCTTCTGCACTGCCATGGCCACATACGGCCTGGCCACGTCGGCTACTCTGATGGCGTCGGTAAACGCCCCCAGGATCTCACCTATCTCCCCAGATGAAAGGCTTTGGGCCTGCGTCTCCCAGCCCATCGCCCGCACCATGATGATGGCCATCTGCTGCCTGCTCAGACTCGTATAGGCGCGGAAGTACCCATCCGGATAGCCCGTGATCCAGCCTTCCTTGGCCGCGGTACCCACGTAGGAGCGATAAACGGCATCGACATCCGAGAATGCGGGACCGTCGGCAGCCAACGGCAACTCCTGCCAAAGCACCAATACTTTCGTGGCCTGCCCTCTGGTGAGGGTCTTCTCCGGCCCAAAGGTTCCGTCCCCAAAACCGGCGATGACCTGAGATCGGGTCAGATACTCGATGGCATCGTGGGCGGGGATGACTTCACTGACATCGGAGAAGCTCGAGCTATGCGCCTGAGCGCGGCCCGCCACCGGCCCCATGAAGAGCACCGTGGCCAACACAACCACTGCGGCCACAGCCCATAGCAGACCCTCGCCCGACCTTCCCCGCGCCCCTGTCCGGCGGCGTGGCAGCAACCAGCCGCGGCGTCCGCGGCCCAACAAGTGCCTCAGCGCCGCCGTTATGAGCCCGACCCTCCTTCGTGCAACCGCAGGACTCGAGCCATCAAGGTGACGGCTTGGGCGCGATTGGCATTCTCTGCGGGCCGGAAGTTTCCTTTGGCGTCGCCCTGCAACAGGCCGAGATAGTGGGCCATCACCACCGCACCTTGGGCCCAATAGCCCGCGGGAACATCGCGGTAGAGAAGGTATGCAGCAGCCGCAGAGCCGGCCCAGTTATTGTTGGGATCCGAGCCGAGAGCCCGGCAAATCATGGTCGCCATCTGGGCACGGGTGATCAGGCTGTCCGGCGAGAACGTGGTGCCGTCGCCTGTGCCTTGAACCAACCCCAGGTGGGCAGCCGCCTGGATCTCTCGATAGGCCCAATACCCGTCGGGCACGTCTTTGAAAGAGGGCGCCTGTGTGGCTTCTGGACTGGCGATCAGCTCGCCAGGTGCGATGGCCCGAACCAGGTAAACAGTGAAGAGAGAGCGCGATACCAGCGAGTAAGGATGGAATAGTCCATCAGACGCCGGAGTTACCACCGACGCATTCAAGGCCTGAGCGAAGTCGGGATAGTACCAGTCGGTTGTCCGCACGTCGCGGAATCCGGCCACCCTTGTGTCAGGAGCCGTTGTTGTCGTTGTGGGTTGAGACGTCGTAGTCGTGGACTGGGACACTGTTGTCGTGGTCGTCGGCGGCGCGGTGGTCGTGGTCGTCGGCGGTCTCGTGGTACTCGTCGTCGGCGCCGTTGTAGTGGTAGTGCCAGAGCCCGGGGCGGTGGTTGACGTGGTGAGCGGCGGTCTACCGGCCGCGATCCACTCTGAGAGCGTCGCGGCAGCCTTCAGGCTGGCATACGGATCGATGGCGCTAGGCGCGCGAGTTTGCCCGCCGCTGGCCCCGACGTAGCCTCCGAGGTGGATTTCGAAGTGGAGGTGACTACCAACATCCTCGGCGTTGCCACTGTCGCCGACGTATCCGATGACGTCCCCCCGGTGGACGTGGGTCCCGTTCCTCAGTCCCGGTGCGTATGCGTTCTCCGGCCCGCCCTGCCCGTCGTCGGTTCCAGGGGTGTCGTTGTTGAGGTGAATATAGAAGTAGTCGTTGCCATCGTCGCCCCTGAGCAAGATGTTGTAGTAGGGCAGGCCGTTATAGCTCGAGCGCGCACCGGTGAAGTTCATCCAGTCCAGCGTCCCATCGACCACCGCCAATATGTGGGTCATCTTGGGCGCCATCAGGTCGTTGCCGGCGTGAGTGCGGCCTCCGGACCGGGCATCCCCGAAGGTGTCCGTCCAGGAGACACGCTGTTCCAAGGGGAAGAGGATCGGCACAACTGTGGAGTTGGATGATGCCGGCGAGAGAGGCATCCCGCCCGCGTCACCGGTTGCGGCAGTTACGCTGGAAGCAAGACCGGGAACCAGCAGGGTCAGGGCAGCGACCAGCAAAACCGCCGCTACCCAGAATGGGGAATGAAGCCTCACGACGCCCACGAGATGAGCGCGAACAGCACTACTCGATATGAAGCTCCCCGGCGGCTGCGCCAGGTGTCTCTCCCTGTGGTTTGATCCTGTCGCCGCCATACATATCACCTACCTGCTTACGCCGATGGCGGGATTTCTCCTGCCCTTCGGCCCACCGACGATTCCTTACATCGGTAATCGGCAAGTCCGGTCATTCTATCAAGTCTTGCGCATGCGCCGGAAGACTGAACGCAACATATCCGTCACCTCGGCGAGCTCCGGAAGCTTGAGAAACCGAGCCAAAAGGAGGTAGCTTCCTGCGCCCACAAAGATGCCCGCGACGAGGCGAGCAACGAAGCCGTCAGTCCGTGCCGGCAATTCCCGCGATAACAGGAAGTCCACCGCCCAGATAACCGCGCCCATCACGGCAGAGGTACCGATCACGCTGAACAGAGATTTGAAGACATCTCTGAATCCCAAGTCGCCAATCTTGCGCCTCAGCAGGTGTACGAGCACAAAGAAGTTCACGCTCAGGGCCACCGTGGTCCCCAGAGTCAGTCCGGCCACGGCCGCCATAGGCGAGAAGCTCTGGATCAGGCGCATGAAAAGGTACGAGACACCGATATTCAGAAACACGGTTGCCGCGCTGATCTTCACCGGTGTCCGCGTGTCGTGATACGAGTAGAAAACCCTGGTGAGAGTATCCCGGCCCGCGTAGGCGTAGAGCCCCAGGCATTCGAACAACAGAACCCAAGCCGTGCGGAGCGCATCCGCCCGAGTGAACGCCCCGTTCTGGTAGATCGCGCCGATAAGAGGATGGCGAAGGAGAATGATCCCCACCGTCGCCGGGATCATGAGAAAGCCCATCAACCTCATGGAGAAGTTGAGAGTGGCCTTAACCTTGTCCGGAGCGTTAGCGGCCACCTGCTCCGACAGGAGCGGAAAGATTGGCACCGTAATGCCGGCCACGAAGAGCGCCAGCGGGAGTTGAAACAGCTTGTCGGCGTAGTTGAGGCTGGAGATGGCGCCGCCTACGAGGATGCTGGCCATGATCTGATCGGAGAAAATGCTGATCTTGCCTACCGCCGAGCCAAGCAATACCGGCCAGACCATGCCCCCCACTTCGCGGACGGCCGGATCCCGCCACTTGATGCGGGGTGTGTACTTGATGTGCTGGTCGCGCAGACCGGGCAGCATGAGTAGGCAGCCGGTGACCGAGCCTACCACGCTACCAACCGCGAGAGCGGTGATGGATAGCGGCTTCGCCAGGACCACGAGGACAACCACTGTGGCAAGCGTGCCTATGGCAGGCGAAAACGCGGCCAGGGCGAAGCGCTTGAGAGAGTTGAGCATGCCCATGAAGAGGCCGGCCATAGAATCGAACACGAGGCCAATCATGAGGATGCGCAGCAGGAACGTGGCCTGGCGCGACGTCTCGGCCCCCACGCCAAACCCTCCCACCACATAGACGAGGTATGGAGCGATGATCGTGAAAATCACCGCAACGCCCAACAATGTCAGGGAGATGATGTTGCCCAGGTTTACCGAGAGCTCCCAGGCCTCCTTCTTGCGCCCGACGGTTATGCGGTAAGTAAGTACCGGAACGAAGGTCGCGGTGAGGGCGCCGGCCACCATCAGGACGACTAAGTACGGCACTTTGTAGGCGAGGAAGAAGGCGTCGGTGGTGTGGTTCGCTCCGAAGTAATGGGCGGTGGCGACGTCGCGCACGAGGCCAAAGACCCGGCTAAGCAATGTAGCCGCGACGATGACGAGCGCCGCTCGGCCTACCACGGAGCGGACGGAAGGAGTCGGCGCCGGCTGCTCGGCGGCCGCCTCGAGCGGCTCATTCATGCGGCCGATCCCCTCGGCAACCCGAGTCCGTCATGTCGCCGCCGTCCCCCACTGGGAAGCCAATTGCACCGCGAGCTGTGCCGTGCGCCCTGCTTCCGCGCGCAGCGGTGCGACTGCCGTCGCCAGCGCTGCGCGCCGGTCCTCGAGCTTGGAGGCCGTATCCATGATGGCCGCATAGAGACGCTGTGCGCCCGCGGCGAGTCCGGCGGCGATGGAGCCGCCATGTCCCGGCGCGGTGTCCGCACGAGCAGGATCCTCCAAATCGTCAACGTCAATCGCCCACGAGGTCTGACCCGTCTGCTTGGCGAAAGCTTTGGTCTTCGGATCGTAATCGATCACTACCGCCGGAGTGCCGGCCGAGGCTGAGAGGATGCCGCCATGAAGCCTCATGGCAACGACCAATTCCGCCGAGCCCAGGATGGCCGCTAGCAGCGCGGGCGACTCGACTGGGGGCAGAGTGTGGGCGCGGCCCGCGAAGCCGGGCCGCGCGGCAAGGTTCTCGCAAACCGGCGGGTCGTGCAGTTCGTGGAAAGGCAGTAACAGGATATCCAGGTCCAGCGAGGCCGCGGCCGCCTCGAGCGCCGCGCCAAGATTTTCGAGGTATCCCGAGCGCCCCAACCACGCGCGGGGACACACCGCTAGGTAGCGCCTCATGGCAGCCAACCCCGCCGCGGCCAAGGTTTCCCGGGCGTCGAGGGCAGACCCGGAAATCAAGACGTACGCGGGATCAGGAACGACCAGTTGCACTGCTGCCCGCACGCCTACCTCGTAAGCCAGAGCGGCCGACTCCTTATCGCGCCAGGTGACCACTTGCGATACCGATCCGGCTCTGGCCACCAAGCGCCGGGCCAAGCGCGTATGAAGAGGCCCGAGTCCTTGCGCATACCACATCACGGGCAGACCGGCTGTTCGCGCCATGAGGACAACGGTCAAGAAGTACGGAATCGGCCGCAACTTGCCGCCTCGCAGAAGGAACGAACGCCCGTGTAATTCAAAATCGGCTTCGTGGAGAAAGCTGCCTCCCCCGCTGATCAGTAAATCGGCCTGTTTCATGGCTGCCCGGAGCGGTGAAGGTGAGCGCAGACTGGTCGGCAAGGCCCTCAAGTCGCGCCCGGGTGAATAGTGGCGCCGCTCGGTGTCGGCAGGATCAAACGAAAGAACGGCGAACCGCGCATCCACGTCTCGGCGCTCGATCTCCTGGAGGATCCCTGCAAGGATCGCCTCGTCGCCGGCGTTCTTTTCCCCGTAATAGCCACTAATGAGGTAGTTCAAGATCTCCCGCCTACGTCTCTGCCGCCGACGCCCGGTCGCCCGGGTCGCCCGCCCGTGCCCGGCCCCGGCGGGGCGGGCCATAGTCGTCGGGGGAGCCAAGCACTACCTCGCCAGCGTAGCGCAGCAAGGCCGCCTGTCGGCGGGCACGACGGGGATTGGCGAGCAAACGATAGAGCCACTCAGCTCTTGCCCTCTGTGCCCAGCCGGGGGCGCGCTTGACTGTGCCTGCCCAGACATCGAAGCTGCCTCCCACACCAAGGGCAACGCCCGCCCCCAGTTCATGGCGATGCCGGTACATGAAGATCTCTTGTCGTGGAGCGCCCATAGCCACGAGAAGGACGCGTGCCCCGGACTCTCTGATTTTGCCCACGACCTTTTCCTCTTCGGCTGGGGAGAAGTACCCGTGGTGGGTCCCAGCGATTCGCAACCCCGGAAGTCGTTCGCTCTGACGGACAGCGGCCTTTTCGACCACTCCTTCGGCGGCCCCGAGGAAGTAGACCGACAGTCCTCGTTCAACCGCAAGTTCAAGTACTCGCTGGGCCAGGTCGACCCCGGGGACACGCGCGGCGTCGGCTGCGCCTAGGCGACCGGCAGCCCATACTGCGCCTACGCCATCCGGGTAGCAGAGATCGGCCTGGAGCAAGGCTTCCGCTGCTCCTGGATCCCGCTCTGCCCGAATCACCAACTCGGGATTGAACGACACCGCGATCTTTGTGCCGCCACGCTCACCGCGCCTGTCACCGCGAGAGACTTCCGGCGCAGGTGAGGCCTGACCGGCCGCTTCGATCACCCAGCGGGCGGCCTCCTCGAGGCCCACCACGTCGAGCGAGAAACCCTGGACTGAGATGACGGAAGCGGACGGCGCATCTCTACCCGGAGTCGCTGTCGGTCCGCCGACGGGCGACGCCCCTCCGGTGAGAGCGCCAGGTTCGCTGGCGGCAAGCGCCTTGGCGGCCTTCCGTTCCGCGATTGCGCTGATGGCGTTCGCGTAGACGGCGGCGTAGGCGGCTGCAGCTTGAAGATGGGAATGTTTGTCCACCACGTAGGCGCGGGCGGCGGCAGCCATGCGTGCGCCCACCTCAGGCGCGGCGGCCAGCCGCAGGATGGCCGCCGCAAGAGCATCTGCATCCGCGGGCACCAACAGACCGGTCTCCCCATCAACCACCATCTCGGCCTTTGCCCCGCCGG
>JAMDEO010000187.1 GCA_023483915.1 Actinomycetota bacterium
TATCCTGCCATGAAGCTGGCGTCGCGTTCAAGCAGGACCTCGCCCACGTGAGCACCGACCCAGATCTGGTGGAGAAGGTGAACCTCAGTACTGTGATCGGCGATAGGCACGGAGCCAAACCCCTCCAGCTCAGCATGCCGTTGATGATCGCCCCCATGAGCTTCGGGGCGCTGAGCGCGGAGATGAAGATCGCGCTCGGCATCGCCTCACGCCTTTCAGGCATATCTGAGAACTCGGGTGAAGGTGGCATGCTCTCAGCGGAGCGGGCGGAGGCCCGGCAACTGATCGCCCAGATCCTCGCCGGGCGGTTCGGCTGGAACGTGCACGACCTGAAGCGGGCCGACGCCGTGGAGATCTACATTGGCCAAGGGGCCAAGCCAGGCCTGGGTGGCCAGCTGATGGCTGAGAAGCTCACTCCTGAGCTGGCCGCCATACGTGGAATCCCGGCCGGGATCGACCTACGCTCGCCCTCTCGCCACCCCGACATCCTTGGGGGAGATGACCTAATGATGAAGGTGCAGGAGCTGCGTGAGGCCAGCGGTTACCGGACACCGGTCAGCATAAAGATGGGAGCCGGACGGACCCGCGACGATGTCAAAATCGCGTACAAAGATGGGCTCGATTTCGTGGAGCTGGATGGCATGCAGGGAGGAACGGGAGCCGCCAGCAGCGAGCTGCTCGAGTACGCGGGAATTCCCACGATTGCTGGACTTCAGGAAGCCCTCGATGGGCTGCGGGACATCCACGCTGAGGGCCAGCTTCCTATCATTCTCATGGGCGGCATCCAGGACGGAGTCGACGTCGCCAAGTCCGTCGCGTTGGGCGCCACCGCTTGCGCGATGGGGACCGTAATGCTGGTGGCGGCCGGGTGTATCGCCTGCATGCAGTGCAGCGTGGGCAAGTGCGTCATTGGGGCCACTAGCCAGTATCCCGAGCACACCAAGCGATTTGAGATCGAGAAGAAGTCTCTTCGCATACACAGCTTCCTGGAGGCGGTACGCTGGCAGATCGCGGCCATCGTACATGCCCATGGCTACACCGACGTACGCCAACTCTCGCGCGACGACCTCGTCGCGCTCACTCCCGAGGCCGCCGTCATGCTGCGCCTTCCGTACGAGCCAGAGTATCGAGAACTAATCCGCGAAAGGTGCGTGGCATGAACGCCTCCGATGGGTTGGGCACTCATCCCACCCTGATGGAGCACGAGCACATGCGCTCTCCTAGCCGGGATGATCAAGCGACCCTGCAACAGACTCAGATCTTTCCCCCTTGCCAGACCGCGTGCCCGGCCGGAACGGACGTCCCGGCATACGTGGCGGCGATATGGGAAGGAGACCTTGACTCGGCCTTTCAAATCATCACCGAGCACAACCCCTTTGCCTCCGTGTGCGGGCGGGTGTGTGCGATGCCGTGCGAGAGTTCATGCCGCCGCGGAGAGAGCGACGGAGCCGTATCCATCCGCGGCCTCAAACGCCATGTTATGGAGAACGCCGTCCCGAAGGGACACCGGCTGGCCGGGCCGGTCACGCGACCGGAAACGGTAGGCATAGTGGGCGGCGGACCAGCTGGCTTGACCGCAGCTCGGGACCTCGCGGAAGCGGGCTACGAAGTCCATGTCTACGAGCGGCGTTCGCGCCTTGGCGGGATGATGGCGGCTGGAATACCCCGCTTTCGCCTCCCGCCCCATTTGCTGGACGAAGACATCGACCGGATTTTGGGGACTTTTCCGGGCATTGTTCCGCACCTTGACTGCACTTTGGGCGCAGACCTCACGCTAGAGGCGCTCCTTGACCAGCACGGCGCGGTGCTCCTTACCCTGGGTCTATGGCAAGACCGGCGGTTGAACGTTCGAGGTGAAGAGGAAAGGCCGGCGGGCCTGTACGGCATCGACTTCCTGGTCAAGGCAAATGAAGGACAGCCGCCCGACCTGCACGGCAAGAAGGTTGTGGTGATAGGCGGGGGCAATGTCGCCATCGATATGGCTCGCACTGCCCTCCGAGCGGGAGGCCAAAAGGTTGACCTGTACTGCTTGGAATCGAGTGAGGAGATGCCGGCCTGGGATCACGAGCTTCAGGAAGCCTTGGAAGAAGGTGTGACAGTCCACAATGGATGGGGTCCGAGAGCCATACTCCAAGAGCAGGGCCGGGTCACCGGGATCGATCTGGTGCGCTGCGCATCGGTCTTTGACGAAGAAGGCAGGTTCTGCCCGACATTCGACGAAACCACCACCGCCATCAGCGCGGCTGACATCATTCTCCTCGCGATAGGCCTTACGCTGAACGGGAAAGTCTTTGCCGATTTCGCCATCGCCGATCCCGAAAGTACGCGTACCCAACATCCCCGCATCTTCTCGTCCGGTGACTTCGCCTTCGGTCCTTCTTCGGTGATTAGGGCGGTTGAGCGAGGGCATAGATCGGCGTACTACATTCGAGCTCTGCTCGAAGGCGTGGAGAACCCGGCTCCGTATCGGCCACGCTACAGCAGCCGGCGCCCACCACTCGCCCTCGACTCCGACTGGGAGACTCTGCCCCGGGAGCGACCTACCTTTCTCGGACTTGGCGACGAACCATCGCTCTACGCCCCATGCGATGTGGGCTTCGACCTCGCGTCCGCCAAGAGGCAGGCTGCTCGCTGCCTCAGGTGCGACGTGGAGACGGGAACCGCGGGCGTCTCCCGGGAGAGCCGGGAGACGCTACATGCAATGTCGCAAACGGAGCCGGGTGACACGGAAGCGCTCCGTCGCCTCTTGCAGAGACGACTGTGGCCTCGGGATAATCCCTTCCCGGCCGGGCGTGCTCCTTCTTTCGACGACGTCGTCTTCCTAGCCGCCGCCCTCACTCGCCTGGTTATCGATCCGTATCGCGAGGAATGTGTCACCAAGACGACTCTAGCCGGTCGGTTAGAGCTTTCACAGCCGTTCCTGGTGACGGGGTTCGACGATGTCCCCGAAGCGGTTAAGGAGAGTCTCAGGAGGGCTTTAGCCGAACGCGGATGCGGGTACATCGGCCGTTCGAGTCTAGGCGAAGAAGTGCCGTGGCTCCAGCTGCTTTCGTCTGGTGGCCAGCCTGACTCAGACGCCAGGGGGGTAATCTACGTCGGTGGGAGCGAGATCCGCCCATCAGACTACCGGAAGGCCAAATCGGACCAGCTACTCGGCGCGACCGCCACGGCCAGCACGCTAGCCGATGTGTTGCCAGACGCATTGGAGAACGGACTGGATCTGTTAGTACTTGACGGCAGCGGGAGAATCGACTCCGACTGGCCAGAGCTCACAGGAGACCCCGACCTTACCGTTCTCCGAGACGCGATCCGCATCTTGCGTGCCCTAGACCGCGAAGAGCACATCGACCTCGTGTACTTTGGAGGCCTACGTACGGGAACAGATGTTGCCAAGATCCTC
>JAMDEO010000029.1 GCA_023483915.1 Actinomycetota bacterium
TCGTGCTTCTTAGGGAGGTGACCAAAGGGAGATACGCCTCGCCGAGATGTACTCACTTGATGAGTTGGTGCAGATGTGGTCCCTATTGGGAGCTGAGCTCATCGAGAACACTGTCAGACTGCTGAATGAAGAGGTCGACAAGTCTATCGCGATCGGGGCTTAGTCAGACCGATCGAGGCTTAGTACGGCTATGTAGCCTCTGCCATATATCGGCGAAGGTCGTGTCACGTACGCATGGCCGCCCGCTGATGCTGGTTCCCTCTTGGCGATGTCCTTCCGACGAGCGATCTGCAGACCCTCGGGGAACAGCACGGTAGGCAGATCCTCATCGATCGTAGATCAATATTCCGTGATTGTAGACAAATATTTCTTTACCGTGGGGTCTCTGTGCGGGACTATTGACGCCAGGGGATTTTCAGTCGATGCGGTAGCCATGACCGGTGTCCGTTCCCGGCCCATGTGACCGCGTCCTTCGGGGGGAGGACGGCCTTTGTCGATTCTGCAACCGAGATGTCGATCGATCGGGGCGGAGTCCGGTGGCGTCCTGAACGCTCCACGCGACACGCGATGAATCCGACGGCCCAAGGTGGTCTTGCCTTTTGTGTCGGCCGATGGCCGCGCGGCAAGTAGCGATATGCGCCAAGCGATTTGAGCAAGGGGGATCACAGGTCATGACTACGCAGGGCATTGCGCAGCTTTTCGACTTCTCAGGCAAGGGAGCGATCGTCACCGGTGGCAACGCGGGCATCGGCCAAGGCATCGCGTTCCGGCTGGCGGAGGCCGGGGCCGGGGTGACGATCGCCGCAAGAAACATGGATGCCGCCAACCAGACAGTGGACGAGATCAAGGCCAGAGGCGGCAAGGCGCAGGCCGTTCAAGCCGATACGCGCGTCGCGGCCGACGCCGCGAAGGTGGCCGAGGCGGCCGTAGCAGCGTTCGGTTCACTGGATATCCTGGTGAACAACGCTGGCATCTTCCCGGTCTCTCCGGTCCTGGACACGAGCGAAGAGGTCTGGGACAACGTGATGGACACCAACCTCAAGGGCACGTTCTTCTTCTGCCAGGCCGCCGCCAGGGAGATGGTCAAGGCCGGGCGTGGGGGCAAGCTCATCAACATAGCCTCCATGCAGGCCTACTGCCCGATCCCGGGGAACTCGGCCTACGGCGCTTCAAAGGGAGGGATCATCTCTCTCTCCAACGGATTGGCCATAGAGCTCGCCCCCCACAAGATCCAGGTCAATTGCATCGCGGTGGGAGGCATCGCCACCCAGGGGATCGCGACGACGTTCGGCATCGGCACCGTGGAGCGTCTTCGCGCCGGGGCGGCGGCGAGCCAAGAGGGCAAGTCGCCGTTGGGAGCCATGGGCGAGCCTGACGACATCGCCAAGGTGGTGCTTTTCCTGGCCAGTTCTGCTTCAGACTTCATGACCGGCAGTGTCGTGCTGGCCGACAATGGAAAACTGCTGACCCGCTAGCAGGCTGTTGAAATATGACTTCTCGCGGCGGAGGTGCGCTGGGAACGCACCAGACTAGGACGCAAGAAGCGCGAATAGCAGCGCTATTTGCGCGACTGAGGACGACGTATGGCGCCGCCCAGGGCGCCTCGGCCGCCGGGACTTCGTTTTTCAACAGCCTCCTAGGGTGTCGGGCAAGATTCTACCTAAGTAGAGGTATGCACAACGTGGAGATCGGTTTTCGACGTTCTACAAGGGGGGTCTACAATGGCAATGCCTGCTAAAGAATACGATGTGATAGTCGTCGGCGGGGGTATCAATGGGATAGCAGCCGCAACGTACCTGCAGAAGTCAGGTCTAAGCGTGGCGGTCTTTGAGCGCAGGGCGGAATGCGGCACCCAGTGCTGCAGCGAAGAGCTGATGCATCCAGAAGTCAAGGTAAACCTTTGCGCGAACATGATCTATTCGTTGAATTCTCCTGTGTATGACGAGTTGGAGCTCGAGAGATTCGGGCTTGAGATGATCCCGTCTGGCCCGTGGGCCTACTTCTACCCCACGAGGAAAGACAAGTCGGCAGTACTCATGCATGGGTACGACGCCCGGGAAACGTACAAGGCTTGGCAGAGCCTGAATACGCATGACGCTGAAGTGTTCCGCAAGCTCACCAGCTATTTCGCCCCGCGCTACGCAGGTTGGATGGAGAACGCTCTGTTCAAGCCGTTGACCATGGAAGCTGCGATGGGAACCGCCAAAGACGTGATGAGCTGCCCAGACCTGCCCTCTGACATTCTGAAGATGTCGTCGTCGCAGATGATCGAGGAACTCTTTGAGGATGACCGGATAAAGGCGAATCTATACGCCTGGAGCTACCTGGTGGACGCAGAACCCCTCGGGCCGGGATCTGCCGTCACGGCGCTGATGATGTCGCCGTTCGTCCAGCACATGTGGTACCAATCCGCCGTTCCTCGTGGGGGCCCCCATTCAATAACGCACGCCCTGTGCCGCTCCTTTGTGCACTACGGAGGCAGCATCTTCACCAACTGTCCCGTCACCAAGATCATCGTGGAGGACGGGGAGGCCAAGGGCGTGGTGCTCTCCGAGAATGCGGTCTACCCCGAGGCCGAGATACGGGCGACCCATGCGGTGTGCAGCGACCTTACCCCCGTGCCCACGTTCGATCATCTCATTGGCCTGGACTATCTTGCTCCCGAGCATGCCGATGCCATAAGGGCCTACAGATACGACGCAGTGATCCTGTTCACGACCTACTTTGCGCTCAATGAGCCCTTGGACTGGAGCGGAGCCGGCTATCCCAACGAGATCGACCGAGCCCATGCCTTCAACTTCGGCGTGGACGACGGCATCGCGGACATCCATCGCGCGCACAAGTCCTATGAAGCCGGTCTGCCGCCCGATCCGCCCATCGTCTGCGGAGCCAGTGTGCAGGGCTACGGTTTCGTCGATCCCCACCAGGCGCCGCGGGGCCAGTACTCGCTCATGACCTGGGCGAATGTCCCCAATGACCTGGGCATGCCGGGTGGCATCCTGGCCTGGGACGACATCAGGGAGGACTACGGGGACAAGGTCGAAGACCTGCTCGCCACGTACGTGCCCAATCTCAAGAAGGCCAAGGTCGGCCGCTACACCGAGTCGCCACTGGGCTATGCCCGGCGCAACCCCAGCCAAATAATGGGCCACTGGATGTCCTCGAAGATCCCGTCGCAGACAGGGCTGAACGCCCCCTTCCCCGGATGCGGGGCGCCCAGGTCGCCCATAGGGAAGCTCTACTTGGCCCATTACGGCGGACCCAACACCGCGATGGATGGGGGCTACAAGGCCGCCGACGCGATAGCCCAGGACGTGGGCGTCAGGGAGCAACAGGACTGGTGGAATGTCAAGGTTCAGGAGCCGCTCTTGAAGTGGTTCAAGAGACGGGGGATCGAGCCCCACTGGACCGTCGACTAGCCCTGAGCGCCACACGAGAAGGAAGGAGTAGAGGCTGATGCAATCAGATAACCACTATGATGTGATCATCATCGGCGCCGGGCCCAACGGTCTGACAGCGGGTGCGTATCTGGCCAAAGGCGGGGCCAAAGTCCTCATCCTGGAGCGGAACCACGAGACGGGTGGCGGTCTGGTCACCGAGGATTTCTCCGGGTTTCGCTTCAATCTCCATGCCACGTACATGATGATGATGGACGTCATGCCCGCCTACAAGGACCTGCAGCTCGGGGCCAACGGCGTCGGCTACATGCAGCCCGATGTGCCTGTATCGCTGCTCACACGAGACGGAAGAGCGCTCTGCCTGTACCGCGACATCGAGAGAAGCGCTCAGTCTATCGAACGGTTCTCGGCCAAGGACGCGGTCCGGTACCGCCAGGTGATGGGCGAGTGGAAAGCCATGGTGGACGAGGTCCTTATCCCCGCCACCTATACCCTTCCAGTCGCTCCCCTCGACCAGGTGGAGATGTTCAGCCAGGTCCCGATCGCTGCGAGGCTCCTCGAGCTGAGCGAGCTGACCCCCATAGAGATCATCGAGGAATGCGGGTTCGAAAGCGAGGTTCTGAAGACCCTGCTCCTGGAGCTCGGCTGCATGTGGGGCATCGAGCCGGAGGTCACCGGGCTCGGGTTCTTCCTGCCGCTGATCGCAAACCGGATGATCCATATGGCCCTGGTGAAGGGCGGGTCCCACATGTTGTCCTCGGCCATGAACAGAGTAGCCGTGGGTCACGGGGCCGAGATCTTGGATACATCAGAGGTAGCGCGCATCATCATCAGCAACGACCGGGCAACCGGTGTGGAGCTGACGGATGGGCGGACGTATTCCGCCAGAGCGATCGTCTCCTCGGCCGACCCGGTGAGCACGTTCTTGAACCTGATCGGGGAGGACGTCTGCCGGCAGGTCTACCCGGATGTGATCGAGAGCACCAAGGAGTGGGAGTGGGACCACTTCAGCTTCTTCGGTCTGCATATGGGATTGAGCGAGTCGCCCAGGTACACGGCGGCCGAGTTCGATCCGGATGTCGATCGGGCCATGCTCAGGTTCATGGGCACCGAGACCGTCGCCGAGTTCCTGGCCCACGTCGAGAAGGTGAAGGCCGGCGGGACCAGTCTCGTCGGGCATAGCAGCACCCTGAGCGACCTCGACCCCCTGCAGGCGCCGGGAGACATCTTCCCCGGCATGGCTTCGGCGCGCTGGGAGAGCCACGCTCCGTACAAGCCCGCGGACGGCGACTGGGAGCAGCAGGCGGATACGTTCGCGGACAAGATCTGGGCCAAGTGGAAAGAGTACGCACCCAACCTGACTCAGGCCAAGATCCATCAGCGGTACGTGTATCCGCCCACCTACATCGAGCAGAAGCTGGTCAACATGGTGAATGGCTCCATCAAGCATGGCGCGTACGTCTCGACCCAGATGGGCTTCCTGAGACCGAACGTGGATTGCTCCGGCTACAAGACCCCCATAGACGGCTTGTACATGTGTGGCGCCAGCACCTATCCGGGGGGCATGATCCTCTTGGCCAATGGCTACAACGCGGCCGGCGTGATAGCCGAGGATCTGGACATCGATCGCTGGTGGTCGGAGCCGGACTACGTCACGGAAGCGCGCGCGAAAGGACTGGTGCCTTAGCATGGAGCTGCGTTCGAAAGGACTTGGCAAGAAGAGCGTCACCATGTGTCTAGGTGAGGCGGAGGTGACGGACACGGGCAAAGCGATGGTCGTCTCGGGGAAGATGGGCGCGCCCGTGTACTGGGAGTACACGATAACGATGACGGAACAGGACCTGGTCGACATCCTGGGCATCGTCTCCAAGAAAGGCACCGCCTCATTCTTCCTTGGGTGTGAGAACAAGGGGCGGGTCGTGAAGGCGGCCATAGGCGATGGTTCGAAACTTGTCTTTGGCGTTGCCACAGGAATCTTCCGAAAGTCCGACCGCCGTTCAGCGGCTTCGGATGTGACTGGAGACATGTCCGCCACGACAGAGTAGGGTCTGACTGCAAAGGGGGGAATGGTTTTGGACACGATGCAAAGACTGACGGCCTATTTGCGCAATCGGCCCGTCGAGCTGAAACACATCAAGGACAGCGGAGAAAAGAAGATAGTCGCCCATTTTGTCGGCGACTATCTTCCAGTCGAGATCATTCATGCCGCTGGGGCGGTGCCGCTGGGACTGGTTCATGGGGGGGACCCAGAGGCTGTCGAAGCTGCCCACCGGGCGATCCTGCGCTATCTCTGTCCCTTCTCCAGAGCCCAGTTCGGGTACTGGGTCTTGGGGGAGCAGAGCTACTACTCACTGTTCGACCTGCTGGTCGCGCCGATCACCTGTCAGCACCTGAGAAGGGCGGCGGACCTCTACAACGTGCACACGGACGTGCCCATATTCCGGTTGGGCGTTCCTCAGCCCTATGATGGTGAGCAGGGGGCGCAGTACTTTTCCGAGGGCTTGGAGTTCCTCAAGCAAAGGGTGGAGGAACTCACGGGCAATAAAGTCACCGAGGCGAAGCTGCGAGAGTCAATAGCGCTCTATGCTCGGATGCGGGATCTGCTGAGGCAGATCAGTGAGTTGCGAAAGTCTCCTCGGCCGCCGATCACGACCACCGAGTTCATAAAGCTGAACCATGCTGCGCACATCGCCGATCCCAACTTCATGGTAGAGCTTCTGGATACCCTGTATCAGGAATTGCGCGATAAGGAAGGTCCGGAGAGAACCGGGCCGAGGATCCTCATAACCGGCCCCAATATCGCCTTGGGCGACTACAAGGTTCTCGACCTGATCGAGGAATGCGGCGGTACGGTCGTCGTCGAAGACATAGCCGAAGGCGTTATCTTCTACTGGGAGAACGTGGCTACCGACGGAGACCCCATGGCCGCTTTGGTCGACAGGTATATCAGGCGGAGGCCGGTGAACTGCTCGTTCATGCGGCCGACCATGGACCAGCATTTCGATTTCATCATCAAGCTGGCAGATGATTTTTCCGTGGATGGGATCGTGTGGTACCAGTTGAGAATGTGCGAGACCTGGAGCATAGAGTCATTCTTCCTTGCCGACCGAATGAAGGCTCGCGATGCGTCCCTCCCGATGCTCAAACTTGATTCTGAGTACGACGTCGCCGATAGAGGGCCGCTGAGGACCAGAATCGAGACCTTTATTGAAACACTTGAAGGGAGGACTCTGGCATGTTCGAAGGTGTAGAAGCCTACAGAGAGCTGCTTACGACGTGCGATTTTTCGCCCGAAGAGATCGACAATGAGCTGCCGCGCCTGAAGAAGGCGTTCGACAAGGCGGGACTGACCGTAGAAGATGTCAAGCGCTGCCGAGAGCGGATGATCACATACTTCGAAGCGGACACCCTCAGAGGCGCGCGCATGGCTCTTGGCCTCCACATCCGGGCCTTCGTGGACATGGTGATGGCTGGGGAAGAGCACGACGTCCGCATATACGGGCACCTCCCGTTGATGGCCGGCCATTGCGTGCTTGGTGCCGCGGAGTTGGCCCGCCCAGACGCCTATATCGGCCTGCCTGACTTGATCTGCCATATGGTGCTGGGCGCCTTCTTCAACAAGCTTGATCCACTGCTGGAGGCCTCCGAGGCCTGGTGTCTGCCCGCGGGCCTCGCCCATTGCGGGTGTAGCCAGGCAAAGATCGGCGGGCGACTGACGGACGTGGTGCCTCCCGCGACCCTGCATGTCTCGGCCGGAAACTACTGTGACGAAGCGCCCAAAGTAGATGAAGTGCTGGCATACCATTTCAAGGAACCTGTGGTCTGGTGCAACCGCTGTCAGGACGAGTCCTTCGACGACCCGCCCATGGACGACAGGCACCTGAAGTACTTCAGCGCGAACATCCGGAGAACCAAGGATGCGATCTCCGAGGCCGTGGGTGCTGAAGTCACCAATCAGATGATCATGCAGACCATGATGGCCACGGAAGAGGTGGGCAAGGAGTTCAAGCGCATCCAAGACTACAGAGCGGAGTCCGATCCATCCCCGATCAGCGTCGTGACCACCGACATGGCGGCGGCGTTGGTCGGCATCGACATGACTCCCAGGGGGCTCAGCAAGGTCGCGGAGATGATGAAGGTCCTGGCCGATGAGGTTCAGGACAGGGTCGAGCGAGGGGTGGGCGTTGTCCCGAAAGGGGCACCCAGGGTGATGTACGCCTACGTTCTGCCCTTTGCCAGTCCGGCCGTTGGAAAAGCATTCGAGGAAGCAGGCCTGAACGTTTGTGTCCGAGAAGGCTACGGCTCGATGCCGATCTGGTCCAGAAGAGAAGAGATAGCCAAGCTCGACCCGTGTGACATAGTCGCTGGAATATTCCTGCATAACCCCACCCTGGTCAAGCCCCGCTGGAGAGCGGACGTCGTCGTGCTGGGATACAACAAGGCCAAGCTTGACGGTATCGTCATGCTCCCTCACTACTCGTGCCGGGTTTTCGGCACCGACTTTCCCATGATGAGGGACATGGTCAGGAAGGAGCTCGGCGACATACCCATCACCGTGCTGGAGACCGATGTGTTCGATCCCCGCTACTACACCGCTGAACAGGCGAGGACACGGATCGAATCGTTCTCCGAGATGGTAAGGGCCGCCAAAGCATCAGCCGCCTAGACGCGGGGAGCTGCCGGTGGGGGCGAACCATTTGCATCGTGCAGCGCGAATCGTCGCTCGTGCACCGCGAATGATCCGCCCCCACCGTCGCACAGGGCTCTCGCTCGATCATCGAACTTGAGGACCGATTGATGGTGGTTGCTGGAGTGGATGTGGGGGCTGCGACCGCTAAGGCGGTGATTCTGAGGGACGGGGGGATCGCCGGTTTCGCCGTCTTGCCCACAGGCCATGATATCCAAAAGATAGCCAGAAAAGTGACCAGGTTGGCTTTGGCGAAGGCGGAGCTGACCATGGCCGACCTGCACTACACAGTGGGCACCGGATATGGCCGGCGCGCGATCCCGTTCGCCGACGAAGCCATCACCGAGATCACCTGTCATGCCCGGGGTGCCAACTGGGTGATCCCTGAGACCAGGACCATCATCGATATCGGGGGGCAGGACAGCAAAGCGATCAGACTAGATGCCAGAGGAAACGTGCTCAACTTTGTCATGAATGACAAGTGTGCGGCAGGGACCGGCAGGTTCTTCGAGGTCATGGCAAAGGTCCTGCAGCTGCCGTTGGACAAGTTCGCCTCGCCTGAACTGCTGGGCCAGCATCCCTGGAAGATCAGCTCCGTCTGCACGGTCTTCGCCGAATCAGAAGTGGTATCGCTGCGCGCCGAGAAGAAGAGCAGAGAGGATATCATCGCTGGGCTATACCAAGCTGTCGCCTCCAGGGTAGGCGCGATGGCTAGGACCATCGACTATGAGGACCTTGTCGTCTTCACCGGGGGTGTGGCCAAGAACAAGGCCATGGCAAGAGCTCTCGAGGAAGAAATCGGTCATAAGATAGTCTGTCCCGATGAGCCACAGATCATGGGAGCATTGGGCGCCGCCTTGTTCGCTTTGAAGAAGGTATGATAAGCGCGTGCGGCTGCTGTTGGCATGATCCCACTTCTTGATGATGACGTCTTGCAGAACCTGATGGAATCGACCCACGGGCAATCCCACGGTGTGATCCCCATAGGTTTGAAGAGGCTGGGCATCGATATAGGCGACTCCTTCCTCATAAACGATCGTCGCATATCCATCACCAGAATCGCGGATAAGGGTCGCGCAGAGACCTGCGTCCAAAAGTATCCTGCGGAGAACTTGCGCAGCTGGCCCTATCCTATCGATAGTGAAATGAAAGCTTGCCCCTTTAACAAGGAGGGGAGTGTCGCGATTGTTGCGCCTAACAGAAACAGAAAGGCACAACAGTTGCTCGTCGATTGTTATGAGAAGGGCGCCGATGCGGTCGGGTTTTGTCATACGCCCCACGTTGGCGTAGAGAGGATAATCGGCAATCTTGTTGGCAATCCGAACTACCGCTATCTGTTTGTCGTAGGGCCGGAGGGTGTGTTCGGCAGTGGACGATCACTTGTTTGCGCTCACCGCTTCGGCATCGATTGGGAAAGTGGTCTGGTCCGGGGCACCGAAGCCTCCGTATCGGAACCGATCCTGCTACGGATCCAGCGCCTGGGACCGGAATCGGGTGAACGGTTGCTGGGGAGGTTCAGGGACCAGGTCACACTGATCGATCTGATCGGTCACGAACTATCGGCGCCCTGCGTAGCGTTCTTGGCCCGACTGTGCACGGAGCGCAGAGCGCGATTCGAGGTGGCTATCGGGGAAAGGAAGTATCTGCTGACCGCAAAGGGCGCCTTTGAGGAAAACTCGGGAGTGGTGGAGCCGATAGCCTTCACGCCCAAGGAGCTGGCCCTCATCAGTGCGGAGAGCGCAGGTTCTTTTCAAACCTCGTCCCTTTTGGTGGAGTCGCTCGCCCAAGCTTATGAGCTGGTGGTCGGGACTGCTCTGGAGCACGGAAGGCCGGCGACTCTTTCGGATGGGACGGAGGGACTACATATTCGGGATCTCTCCGTCTTGTGCGAAGACCCGCTCGACACCCGGATCCCGAAAAAGGTGATGCCGGAAGGCGTGATCACTCAAGCGGACGAGAAGAAAGAGTTTCTGGACAAGTATGCGTTTTGGACCTATCTGATCCCGTGTTCAGGGATTCTTTGGAAGCAGAAGGAGCGCACAGCCGTCCCCAGGATCGCGCACGAGGCCACATACGGCACGAGGCTGTGCGTAGACGGCTTCGGTGGACTGGGCTCAGCCGAACAGAGGGCGATCCTCGAGTTCGTGGCGAGATTTCAGGAAGCGACAGGCGGGTCTTTGCCCGACGGTGAAGGTGTTCTGCAATTCTATGCCGGACTTGCGGCGCTCTTGAAACAGCATGTACCCAGGGACCAAGAGAGCCCTGGTTGGGAAGACGATCGGCCCAGGAACCAGTTGTGGGACACGATCAGCGGGATCAGAGCTGACATCGAGCAAGGAACTGTAAGGGACTGTTATACGTTGGTTGTTGCCGCTGATCAAATATATGAAGTCTACCTGGCACCCAGAGGGGGCGAGCTGAAGCTGGAAACGGTCTTTGTGCGGACTAGAGAGAATGTATTCAACTGGTTTCCTAGGGCCTACGGTGGGGCGAAGTTAGGCGCGTTCATTGCGGAATCTGTGGGGATACCATTTGCGGCGTATGTCCATCAAAGCAAGTTCTTCGAGATGGGCCGCGCTAACGTCAGTACAGAACTGTACGACAGAAGGTGGAAGGAAGCTTTCGAGCGAGAGAACGCCAGGGGGATGGGATGAAGCGTAGAACGATCTACATGGACTATGCGGCTACCACCCCGGTCCATCCCAAGGTTCGGGAGGCTATGGACCCCTATTTCTCCGAGAGCTATGCCAATCCGTCCGCCCACTACAGTATCGCCACGGAGTCCCGCCAGGCGGTGAACCGCGCTCGGGCGACGGTCGCAGAGATATTGGGCTGCACTTCCGATGAGATCATCTTCACCAGCGGCGGAGCCGAGTCGAACAACGCGGCACTGAAAGGCGTTGCCTTTGCTTTGAGGGAAAGCGGCGATCATATTGTCACTTCAGCCGTTGAGCACCACGTCGTCGCGAATACCTGCCGCTTCTTGGAGAACTTCGGGTTTGATGTCACGTACTTGCCGGTGGACCGCTACGGACTCGTGAGCGGCGCCGACCTGGAGCAAGCCATCACTGATAGGACCGTTCTGGTGAATATCATCTTGGCCAACAATGAAGTGGGCACATGATCGCCGCTTTCTCACTTCGCCGGGGTCACAAAAGATAAGGCCAGAGCCCTAGGCAGGAAGATAGTGTTCCAGACCGACGCTGTTCAAGGCGCCGGCGCCCTAGACCTCGACGTTGACACCTTGGGCGTGGACGCGCTCTCCCTGTCGTCGCACAAGTTCTATGGTCCGAAGGGTGTGGGCATCCTATATCTGAGAGAAGGCACACCATTCATGGCACAGCAGTCGGGGGGCTCTCAGGAAGGAAATCGCCGGGGAGGGACGGAGAACGTCCCGGGCATCGTGGGTACCGGGGTGGCGTTCGAGCTGGCTGAGGCGCACCGAGAGTCTAACAACGCGCATTGTCGGAGGCTCCGCGATCGATTGATCGAAGGCATCGACTCCACCATCGAGGATGCCTATCTGAACGGGCATCCCACGCAGAGGCTGCCGAACAGCGTCAGCTTCTCGTTCTCCGGGGTAGATGGAGGGTCTCTTGGCAGGGAGCTGGATATAGCAGGCATCGCCGCGTCAAAGGGCAGCGCGTGCACTTCGTCTTCGCTTCACCCGTCTCACGTGCTTCTCGCCCTTGGAGTCCCCCCCGAGGTCGCCCGCGGCACCCTGCGGCTTACAGTCGGCCCTGACAATACCGATGATGATGTGGATTATCTTCTGTCCGTCCTCAAGAGCTCAGTTGAGCGATTGAGATTGGTGCCACTTCAAGGAACGTGATTTGGAGGTAGCTTAGGATGACAGGATGGGGACCGTTCGATCTGACGGGCAAGAATGCGGTCGTGACCGGGGCCGCCCAGGGCATCGGGTTCGGCATCGCGACGCGCTTCCTCGAGGCGGGAGCCAACGTGCTCATCGCCGACTTGAGCGGTGAAGCGGCCGAGGCCGCGGCGGAGAAACTAGGGGGCGCGGGTCGGGTCGTCGCCATGCAGGCCGACGTAGCCCAAGAAGACGCGGGCGAGGCGATCGTCGCCCGCTGCGTGGAAGCGTTCGGTTCGATCGACATTCTCGTCAACAACGCCGCCATCTACCCGCCTGTGCCGGTTCTGGAGATGTCCACGGAGATGTTCGACCGGACCCTGCAGATCAACCTGCGCGGAACCGTCTTCTGTGCGAAAGCGGCGGTCGCCCAGATGGTCCTTCGGGGCGACAGAGGCAAGATCGTCAACCTGGCCTCCATCGACGCCTTCCACCCCTCGTCCTCCCCACTAGCCGCCTACGGCGCCTCCAAAGCGGGCGTGGTCATGTTCACCAAGGCCTTCGCGGCGGAAGTAGGGCGGCACGGGATCAACGTGAATGCCATAGCCCCGGGGGGGATCATGACCGAGGGCATCCGCAAGCTGAGCGGACCCCCCCAGCCCGGTGACGCGGAGCGCATAAAGCAGGCCGCGGCCGCCTTCATCGCCCGCATCCCGGTGGGCCGGTTCGGCGCCCCCGACGACATCGCCAAGGTGGCCGTCTTCCTGGCCTCGTCGGCGTCGGACTACATGACCGGCGAGACCGTGATCGTGGACGGTGGCTTCTTGCTGTCGTAGCGGGGTGCACACGCGAATAGCCGTGCCGATCGCGCGCACGCGACGCATCGGGTAGTTCCCTCGGCTACCCGATGGGTCACTCCACAACTGCCCTCTATGTCAAGCCCCTTACTGCTCCCCGGGGCATGGTTTTCCTTCACTGCATCTTCCATGCTAGTCACTAGGATCACGAAAGACGCCACGGGTGGCTTCGGCTGACTTCTCCTTCCTGGTCGGCTTCGTCGCGCTTTGATGGGTCTTCGCGTGGCGCCCAATGATCAAGCAACCATCCGCGGTCGCTCAGCACGCAAGCGGCAAGGAGCAGGCTGGTCGCGCTGTTGCACGCATCCGGGCCCGGGGGGCCGACCGAGCGCCGGCAGAACATGGAGAACGGCTTGAGAACAGAAGACAACGCTCCGACACCCCCGAGCGGGCGGCCCCGGCTCACCCCGGCCTCCACCGGCGCCGCGGCCCCCGCCCGGGAACCCATCTGGACCCGCGATTTCGTGCTCATCTGTCTCATCAACGTGCTCGCCATGTGGGGCTTCACCATGCTGATGCCCACCTTGCCGGTGTACGTGAAGAAGATGGGCGGCCAGGAATCGGCCATCGGCCTCATCATGGGCATCTTCGCCCTCTCCGCCCTCGCCTCGCGCCCCTGGTCGGGTCGGTGGATGGATCGCAAGGGACGCCGCGGCATCTACCTGGTCAGCCTCTCGGCCGTGGTCCCCATCTACCTCGCCTACGGCCTGGTGCCCACCACCATCTTCTGGTTGGGGGCCCTGCGGCTGCTGCACGGCCTGTGCTTCGGGGTCATGATGACCGCCGGGGGGACGATCGTCGCCGATGCCGTCCCCGCCGGCCGGCGCGGCGAAGGCATCGGCTACTTCGGCACCTTCGCGGTCATTTCGAGCGCGCTCGCCCCGGCCACCGGGATCGCCCTCATGGGCCGCTTCGGCTTCGGCACCGTGGCCGCCGTGGCCGCCGGCCTGGCCTTCGTCAGCGTGTTCCTGGCCCGGGCCATCCGCTACCAGCCCCTGCCCACACGAGCCCGAGGCCCGGCGTCGGCCTCGGCCCCCGGGCCCTTCGCGCGCTACGCCGAGCGCCGCTCGGTGGCTCCCTCGGTGATCGCCCTCTTCCTCTACTGCGCCCAGACCTCGGTGCTCACCTTCCTGCCCGTCCACGCCTCCGAGAAGGGCATCGGTAACATCGGCCTCTTCTTCGCCGTCAACGCGGTGACGGTCATGAGCTTCCGCGCCCTGGCGGGCAAGCTCTACGACACCCGGGGCCCCTCGTTCGTCATCGTACCGGGCATCCTCGTCGCGGTGACGGCCATGCTGGTGGTGGGCCTGGCCGATAACCTGGCCATGCTCCTGTTCGGGGCCGTCCTTCTCGGCGTGGGCATGGGCGCCACCGCTCCCTCCCTGCAGGCGCTCTCCGTCGACGGCGTGGCTCCGGAGCGCCGGGGCGCGGCCAACAGCACCTACTTCTCGGCGCTCGACATCGGCATGGGTGGGGGGGCCATCCTCTTGGGCATGGTGGCCCAGGCCTTCGGCTACCCGGTGATGTACTTCGCCGCCGCCGGCCTTGCGGCCTGCGGCGCCGTCCTTTTCGGCATCCTGCGCCCCCGCAGGAGCCCGGTCCTCAAGGAGGTGCATCTGGCCCACGACGTGCGGCAGCCGGCCTGACAAACGTTCGTGCCTGAAGCTCGACCACACACCAAGCGAATGACGGAGCGTGAGCGATGATCTCGATCCTGGAGTTCCAGCGCCGGTCGGAGACCGGTCCGGTCATGGAAGTCAACGACTTCGACATGCTCGTGGGCAAACGCATGCGCGAGATCGTCAAGAAGCACGGCATCACCTACAACCCGGAGGAACTGGTCGTCGACGACGAGACCGCCGACAAGGTGTTCCAGGCGGCCGTGGAATACCTGTCCACCGTGGGACTCTACAACGTCAGCACTTTCCGCCAGATCCAGTTCACCAAGGAAGAGATCGAGGAGATAGCCCGGGACTACCGGGAGAACCGGCGGCAGCAGGTGTTCGGCACGGGCAAGGAAGAGATCTTGATCGAGCCTCGGACCGGCCAAGACAGTCGACCGCCCCTTGCGATGGTAGGCGGGACCGGGCCCATCCAGGAGGATTGGCACATAGCCTTCACCAGGAACCTGGCCCAGGAACCGACGAACCGTGGGATGGGGTTCTCCGGCGGCATCAAATCGGTCGGCGGCATCGAGCCCAAGGCGGGGACGGTCTCGGAACTCTACTGCGCTCTGTGGGAGCAAGAGGCCTTGCTCGAGGCGCTGCGCCAGGCCGGCCGTGAAGGCATGCACCTGGGCGTGCTCGCCACGGTCTTCACCTTCGGCGGGGTCGCGGCAGTGATGCAGAACGGGCTGCGCAACAAGCACAACACCCAGCTCGGCATCCACCTCATGGCCGAACAGAAGCTCGACTACTCCCGCCTCCTCACCGCCTACTTCTGCGAGCAGAACGACATGCAGCCCTGGACCAGCGCCACCGCCATCATCGGGGGCTTGACGGGCGGCCCGGCGGGCACGGCGGTCGGACTCCTCGGTAACCTGATGGGCCAATTGTCCTTCGGCCACGGCAACTTGGGCAGCCTGTTCACCAGCCACCTGGGCGGGCACGGCGGGACACGGGAAGCGTGCTGGGTCTACAGCGCGGCCGCCCGGGCCGCCGAGCGCAACATCCACGTGCCCATCGGGGGTACGGCCGGCGCCAACCATTTCTTCCGGGGCACGCGGGTGACGCTCTACCAGCAGATAGCCTCGATGATCACGAACACGGCCAGCGGCATGGCATACCTCTGGGCGGTGGGCACCACCGGACTTGAGACGCGGGTCGCCGTGGACGCCATGCAGGGCATCGCCGGGATGCCCCGGGACAAGGTCAACGCGCTCCTCAACACGATTATGGTGAAGATCGACGAAGCGAAGCAAGGGTTGACGCCTTCGGAGCGGTACCGGGAACTCCCGGAGTTCTACGACCTAAAGACCGTCAAGCCTCTGCCTGAGTTCCTGGCCACCGTCAAGCAGGCCACGGAGGAACTCGCGGACATGGGCGTGCCGTATTCCTCGGGGCTCGTGCTCGACTGACGCCCGGCACCGCGCGTTGAACCCTATCTTGACCTCGCCCGAGGCGAGCGGGGCTTCCGGACCGCACCCTTTGTACAGTGGCGCTGGTGACGCCTGATTCTCGGAAAGGACTGAGACTATGTCTGTCACGGTTGCATTGGTCACCGGTGCCGCCGCCGGCATCGGCGCGGCGTGTGCGCAGCGGCTGGCGCAGGACGGCATGGCCGTCGGCGTGCTCGACCTCGACGTGGAGCGCTGCGTCGATACGGTCAAGGCGATCAAGGACGCGGGTGGGGTGGCGATAGCACTGGGCGCCGACGTCTCCAAGCGCGACCAGGTCTACCCTGCGGTCGACAAGCTACGCGGTGAGCTCGGGCCGATCACCGTCGTCGTCAACAACGCAGGCGTTCCCGAGTTCACTCCGTTCGAAGAGCTCACCGACGATCTGTGGGACTTCATCTACGGGGTGAACGTGCGCGGGCAGATGATCTGCACGCAGGCGGTGCTGCCCGACATGAAGGCGGCGCACTGGGGCCGCATCGTCAACCTCTCCTCATCCAGTGCGCAGACCGGGGTGACCAAGATGGTCTGTTACTCCTCATCGAAGGGCGCGGTCATCAGCATGACCCGCTCGATGGCGCTGGAATTCGGGCCGTACGGCATCACGGCGAACAACATAGCGCCGGGATCGGTCATGGGCACGATCCAGTCTGAAGCCAACATCCAACGCTTCCAGATCCCCATGGAAGCTCTGATGAAACTCATCCCCGTGGGCCGCGTAGGCGAGGTCGCCGATATCGCCAATGCGTGCGGGTATCTGTGTTCCGAAGGCGCGGGCTACATCACGGGCCAGACCATCGGCATCAACGGCGGGCGCGTGGTGACCTGATCCGGTCTGGGGAGAGCAGGCCACCGAGGAACTGGCGGCCATGGGCGTGCCCTATTCCTCTGGTCTGTCGCTCGACTGACGCCGACACCCATTCGCAACCGTGCTGGTGACGCCTAGAGAAGCGTGCCGCCTCTAGAAGGAGGGGATCCTGAATGGCCGATCAGTTCAAGTACCTGTTCACCCCGATCAAGATCGGGCCGATCACGGTGCGCAACCGCATCATGAGCACCCCGCATGGTACGGGGTATGGGCGGAAGTTCAGCGCAACGGATCAGACGGCCTTCTATCACGCCGAGAGGGCCAAAGGCGGCTGTGGCCTGATCGGAGTCGAGGGCGCCAAGGCGGTGCCGGAAACGCAAAGCCTGCAGGCCGAGAGCCAACCCCCGGCCTATTCCGAGGACTGCATACCCGGCTTCCGCAAGGTGACGGATATGGTTCACGAGTACGGGACCACGATCGTCCTGCAGCTCATGAACTATGGCGTGTCCTGCGGCATGGCGCCCTCGGCGACGCCCGATATCT
>JAMDEO010000085.1 GCA_023483915.1 Actinomycetota bacterium
TCTTCCGATCTTACGCCAGGATCAGTTGGTCCCTGGCGGCAATGTCGCCGAATCCCTTATACAGCCGCCAGGCTTCTCCGATGTCGTGTTGTTTGCTGGGGTCGGAAATCATGATGGTTCCGGTCAGGCTCTCGGGTGGGCTTTTCGGTAGGTCTTGCGCAGATGAGCCGCCGAGACATGCGTATACACCTGGGTAGTGCGTAGGGAGGAGTGGCCCAGTAACTCTTGGATGGCCCGAAGATCGGCTCCCCCTTCGAGCAAGTGAGTGGCAAACGAATGTCGCAAGGTGTGTGGCGAAGTGCCTGAGGGTGCCCCGGCGCGAACCAAGTTCTTCATGAGCCTTCGGTGAACGTCAGATGGAGAGAGCCGGAGACCGCTCTTGCTGATAAAGACGTAGTTCTCATCAGCGGAGCCTTTCTGCCCCAACTTAGGACGCGCTTCGCGGAGATAGCGGTCGAGCGCATCGAGCGCCACATCTCCCACCGGTACGACCCGCACTTTGCGTCCCTTTCCCTTTACGCGGACTTCGCAGGCCATGACATTTATGTCCCTTAGCCTGAGATCCAACACCTCCTGGCACCTCAATCCGCATGAGTATATCAACTCGAATAAGGCCCTATCCCTCATCTGAAGCGGTTCTTGCCCTGTGAACCCTTGGAGCAGACAGGTGATCTGCTCAGGGCTAAGAACTTGCGGAAGTCGCCGTGGGACTTTGGGGGAACGCACGGCTGCAGCCGGGTTCACGTCTGCAAGGCCGCTTTCCTCGCAAAAGCGAAGAAACCGCCGAACCACGGAGAGTTTTCGGGAGATCGTCGAGCGTGCAAGGGACCGTTCCGCCAAATCTTCGGCGAAAGCCCCTATATCGGCCCTCCTGATCTGGCAAACCGAGGATAGCTCTCGTCCCCCTAGGAAAGCGACCAATTGGCTGAGGTCGCTCGCCGACGCCTCGACGGTGCGCACGCTGTAGTCGGCCGCGATCAGACCCCTCACGTACGCACGTATAGCTTCCTCCAGTTCTCCGGAGCCACAAGAAGGGGCGTCTTGTTTCTTGGCCTGCACCGGCAATTCCCCTTGCCTCAGGGAGCTCTGATATACAGTCCTCCGCCAGCTCGGACAACCAGTCCACCGACCTCCAACTCTGTCAGAGATACGGCAATCTGCCGAGCATTGAGCCCCGTCCGAGAAATGAGGCAGTCGATGGTGCAGGCTCCAGAGTCCAATGCTTCCAAAACCGGCGCATCGTACGGCGACGTGCCTCCGGCGGGTGCATCAGGTCCAACACCGGCGCATTTTTCGGCAGCGGGTAGGCGGTCCCCTCTCTCGATTCTTGTTCTGAGAAGAAATTCCTCCACTGCAACGAAAGGGTCGATGACCGGGAGAGCGCCATCATAGATGAGTCTGTTGCAGCCCTCGTGGCTCTCGCAGGTGATGGGACCCGGCACCGCGAATACCGAGCGCCCAAGTTCCACCGCGGCCGCAGCGGTCTGCAATGCGCCGCTGACCTGCGAGCCCTCGACGACCACGACGGCGTCCCCCAGTGCAGCTAGAAGACGATTACGATGGGGGAATGTCCATCGATCGGGCCGAGTCCCGGGAGGAAATTCGCTAATGATGAGCCCTCTTGCAGCCACTTTTTCGTAGAGTCGTTGATGGCTTGGGGGATAGACAATATCCGCGCCACATCCGAGAACCGCGGCAGTCATGCCCCCAGCGTCCAAGGCGGCCTCGTGGGCACGGCCGTCGATGCCCAGAGCAAGCCCACTAACGACGGCCACCCCGCCACCGACGAAAGCGCAAGCCACAAGGTCGACCACCCTATTTCCATAAGGACTCGATTTCCGGGTCCCGACAAGGGTTACTCTGGGGAGCCGAAGCAAGTGGTCCAGCTTGTCAACCTCGCCCTTGACGAAGAGTCCCGCGGGCGGGTAACTCAGCTGCACCAACTCGGCGGGGAAATTCGGAGCACCGAACGGAATGAAGATCAGTCCGCTTTGCTTGAGCAGATCCCGCATTGCCGCCGGGGAGAATGCGGTCCTCTTCTCCTGCAATCTGGCCGCGACGGCCGGCGCCAGCTTCCATTGGTCACAGAGGGTCTTCTCCGACGCCTTCCAGACGGCCTTGAGCCCGTGCTGGGGCATCAGCCGGAGCAGCGGGCTGCACCCGAACTGGCTCAGCCACGCCAACCCCAGGGCAGCCTCGTACGTCGCTCGGTCCTCAGATGCTCCCATCAGCAGAGGGCGAGACGCCGATAATCGAGCCGCAGTGACAGGGCTTCGGCAACGTGCTCGGCCCCAACTGCCTGCAAGTTGTCCAGATCCGCAATCGTCCTCGCCAGTTCGATGACGCGAGCGTGAGCTCGTCCGCTGAGACTTTCGCGGATATGTGCTTGGCGCAGCAAGATACGGGCGTCACGTGTCAGGTCGCCCCGCAATTCGACAAGCGCCGTCCCGGCCCGTCTATGACAGCTCGCCCCCAGTGCCGGTCTTACAACGGAGCCAGCTGCCGCCGGCGCAGCGCCAAGGCGCGCAGCGCGAAATTCCCGCGCGTCCATGACTCGAGAACGAATTGCCTCGGAAAGTTCCCCGCACGCCTCCTCTTCCAAGCTGTCTATCGGCACTGGGGGAACCTCGATGAGGACCTCTATTCGGTCAAGTAGGGGCCCACTGAGCCTGCTCCTATATCGCTCGACCGCTGAAGCCGAACACCGGCAGTCCTTCGCAGGATGTCCCAGATATCCGCACGGACAAGCGTGAAGGTCAGAACTACACAGCCCGTATATACAGGCGCGTTATCGACCTGCCTTCCGGGCGCCAGAAGAAGGCCAGGCAGCCATGAACGCTGTTATCACAGAGCCGACCACAGGCCGCCCTGCGCGGCCTCCCCTCTCTCATGGGGACTCCGGTTTGGACTGGCCCAAGACGATCGAGGAGAGCGTCCTTGGCTCAATGCTCATCATGCCGAAGACCGTCCCCATTGCCCTGGAGATTCTAAAGCCCAGCGACTTCTTCCTGCCCAGCCACGGCGCCATGTTTGCCACTATCCAAAACCTGCACGATGAAGACGTGGTGATCGATCCGTTCAGCGTGGCCGATCGCCTGAAAGACGACTGCCCGGAGGACGCCTGCGACACCAACTACCTACTGTTTCTCACCGGGCTACCGACGGTCGCCAGTGACATCCGGCACCTGGCCGAGATACTCAAGCGGCAAGCTTTGGAGCGAGAGGCCAGGAAGACGAGCGAACTCTATCTCTCTGGCGCCATCGGTATGGGGGAGCTTCATAGCACGGTCGCGGATCTTCTCGAAAGAGGGGCCCCGTCTTGCTCACCCGTAATCACTCTCTCCGAACTCCTGAGTAGCGCCCCGGCTGAGCCCGAGTGG
>JAMDEO010000198.1 GCA_023483915.1 Actinomycetota bacterium
CCTGCGGTTTCTGGGCCCGGTGGGCGTGATCGGCCTGTACCTCGGCTGGTATCTGGCCGAGTGCGTCTACGACAGCGCCAAAGGTGGGACGCGGGCGCCCACGGTCTTGGATATGGGCCGTCGGGACGATCTGTGGTCCCGGGTCTCGTATCTGGGCGCGGTTTACATCCTGTTCGGGCTGCCCCCGGTTCTCTACTGGCTGCTGATGGGCCGGAGGGACGCCATCTTTTGGGCGTTGCTGGCGTGGGCGCTCGTCTTTCTCCCGATGGGTCTGCTCGCCATGGTCATCCACGATTCGGTTTCCGCCCTCAATCCGCTGTTCCTGCTGGGCTCGATTTGGCGCATCTTGGGACCGTACCTCGGCCTGCTGTTGGGCACAGGGACCCTAGTCGGGCTGTTCTGGCGTGCGGGTGGCGGCGGCGTGGACCGCCGGCTGGCCCCACCGGTGGTGCTACCGCTCTTCCACGTACTGCTCGGCGCCTATGTGTCTCTGGTCTTGGCCCACCTCCTCGGCCGCTTCTACTGGCGCTACCGCGACCGCCTCGACTGGGGAATCTAGGCGTCACTGCTGCCGGCGGAATTGCACGCTCCGGGCGTGGGCGTCGAGGCCCTCGGTTTCGGCCAGGCGGATGATGTCGTCCGCCGCCGCCGTGAGCTGCTCGGGGGTGTACTCGATCAGACTGATGGACTTGACGAAGTCGTTGCTGGTCAGGGCGCTGGAAAAGCGCGCCCGGCTGCCGGTGGGCAGCGTGTGGCTGGGTCCGGCCCAGTAGTCGCCGACGGCCACCGGCGTGCAGGGACCGATAAAGACAGCGCCGGCGTTGATGATCCCTTCCGCGATCCGCCGGCTTTCGGTGCCGCACTGGACTTCAAGATGCTCGGCGGCGAACTCGTTCGCCAGTTCGATGGCCTCCTCCATGCTTCCCACCACGATAATGCGGCTGAAGCGCTGGAGCGACTGGACCGCTTCGGCGGCGCGCGGGAGCGATTCGAGCTGTCGGCTCAACTCCTTGAGGATGGCGCGGGCCAATGGCGGCGAATCGGTGACCACAATCGCACTGCTGTCGGTGCCGTGCTCGGCCTGGCTGAGCATGTCCGCCGCCACCCAGGCGGGATTCGCCTGGTCGTTTGCGAGGACCAGCACCTCGCTGGGCCCGGCAATCGAGTCGATGCCGACGTAGTCACCCGCGACGTTCTTCTTGGCCGATTGCACCCACTGATTGCCCGGCCCGACGATCTTGTCCACCCTGACAATGCTCTGCGTTCCGAACGCCAATGCTCCCACGGCCTGGACGCCCCCGATCCGGTAGACCTCGCGGATGCCTAGTTCGTGACACACGGCCAGGATCACCGGGTGAATGGTGCCGAGTGCGGATTCAGATCCTCGGGCTCCGCCCTCCGGTGCGGCGCGATGCCGTGGTGGGGAAACGACGGCGATCTCCTGCACTCCTGCCACCTGGGCCGGAACCACCGTCATGATCACCGTCGAGGGCAGGGGAGCCGCCGCACCCGGCACGCAGACCCCGGCTCGCCGGATGGGGACATAACGGATGCCCGTTCCCTGGGAGAACTCGGATCGACGGCCGATGAAGATCTTCTCCTGGTAGGCGCGGACGTTGGCAATTGCTTTGCGCAGCGAAGCGACAAGACTCCGGTCGAGCGAATCGTGCGCGTGGGAGAGTTCGTCGGGCGCAATGCGAAATTGGGACGGCTCCAGCGCGACGCCGTCGAATTTCTGCGTGTACTCGGCGACCGCCGGATCGCCCCGCGCGGCCACATCGCGCAGAATACCGACCACGGTGCGATTCTGTTCGCTCTCGGGCCCGGCCAGTCGTGCCGCCTCCAGCATCTCGGACCGCAGGTTCTTTAGCTTGGCCTTGAAGCCGGGGTCGGAGAAGGAAAGAACAAGCTCTTGCAGCGATGGGTTCATGGTCTCCTATCGGCCGAAATTCCCATAGTTGTACACAACGATGGCCCGCTGGAGCAGGAGATACTTCTGGCCCTGGAACTCCGTGACCAGCCCCGCCACGTTGAACCGCATCGGGTCGAGGGCCCCTTTCTGCCGCCGCAAGGCCTCTTCCAGGGCGGTGCAGGGCAGCAGGTTGTACCGAACGTCACTGACGTTCCAGCCGAGCGCATACGGCACAAAGACCCAGGAATCGTAGGGTGGGCTGTGCCCACCGTCTTTCGCCTGTTCGGCGTTTGATGTGTGGTGGGCATAGCCCACCCTACGGCTTTCGATTCGTCCCACGCAATCCACGAGCACCTGGTCCGCGGCCTCTGGAATCGGCTTTGTCTGCGCCTCCACGCTCCGGCGCGGTCCGCGCAGAGGGCGCTGCTTCTTCAGTTTTTCGAGAATCTCCGGCGGGATGGCCAGCTCGGGCCCCTTCGATTGCGGATTGCGGATTGCGGGTTGCGGATTAGGCTCACTGGCTTCTGGCTTCTGCTCTCCCTCCTCGGCACCCTTCTCGGATTTGAATTTGCTCAACGGCAGGTAGTAGGTGGGAAGGAGATAATTATTGCCCCGGTAGAGTGTGACCCGGGCCGAGAGCCGGTAGCGCGGCGCAACCCGGTCGTTCACGTCCGCGACCAATCGGCCAAGGATGGTGGATGGCAGCAGCACGAAGCGCGTCCCCGGCACCAGCCGGTAGTCCGACGTCTTGACTTCCATCGTCAGCTCGAAAAGCCAGGTATCGTTAGCATCCACGTGCAGGAGCTTGCCGTCCACCCGTTCGAGAACGGCGGTCTCGGGTAGGAGCTTGCGTGCGGCGGGTTGGGCCGCGAACACGACGCCGGCGGCGAGTAACAGCAGCGCGAAGGAAGAATAGGACCGATAGGACCTGTGGGACGCATGGGACTTATATCGGCACGGCATGATGATCCTCTCAACTCTCATGGTGCAATGCCTTTCTGAGCAAGTCCGCTACTTGTTGCGGATTCTCGGCGAAGGCCACGTGCTTCGTGCACGCCGGATCGTCCTGCGCGACCAGATCGACCAGCGGCCGCCAGAACCCGCCCGCCAGGACCACCGGCCGATTCCCGTCGAGAAAGCCCTTGTTCTTCAACTCCCAGACCATCGCCAATTCCAGCAGCGTCCCCGTGCCGCCCGGGAGCACGACATAGCCTTGGCCAAGCTCCACCAGTCTCTGGAGCCGCTCTTCGAGCGAGCAGGCGACGATCTCCCGCGTGATGTATTCGTTCGCGACGCTGTTCTTGAATGCCGAACACGTCACACCGATCACCGTGCCGCCGGCCGCCGCAGCGCCTTTGGCGGCCGCGTGCATCGTGCCGCGATAGCCGCCATTGGCAATCGCGAAGCCCGCTTCGGCCAGCGCCCGGCCCACCTGCTCCCCGAGT
>JAMDEO010000015.1 GCA_023483915.1 Actinomycetota bacterium
CGTGCGCACCCTCATCAATCCGGAGGGAGACGTCAAACAGAACCTGAACGTGGCCGTAAGCGACATTGATGGCGTCGACTCTAAGCACAGCCTGTCTTCCTAGTTCCGAGGTAGGCCTCTATCACATGAGGATTGTTCTGGATCTCGGTACACGTGCCTTCAGCGATCTGCTCTCCTTTGTTGAGCACCACGATCCGATGGCAAAGGCTCATGACCAACTCCATCCTGTGCTCGACCATCATGATGGTGACGCCTTCCTCGTTGAAGCCTTGGATAACGACTCTGAGTTTCTCAAGCTCGGTCGGATTCAGACCGGAGGCCGGTTCGTCGAGTAAAAGCAGTTCTGGTTCATTACTCACGGCGACAGCAAGTTGGAGCAGCATCTGGTCGCCGTGCGATAGGTTCGAGGCCAGGGCGTCGATGCGCTCCAGAAGTCCGACGCGGGTTAATATGGCCGCCGCATTCGCCATGCGCTGCCTCTTGTCGCTTGCGACGTGCCTGCGCAGAAATAGGGCCTCTCTCATCGCCGGCATCCGCTTGCCTATTTGGGCACTGGCGACGCATTGCTGAGCGGTGAGGTTGGGAAAGACCATGGGCCGTTGAAACGTCCTAGCGATACGCCGGTGAGCTCGCTCGAATGACTGCAGCCCGTCGAGTCGCTCCCCTTTGAGCTCGACTGTGCCAGCTGTTTGGGGATAGAAGCCCGCAACAATGTTGAGCAGCGTACTTTTCCCGGCCCCATTCGGGCCGATGATGCCAAGGATTTCGTGTTCTCGGACCACTAGGGATACGTCGCTAATCGCAACGACGCCTCCGAAATTCTTTGTCAGATTACTCACGCGAAAGAAGTCAGTCATGTCTCAGCTCGCTTTTGGCTCCGCGCTGGTCGGCGCAGTTTCCCGAGGCGCACGCTGATGGGCCCAAGAAACTGCATGATGCCCCAAGGCAGAAAGACCGAGATGATCACCAGCAGCACTCCGTACATGGGCAGCCGCCAGTCGGCCAACAACCTCAGTTGCTCGGGCAACAGGGTTATGAGCAGTGCTCCGATGATCGGGCCCACAATCGTGCCCCGACCTCCGATGGTCATCATAAGGATGAGCGTGATCACGTACCCCAAGGCGAGCATCTGAGGATTGGCCACGGTGATGTAATGAGCCAGCAGCCAGCCTCCTATACCCGCAGGAATGGCGCCGGCAAGGTGGGCGACCATGTTGTAGTGGACTGATTTGATACCCAGAGCCTCGGCAAGCGCCCGATTCTCTCGGGTGCAAACCCAGGCTTCCCCTATGGACGAGTGAGCCAAGGCGTAACAGAAGGCAACGACCACCATCGCGCCCGCCAGTGCCAAGAAATACCAGGCCAGTTTGTCGTCGAAGTGTAGCCCAAACAGCGACGGGGTGGGCAGGTTGATGAGGCCCTCAGACCCGCGTGTGAAACTCGTCCAGTTGAGGACTACTTCATAGAACACCAACTGCAAAGCAAAGGTGACCATGATGAAATAGGATCCGCGGAGGCGCATGATAAGTAGCCCGCTCAGCCAGCCGAACAGCAGTGATACGGCAATCGCGGCCAGCAATCCCAGCCAAGGAGACACACCCCGCAAAGTCAGAAGTGCAGTTGTGTAGGCACTTAGCCCGACGAAGGCGCCGTACCCGAGATTGAGATCACCGACGTAGCCACTGAGTAGGTTCAGACCCTGTACTGCGATTAGGTTGATAAGGCAAAGGACCATCAGGTGCAGGAGGTAGGGCGAGGCGACCGACAAAAAGGGACCGGCGGCAACGAGGACCGCGACGAGCGACCCAACGAGCAATGCGCGGTAGCCCCTCATCGCAGGGCGCCGCGGCGCCGTACCCGCGACAACAGAGGCCCGATGCCTCGCGGCATCAGAAGGAGTACGACGACCATGATGGAGAAACTGACGACATTCGTCATCGAACTCGAGACAAAGCCGGCCACGAGGCTTTCTACAATGCCAAGCAGCAGACCAGCCACAATCGCGCCCGAGAAGCTACCGAGGCCGCCGATGATGGTCACTGCAAACGCTTTCGCAATTACGCCCAAGCCCATTGTTGGAGTGAAATAGTACACGCTGCCTATGAGCGCTCCACCAAGGCCGGCCATGACAGCACCCAAGGAGAAGGTTATTCGGTCGATCGCCCTGATGTTGATGCCCATAGCCTGAGCGGCTTCCCGGTGCTCAAAGGTAGCCAGGGTAGCCTTCCCCCAGCGCGTCCTGTACATGTATAGGCTGAACACCACCGTAGCCACTACTGCGACTCCGAACACTATCAGCTTCGTGCCTGGTAGGGTGCCTATGCCCAGGGAGACAGGCTGCTCGGGTAGATGTGCTTCTACCATGCGAGGACGTGGCTTCATCAGTATGTTGGCCGTGTTTGCCAGGAATATGGACATGCCGATGGTAATCAGTGAAGTAGTGTAAAGATAATCACTAAGTGGTAGGTGACTGACGAGATGAATGACGCGCTCGCAGAGAAGCCCGACGGCAGCCACCATGGCAATAGCCACCACTACAGCCAGGATAAAATTGAGATGGATAAAATTGACTGCGATGATGGTGAATAGCGCCCCTAGCATGTAGAACTCGCCATGGGCGAAATTGACTATGTTCATTACTCCGAAGATAATGGTTAGACCACTGGCAATGAGCACGTAAACGGAACCGATGACCAAGCCGTTCAGGATTTGCTGGACTAGCATTCTTCCCCTTCGCCCCCATCACTCGCACGAGTGAGATCGTCAGCTGAGCGGGGAAGGAAGTGACGCTCCAGAGTCCACTCCCTCCCCCGCACGGTCTAGTCGTGCCGTATTATTTGGATTGGATGGTGGAGAGATCGACCAGCTCTTGTAGCGTGCGTTGGCCGTTTTCGACCTTGTCGATACCGATGTCGTGACTGCCCTGGCCGGTCTCATCAAATACCAGACGACCGCGAGTTATCTGCATATCAGTAGTTTTTAGAGCATCTCGGATTGCAGCACCGTCCAGAGACCCAGCCCTGGTTAGCGCATCTGCGATAATGAGAACCTCGTCGTAGCCACCCGCCGGCGGGAAGTCAGGGTCTTGACCATATGCAGCCTTGTACGCCGGGGCGAACACTTTGTTCACCGGCGTGTCTTCCTGGGGCCAGTACCAGGTGGTGGCGTACATCCCTTCACTACCCTGAGGGGTGAGCTTCAGCCAGTCCTCGAGAAGTTCAAAGGCTACCTTGTTGCCCTTGTACCCGGCCGAGTACAGCTGTTTCAGCAGGTTGAGGCCATCGGAGTCATTCATGCCCATGAAGATCGTGTCCACGCCCTCATTCTGAACTTTGGTGATTATCGAGGAAAGGTCGGTCTGCCCGGGCGGGAAGAGGTTGAGGCTGGTGAATTCGACACCATACTTCGGAAGTTCTTTTTGATAGATCTCGC
The DNA here is from genome assembly GCA_023483915.1 of Actinomycetota bacterium. GTDB lineage: Bacteria > Actinomycetota > Thermoleophilia > RBG-16-64-13 > RBG-16-64-13 > JAMDEO01. The sequence goes on from JAMDEO010000015.1 coordinate 3,433, forward strand.
CGAATATGCGCTCCCCAGTTGTGTCCGCACAGATACCTGCGGCTTTCTTGATGGAGAGATTCTTGGCGAACCACGGGGCTAGTTTCACCTGCGCCAGTTGCTGCGTGACAGCAGCCCGGAAGAACCACTTGTTGCCCTGTTGGGTAAGGCTCTCATCCCAGGACAGGGCGGTCACTAAGGGGATTTCATACTGCGCCGCAATAGGCATGACCGCGGCCGTGGCGGAGCTCTCATACGCTCCGAGAAGCGCCACAACCTTGTCCTGAGTGACTAGCTTCACGGCGGCCGCTGATGAAGCGGTAGGGTCCCCCTGGCCGTCTTCGAATACTAGTTCGATCGGCCGGCCGTTGATGCCCCCGGCGCCGTTTATCTGTTGCACGGCGAGCTCAGCGGCCTGCCGAATACGCGTGCCGTCCTGCGCCTCGGCGCCGGACAGGGGAACAATATCCCCGATCTTTATGGGCTCGCCAGTCGCCGCCGCTCCAGTCGTCGAACTACCGACTGCGCCGGTAGTCGAGGGACTGGCCGCCGCGCTTGTTGTGGTTGTTGATCCGCCGCACGAGGATGCCACTATTGCGATTGCGAGGAGCACTAGGACCACTAGCGGGAACGTCGTTTTGAGTCTCATAGGCCTTCCTTTCGTCTCCAGCTGGGACGCCGTTTTGGGAGCGCATGTGGTCCACTGGCACACTGGTTCAACCACTCCGCTCGCAACCCTTGTATCAGACCAAAATCAGCTTGTCAACGGAAAGCACGAAATCGTCTCCGAGCGGCAGAGCGTGCTGAGTGCAAAACTACGCCGCGGCCCGATACTCATGCAGCCGCCTGCCCACCAGGTCGCGCTGTTGCACATTGGCAAGAGCCAGCGCCGGCTGCAGGTTCGGCGGCGGTATTTCGACAGAGTCCGGCGCTCGCAAACCGGGAGCCCGGTGGGAGAGGTGAGCGTTGTAATGGAAAACATAGAGACTCAACACATGGAGAAGATGACCCTCTCCGACGATCAGCAGGCGGTCTAGACACTCGCGGCGGGCACTACCGAGGAAGCGTTCCAGGATGGCGCGGGCGAACTTGGCATCGCGATCAGGGATAAGGAAGGGGACACTCTCGCGCCGATCGTCGAGCTCCATCAGCAGCTTTGCGCGCCTGCTGGCAGACCCAAGCGCTGGTGGGGTTAGATGGGATCGCGATGTACTCCGACGCGGCCAGAGGCGAGAGAGAGACCAGCACATAGTGGCGCCGAAGCCAGACGGTTTCCACGGTAAAGAAGCCGGCCGCCAGGACGCTTTCCGCCCAGGCTCGGAGGAAGGAACGCCAGCTCGTCTGAACTGCATCGCGGTGCCGGCGGCAGACCGGCTCTGACAAACAGTTTAGGCACCGCGCTGGCGGAGACCGCTATGCCCATACTCTGGAGCTCGCCCACGATACGCCGGTGCCCCCAGCTTGAGTTCTCGCGAGCCAGCTTGAGGATGAGATCACATAGCTCCGCCGATAGCCTCGGCCGGCCGGGACGCGTATGGGGATAGCTCCAGTTGGGGGGCTCTTACAGCCAACCGAGAGCCGACCGGAGCTAGGGGCCTTGGTGCCGCCCAGGAGTCCCGGGGCAAACACGATCTTGTTCTGGGGCCCCATGGGATCGCACGTTAGGTCAACCTCCTTGGCGACGATGGGCGAAGTGAGAGCACGGCCACCGAGAAGTGTGAACTCCTCCGGTAGGTTCTCAGATGTGACTGTACCCGTTCTCACGTCGACCCGCAACAGCGTTCTCATCACAATTCCGCTCTGTTCATGCTAAACACGCTGCAACGCTCAAACGCTGTCAGCTATGCCCCACCAACGCATTGGGAACCACCGGACTCTAACGTAATACCGTGGGGTGAGTTCCTTAACCACCACCTAAAGGAGCGAAGAAGGCGACTCGATCACCATCGTGCAACTCAGAGCTAAATTCGGCCGTTCGTCCATTCACCATAAGAAACGCCACGGCAGATTCGGGAATCCCCTGCATATCCAGAATCGACCGAGCGGTGGCACAACTAGTGCATGAGACCTCGAACTCGTTCTGTCCGCCAGGCGCTTGGGAGGCGAGTCCGGCAAATAACCGCACACTAATCACGCTACCCCTCCCTGCACCCAAGACGGCACTGCGAGAAACTGGAGAAGAGTCAATCACCAACCGCTGCGCTACTCTCAACTCTAAGGGGCCACCATCAACACGCTTACCTCTTCTCCGCCGGCGGTACGTAGCTGATGGGTCCAAGAAGCTGGTGACGATTGAACCAGTCGACCCATTCGAGCGGCCGCAACGGACTCGGCATCAGTACATGCGAAGGCAGCCGCAGATGTTCTTCCCGGCCAGCATATCGGCGAAGGCATCGTTGATCTGGTCCAACTTGTAGTACTTTGTGATCAGCTCATCGAGCTTGATGATGCCCGACCTGTACATGCCCATGAGCTGAGGCACCATCTCAAATGGGCTCGCACCCCCATAGCACGTTCCAATAGCCCCTTGCTGGTAGAGCGTCATGTTCCAGGTGTTCAACTCGACTTGTGTCTGGTCAATCGGGGCCACACCGATCCATGTGGAAAGGCCGCCCTTGTGCGTCGCCTTAACACACTGACTCTGGACCGCTCCCTTGCCGATGGCATCAAATGCGTAATCGACACCGAAGCCGGTGATCTTCATGACTTCCTCGACAACGTCGTGCTTCGAGGCGTCAATGAAGTGGTGAGCGCCCCAGTCCAGTGCCCACTGCTTCTTGTTAGCTGCAATATCGGCGGCGATGATGAGCCTAGCGCCAGCGACCTTGAGACCCTGAATGACGTTGAATCCGACGCCACCGAGACCTATGACCAATGCCGTGGAACCGGGTTTGACCTTGGCCGTGTTGATGACTGCGCCCACACCGGTGGGAGCCCGGCAGCCGACGATCGGGATCTTCAGCAAATCGAAATCCTGATCAATGGCGATGCACCCGTCCTCGGGAATCACCACGTATTCGCTGAAGGCTCCCAAGAAGGCGAACTGATCGACCTTATCACCCTTCTTGTTGTGGATGCGATAGGTCCCGTCGTCCCTGACCCCTGTAAGGAGATTCGCTCCCCGGTCGCACAGCTGTCCCTGACCATTGACGCAGGACCAGCAGTGACCGCAGGAAGGCATCCAGGACATCACGACCTTGTCGCCGACCTTGAAGCGCGTAACATTCTGGCCCACGCTTTCGATGACCCCGCCGCCCTCGTGGCCGGTCAAGCAGGGGAACTGCATCGGGTAGTCACCATTGGTGCAGTGCCAGTCAGAGTGGCACACACCGCAGGCCTGTACGCGGATACCGACTTCATCGTCTCGCGGGTCGTCCCATTCCAATTCCTGAATCTTAAATGCCTGATTCAGACCCGAAAGGATGGCTCCCTTGGCAATCATCCTTTGTCTCCTTCCACTCGGAGTACGTACTCAACTACCTTTTCCTTCCGCCGGCTCGTCTGCCATGGCAATATGTCCGCGTGTCCCGGACTTCGCGTGGTGCCCTAGTATGTCTTGAGAACCTTGCCGTAGGGCAGATCGCTCCATGAGGTCCCACCGGAGTAGAACGCATCGATCATGCGTATCACAGGCAATTTGTGCCAGGGGTCGAAGCCAGATTGCGCGGGGAAAGAGACAGAGCCAACCCCACGGATCTGATTCGGCCAGTAGTCATCACCGGCCACGAAGTTGTTCGTATTAGAACTGATCAATTCGATCAATTGAATAAGGGGGTCGCCGCCCTCAGGACTGGGGATGATCCTCACGGTTACGAGTGTGCTGGAAAATGTATCCGCCTCTTCTCGTGGTATGACGCGCTGGTTGCAGGAAGCCTGTACAAATGCGGACTCCTTTGGGCCGCTTGACTACGCCCATCATTCCCTTTGGCCCCTTCTCGATCCAAGCGTTGCAGAGCTTTTTCGGCCAACCCCAGATTTCACGCCCCGCAGTAAGCCCCACGTCGGACGCAAGAAGGTCCCACACAACGTACTGGACCGGCTCTCCATTGAACATCGCCGTAAGAGCAACCGACACCTCGGTGTCGGGTGCGCTGGTGACGAGTTCTGCCTGGGGCATGAACCCTATCGCCCGAGGTGCCCGGGAAACGCACAGCGAATCAGACAATTCCCGGTAGGGTGTCTCTTCTAAGCAAATAGCTTGGGTGAAGCGGGCTACGCGCTCTCGATAGTAATGCGCAGCCTGCGCACTGGCGAAGTTGATGTCGGGATCAAGCCACGATTGGAAGCGATGCTTTCGTTTCTCGCCGGGAGAGAGTGCATTCCACATCGGGTCCGACGCGATCACCTCGGAGTCCAAACCATACTGTCTTCGACAATTGCGGCAACTTCGTGAAGATCGTCAACGATGTAGTCGTACGGTTCTCCTAAGATCTCGAGGCCAACGTGGCCTTCATCCGCAGGGATGTCTTGATTCCTGCGGATCCACGCCCCCTTCATGCCCAATGCTATGGCTGACTGTGCATCCCATTGCGGCCCTGCGACGTAGAGCATATCGGGGAAGTCAAGATCCAGGCCGAGCTGGCGAGCGGCCGTTTCGAGGACCCAGCGATACGCGCGGGGGGAGGGTTTGCAGCTATGGCTCTTCTGCATGTCGCCCACGAAATCAGGGCGAAAGCCGTCCAGCTTCTCCACCATCATGTCGAGGCACCAGGTCTCGACATTCGAGTATATGAGCACAGGGACCATCTTCTGGATCTTGCTCAAACCGGGGACCACATCGGGGTAGGGACCGACTTCGTCCCAGCGATCGTACATGAAGGAGATGTCCTCGCGAGTGCCTGGGACACCGGTCAGTTTGAAGGCATATTCCAGACCTACCTCGAGCGTCTCCTTGAACTCACGATACTTGCCAAAAGCGACCTTGTGATTTTCTCCCGCTCCCACCCGGATCCACGTGCGCCAGAAATCGATAGGCGCCATGGAGCTCCCGTATTTTTCCAGTATTTGTCGGCATGAATCGATCCAAATGTAATCCCAAGCGAACAGCGTGTTCTTGGAATCGGTGAACACGGCCTTGGGCCGCCAGAAGCCTTTCTTCTCCATGAGTAAGACCCTCCTTGTACATTTGGTGTTCGACGTTCGTGCTCCGGGCTCGGCGCTCACCGATAAACGCCGTACTCCTTGGCAGCCCGGATCATTGCGTGGATGTTCTCCGCTTTGGCTTTCTCTGGTCCGGCTCCGAGATCTAGAATGTAGCCTCCCCCGGCCCCCACTTGTTCGATCAGCTCTCGGCAGTGCTTGGTGACCTCCTCGGCCGTGGAGGCAGTCATCATCGAGACCGGAACATTACCCTGGATGCAGCCAACCGACCCCAGGATGTCCTTGGCCCTGAATATGTCCGTCGTGTTCATCCAGTAGACGACCTTGCCCTTCGGCAGGTCATTGATGATGTCCAGGCGCGTGTTGTAGCGCCCCTCCGTGAACAACCAGGGGACAAACCCCTGGCCTATGAGCTTCATCACCAGTTTACGCAGGCTGGGCCAATAGAAGGTCTTGAAGTGATCAGGGGACATGAAGGTGTCAAGCCCTTTATGCAGGGGCATGAAGACACCAGGTAAGCTGTCCGGAGTCGTGTACTCCATCACGGAGTAAAAGACGACTTCCACCATCCGATCAGCCGCCTCGATCACCTTCTCCGGGCGCTGATAGAGATCGAGCATTATGCCGCGCGTGCCGCGGAGACTATCGCCGATCACGTCGAAGGGAGCCTCCGCCATGCAGGCGAAGAGATCCGGAAATCCCTGCGCAGTGATGCGCTTGGAAACTTCCCCGAGTTCGTCCAGCCATACTTGCATTTGTCGACCGGCCTCCATCAGCCGCTCGACACTCTCTCTCACCTCAGGACGGCCCCAGCTGGCGACGTGCGCCGGGCAGCCGGCGAGATGACGCATGTCATGCGGAGAGACAAGGCCGGTGAGCCCCCCGTAGGCGCCGACCATGCGCGGGAGGGCACGACGCAACAAGAAGAAGGTGGGATCGGCGACGAATTCATCGTACTCCTCGGGCGCCATGAACTCGGCCTCGTGGTACTGATACCCGAAATCGCGGCCAACCCCGTGCCCAGGCCAGGAGTAGTGCTTGAGATCGAGTAGTTCCAGAGCCGCTCCGGGGATTGTGTTGAGGGCGGGTGATACGGCCGCATCGGGCTGGAACTCCATGTTGTACTGGTACCAGGCTTCGGATGCCCGTTTCATGTCATGCATCGAGTCGTACGGGGTTAGGCCGGCGTGCCAGGCTGGGAAAAAGCCCATGACCGTGTTCACGGGCACGCGGTCAGGCGTCCTTTCCAGACAAATGGCATCGATGAAGCGAATAACACGGTCTCGGTATTGCCAGACTGCCTCAGGGCTGGCAAACTCCATATCGGGATTCAGCCAGCATTCGAAGCGGTGCGCTCGCTTCTCCTCCGGGGACATCGCGGCCCATTTGCTCCCATTCTCCATAGTTACTCCTACCACGGACTCCGGCGATGCTTCTCGCTCGGCGCGCGGGCGGGCGTGCCTGCTACTACCCCATCGCGTCTTTTCGGGAAATACGGGTTCATGCCGTCTCCAGCCTCTCCCCGGCGTTGCCGGGGAGTTCCAAAAGCACCCCGCGTTTCTTCAGCTCCGCCTGCAATTCAGCAGTGGGCAAGGCGCGAACGGTCCGACCTGAGCCAAACGCCAGTCCCATAGCCGCGCCCGCGGCCTCTCCCATCGCGAGGGCCTGGGCCATCACTCGGGTGGAGGCCTGGGCCACGTGGGCTGTTGAGGCGCAGCGTCCAGCGACGAGAAGGTTCTCAAGCCGTTTGGGGACGAGGCAGGAGAACGGAATCGAGTAGAATTCGTCTTCTCTGTCAATGTAGCGCCACTCGATCCGCCCAGTTTCGGGGTTATGCACCTCAACGGGCCAGGCGCCAAGGCCGATGCCGTCTTCGAACTTGGTCCCCGAAACAACGTCTTCTCCGGTGAGGACATATTCTCCAAGGATCCTTCTCGTTTCCCGGACTCCGATCTGGGGAGATAGCGCGACCAACTGGGCGTTCTCGAAGCCTGGAACGAAGTCGCGCAGGGCCCGGAGATACTCGAATACCTGGCGCCGGCCCTCGATCTCTGCCGCGCTGAGCTCGCCGGCATCCGTCGCCTTGAGACCGCGGACGCTGACCAGGTTCACGGACACCGTCCCCTTCGGCAATGACGGGAAGACAACCGGGTCCACACGGTTGAACTCGTAGCGGCGGGACTTCTGCGCAGCTACGAGATGCGCGCGCATGCTGCGTATCGCTTCTTCCAAAGCGGATCCCGAAACCACGTTGTTGACTTTGAACACGCTGGTCATTGCCTGGGCGCCGCCTTGGCCGTCGCCATTTTCGAAATCCACCTCGGCTCTCGCGGCCACGTCGGCGTCACCGGACGTATCGATGATCATGTGTCCCAGAATCGCCGAACGACCCGATTTGTTCTCCACAATGACGCCCTTTAGGACGGCCCCAGGTGTCTCCCAGAGTACGTCGACGACCAAGGTGTGGTAGAGAAGCTTGACTCCCGCTTCCAGAGCCATCTGCTCGGCTACAAACTTGAACAACTCCGGGTCGTAGCTTACGGCTGCAAGCCGGGAGTCGATGCCCGAAGTCCGCTTCTCTTCCGCGCCGCCCACGTTTCGCAGACGGGTTATCAGCTCGTCGCAGACGCCGGCCACGATGGGGTGCTTCTTCGGACCCGTGGTGAAGAGCCCACAGAACGCGCCGACAAGCGCGGTCGTGGCCAAACCCCCCAGGAACCCGTAGCGCTCAACCAACATCGTCTCCGCCCCGGAGCGCGCCGCGGCAATCGCTGCTGCGATGCCGGCGGCGCCTCCCCCGACAACAAGGACATCGCAGGTGGCACTCAGTGGAAGCTTATGTCCTTGCATCAGGCCAACCTTCTACTAGCCGCCCACGATCAAGGGCATGACGGAGATCTCATCGCCGGCTGCCAAGACCCTCTCCTCAACCTGGGAGGCGGGGACGTAGCGGCCGTTGATGGTAGCGATCACATTGCGGAAGATCTTGGGGTCAGTATTCTTCTGAGGTCCGGACTTGGCCGCTATGACCAAGTCGAGAACTGTGGCTACCGTGCTCCCACGCGGCAACTCCATCTGGACCGCGTCCTTGGAGAACCCGGTCACACCCCGGGCCGTGACGGTCACACAGATCATCGGAGCCGCCCCAACTTGATCATGCCTTCTTGATGATCTCGACCACGCCCTTGTCGCCGTCGACCTTGACCCAGTCGCCGGTCTCGATAAACTCGACCGGGTCTTTGTCAAGGTCGGTGACAGTGGGGACCTTGGCGTTCATGCTCGCGAAGTACATCACCGAGTTTCCTCGCGTATAGACGAAGGCGGCCGGGTGCGTATCAAAGGCTCTTGTCCGCCCATACATGACGAACCCACCAGAGCCACGCATGCCGGGAAAGACCAGTACCCTGCCTTTGAAGGGAACCTCGAACAACGGATGTCCTTCCTCGGTGGTATAGCCCATCTTCTCGTTGACCATACCCCAGCCCATGAGGGGCCGCGGAGAGACTAGCGCCTCGCCTTCAGCCACCCCTCCAGTGACGCCTCTACCCTTCAGCACGATCTTTCGAGGTGTCGGCTTGCTCATGTGTCTCTCCACTCACCTTGCCACGTGCCCGTGGTCGCCGCCTTGACACAGTCCTCGGTCGTCCCATAGCAAACACCCAATTCCTTGGGATGGGCGTGGCCCTTGATGTAATAGGCCTGCTTGGCCGAATCGGTCGCAAAGACGTCCGTGGGTGGGCACTCCCCACGCAGTTCGCAGGCGCAGGTGCCGGACAGCAGGTTGGCTCCCGCGCCTTCGATCATGGCCCGATAACCCATCATCTCCGCCAACCGGTAAGTCGCCGGGTTAGTCATCACCCAAGTCGAGATACGGCACTTCTTGCCTTCCAGAAGCCAGGCGACCTTCTGGACCTCTTCAATCGAGTAGTGAGGACAGCCAAGATAGACGAAATCGACTTCGTCGGTCTTCGCGGTGTTCAGGAGCTCATAGGCTGCGCGAAGCTCCTTCCTGCCAATCGCGGCCTGCTTCGCCCACTTTGGACTCTTTTTGGTAGCTTCGAGAGTGGGGGCTTCGGGCGTTACCCCGACGATGTGATACATCCGGACTTGACCACCCGTGCACAGCGCCGAGTTCATCTTGACCAACTGGTTGATCTTCGGGCTACCCACGCCAACGATGGCCGGAACGTCCATGCCGCAAAACTCACCCACCGCCCAGCCGAACAAGTCGTACTCCATGTCGCTCTGGAGCACGCTCTCCGACTCTACGCGGATGGTGGCTAGCCGGTTCTCCGGCACATGAAGGTCGTAGTAGGGGATCCTACCCAGGTAGGCGGCCTGGAAGCATCCATCGAAGTTGGTGCGGGCTCCAAGCACCGCATTACACCAGGGGATCGCGGAGCTCTCGCCCCACGAGCAGTGCTGCCCTTGAGTCGGCCAGAATGTGCTGACCAGGTAGTAGTCACACGAAAGCGTCGGGACCATCCCCATCTGGATCAGGGGTTTCAGGTTCTGCATGCACTTATTGTGGTAATCGGGATCGTTGTTCGGACGAGTACCACAGGTCTCCCAGCCGTCGATGATCAGCCCGGGATTGACGGGCTTGTTGGCGTATGTGGGCACCTTGAACTTCTCACCCTTGCGGGCCAGCTCCTCGATCTCCTCCTGGGTGATGGGGAAGTCGCCCACCCAGGAAACGGAATTCGGGTGGATGTCCACGGTGCCGTCGATATCCACCAGGCGCTCGGCTCCCGCCGCTTCGCCGTAGGCGACCAAGAACTCCATGCACTTCTGCGCCATGTGGCCGTGCGAGCCATCCAGGATTCGTTGTTCTTCAGTATTGAGCTGCAACATCAGCTCCCTTTCTTGGTTACCTCAACGATTCCCCTGCGTGCGTCTACCTTGACGTTGTCTCCTGTCTCTATGACCGTGCACGGATCCTTGTCAAGCCTGTCAACCAAAGGTATGTTCAGGACTATCGCAAGGGTCGCCCACACAGGATGGGCCATGACGTTGACGATAGCCTTGGGTGCGCAGCCGACCGTGGCAACATCCATCATGATATTCGTGCTGAAGATGCCTCCCTTGCCTGTGGGGAACACGAGGACCTTGCCAGCAAACCTCTCGCCGTACACCGAAGGAGTGCCCACCTTGTTGGTGAATGTAGTGTCCCTTAGGTCAGTCCATACATTTCCGGTGTCGGCCATGAGATTGATCGGCTCCTGGCACACCAATGCCTCGCCTTCGGCGGTGCCTCCGATGCCTTTATGCCCCGTGAGCATGATTTTTGCCATCTGTCAGCCCTCTATCCTGCCGGTAAGGGCGATCTGCACGCACTCATCTACGTGCTTCAAGACCGGCTCAATGTTTTGGTTGCCTATGTAATGGCACGACTTCGCGTCGGCAAAGACCAAGGTGTTCCAGCCCATTCTCTTAGCGGATATCACTGCATTCTGTGACCAAGCTGATGCCTCTAGACCTCTTTCTGCGAATACCTCAGGCATGCCCAAATTCACGCCGGCTTTTTTCAGGATATCCGTGATGCCCGTCATGTCTGCCACGGTCCTCACAGGCCCGTCGATCATCGCTACGGTCGGGAAATCGCCGGAGACCTTCTTTCCTTCGAGCAGCCTCGCGATCTGGTACACGGCGCTTATCGACAGGTTGACCCCGAAGCCGCCAAAGCACACCATGTCGGGGCGTTCATTGGCCGTGGAGAAGGTGTCGAAGACTTGCGTCAACTCCTTCGGTCCCACGACGTAGGTTTCTTTGGGTTTGCCCCCGGCGAAAGCCTGCTCCAATGTCCGCCCTTCGGGCGAGACGCCGACAAGGAGTGTGTGGACAACTGCGCCATACGAAGGCACACTCATCGAGAAGGCAACGAGATCGTCATTCGTGACGTCGGCGGGACTGATCCCGTTTATCACCGGCACATCCCAGTAGTTCTTAGCCAGGGTTCTGGAGATGTAGTAGCCGAGGGCGCTCCAGTCGGTCTCGTCCCTGAGTCCCACCTTGATGTCGAACAGCGTCTTTCCCACTCTCTTCTCGGACAGGTGGAAGCCGTATTCCGGTGTCTTGCCCACGATGGCGGCCGAGTACTGCCCTAGAAAGTCTTCGGTGTTTGATCTGGCGCCGATATACGAGTTCATGTAGTGGGTCACCGCGGTACCACCAGCGGTGATGTGCTGCCCATACACCGGCATGACAAACGGGTTACGTGGATGCCCACCACCCGACGCCGCGAAGACCGTGCCGAGTCTCTTGTGCACACCGTAGTCGGTAAACGTGCCCCCCTCCAAGGGCGCGGTCGACAAGGGACACCGAAAAGTTGTACCCAGGTCGGCCATGTCCTCGAGCCATTTGGTCGCCTGCCCGGGTTCGCTCGGGCTTGGACCTTCCACGAGGTACGCCATCGAGACCGGAACGAGCCGCTCCGCGTCATAAAACTCGCCCAGGCTTACGAGGATCTCGATCGCCCTTCTGTAGCCTTCTCCGTACCCCCCGGCCAGCATTCTTTCTTCGTCTTCTGTCAACCGCATGGTCTTCTATCACCTCCTCCGATATTCCGCATGGGCCCGCAGCCGTCAGCTCTCTCTCTTCGTCACCTCGACGATCCCCCTCTCCGCATCAACCTTGACCCAGTCCCCGTTGTCGATCACCTCGAGGGGGTTCTTGTCAAGCTCGTCCACGGTGGGCAGGTCCAGCACTATCGAGGCATACGCGAACACGGGATGGGTCTTGATATTGATCATCGCCTTCGGCCCGAGGCCTCTTCTGGCCAGACCCATCAGCATCGCGGAGCTGAAGATCCCCCCTCGACCAGTGGGAAAGACGAGCACCTTGCCGGCCAGATCCTCTCCGTACCAGTCGGGCATCTCTATCTTGTTCGTCACCTTGGCGCTCATGGGCGTATCCCAGATGCCACCCACGTCGAATATGTAGCTGAGCGCGTTCTGGCTGACTAGTGCCTCGCCCTCCGCCGTGCCTCCGATACCTTTATGCCCTCTTAGAATGATCTTTTCCATCTATCCTCCCTCCACTTTCCCGGTCACAGCAACTTCTACTATTCTCTCCAGGGAAGGTAGGAGGACCATGTCTATTTCTTGTTGGCTTATCGCGTTGCAGTCTTTGAGGCTGTCGGTCACCATGGTTCTTACGCCTGCCCGTTTCGCGTCCACCCAAGGGTCAATCATCTGTCCCCTCCACATCACCTGCCCCTGCTTCTCTGCAACCAGGACCCCGGCCGCCTCCAGCCGCTTCTTCAGACCGGATCCTTCTGCGACCAGCTTGGCGGCAAGGGTCAAGTCCACGGAGAAGGAGACGTCTTTGTGGACCTTCTTGCCCTCGAAGAGGCCGGCGACCTCGTACAGGCGCTGCACCGTCAACGGAAAGCGTAAGGTGACTATTTCCGGCTTGTTGCCCGTGGGCGGGTACGTGTCGTAGACCTCCTCCATCTCCTTGGGCCCCACAGTGAATCTCTCCTTGGGCTTTCTCCCACCCAGGGCCTGCTCCAGCGTCCGGCTTTCGGGCGACAGGCCCTCGATGAGGAAATGCGTTATGGAGCCGGGATTGTTCATGCTGGCGCAGAGCGACATGATGTCGTCGCTGGTGACGGCAACAGGGTCTATCCCCGTGAGCACTGGCACATCCCAGTAATGCCTGCTCAGCCTCTTCGATATGTAGAAGCCGAGGACGGCCCATTCGATGTAGTTCTTCGGCGCCACCCGCACTTCCACGTGCGTCTTGGCGAGCCGGTTCTCGTTCAGAAGATAGCCGTACTGCGGCGTTCGGCCGGTTATCGCGGCCATCCGCACGCCTATCGGCCCCTCGTTGTTGCCCCTGGCGCCGATCATGCTGTTGCAGTAAGTATTGATGTTGGTGGCACCGGGCGTGACGTACTGACCGAAGAGTGGCAACGGGAAGATGTCGTGGGGACTGGAAGCCCCGGCTGGGGATATGAGCTGCGCTCCCATCCGCGTCAGTCTTGCGTTGCTCTCGGGCGTGCCCGCATCGGCAAGGGTGGTGGGGCATCGGAACCTCACCCCTTCCCGGTCGCAGAGATCGTCCAGTTCCTTCATGAACTTGTACAAGTCGTTGTCCGGACTGTCGCCGTGTCCGCCCCCTATGCCGGAGAACGTCGACAGGTCAGCCCAACTCACCGGGACCATGCGCTGCGCGCCCGCGTAGTCGCCCATGGTGACCAGGATCTCCATAGCCCTTCTCGTGGCCTCTCCATAGCCCCCGGACAGCATCTTCTCTTCGTCTTTTGTCAATCGCATGGATCGATGTCCTTCCTCTTGTTCATGTCTCTATGAACTCTGTCGTCTTGGAGAAATCGAAGAACTCGTCGATTTCCTCCTGGGGCACGTCGAACACCACATCGTTGGGGGGCAGCGGCTCCCGGCGGAGCCACTCGGGCATCCCGTCGGCGGTGTCGCTGATGCCGGCCCGCTTGTTGAACCCTCGCTCCTGGAGCAG
>JAMDEO010000068.1 GCA_023483915.1 Actinomycetota bacterium
CGACCCGGTGGAGATGGCGGCTCTCTACAGCGAGGAGGGCGCCGACGAGTTGGTCTTCCTCGACATCACCGCATCGAGCGAATGGTGGGCGTTTTGGCCGCGGAGAAGATCGATATGGATGGTCAGGCCGGCGTGGACTGCCAGGGCCCGAAAGTACTCTTTGGCTAGATCGGTGTCGAATCCCGCTACTCTCTCGGCCAGGCCGGGGACATTGTAGGAGAGGTACGGACGTCCGGACATATCCACAGCGACTCGCGCCAGGGCTTCATCCATCGGGACCAGAGAGTCACCGAAACGGGCGATTCCCTGTCTCTCTCCCAGTGCCTTGGCAATTGCCTGCCCCAGCACTATTCCCACGTCCTCGACGGTATGATGGGGATCAACGTCGATATCGCCCTTGGCGTCGACTGTCAAATCAACTCTCCCATGCTTGGCAAAGGCGGTGAGCATGTGATCGAAGAACGGAACACCTGTACCGACATGAGCGTCACCTGATCCGTCCAAATTGATATCGACGGAGATGCTCGTTTCAAGAGTGTTCCTGGCGACCATCGCTACCCGATGAGTCATCTTTTTCACCCCACAACCCCGCAGCGGCTAGAGTGCTTCTCTAAGCGCCGAACGGGGCTACCAGTCTGCCCTTGGCCATGTCTTCGCCCACTTGCCATAGGTTACTCACCAGTATATCGCTTTGTGCCGGAGTGCCCACCGAAATGCGGATGGCATTCTCCAACAGTGGCTTACGAAAATACCTGACGAAAATGCCCCGCCGCTCCAGTGCCTTCTTGATGTGATATGCATTTCCTTTTGTGACACGACAGAGAATGAAATTGGCCTGGGAGGGCAGCGGCTCGATAAAATCCAGCCTGGTCAACATCTGGAATAAGCGCTCGCGCTCCCGCACGATTGCCCGGGTATTCTCTTGCAGCCGCTCGACATCCTCGAGCGAGGCCAGTGCAGCTATCTGAGCGGGCGTTGTCACGTTGTAGGGCTGCTTGATCTTGAGAAGTTGGCGGAGAACCGGCCGCGAGAAGAGGCCGTAACCCACTCGGAAACCCGCCAGGCCGCCTAGTTTGCTGAAAGTGCGCAGGACAACCAGGTTCTCATGACTTGGTACCAACCCGGCAACCGTCGTCCCTGCGAAGTCGCAGTACGCTTCGTCGACCACCACCACCCGCCGCGTCTCCAGCAAACGGGTGATCTCAGCACCCGTTACGGCATTCCCGGTAGGGTTGTTGGGTGAGGCTACGAATATTATCTTCGTCCGGTCCTCGACCGCCGCCAAAATGGCCGGCACGTCGAGGCTGTAGTCTTCCCGGCGCCTTACCTGGATTACCTGGCCGGCGTTAATACCCGCACATATGCTGTACATTCCAAAGGTCGGCACGTTGTTGATAATCGAGTCATCCGGCCGCAAAAAGAGGCGGCAGGTCAGCTCGATCAACTCGTCGGCTCCGGCACCGGCCAGAATATTATCGACATCCATCCCAACATACTTCGCAATTGCCTCTCGCAGCTTGCCGGAATCAGGGTCCGGATAGCGGTGGAAATCATCATGAGCCGCCAGAGCCTCCTTGACCCTGGGTGAAGGCCCATAGGGGTTCTCGTTGGCGTCCAGTTTGATGATCTGGGAGACCGGTATACCTATCCTCTTGCTGATCTTTTCCAGTGGCTCTACCGGCTCGTATTCCTCCAAGTGTAGTATGTCAGGGCGAATCAGATCTTCGACGCTATCAGCGGGCATAGCTCAGCCGCTCCTTTCCGCGGAAGTGAGGACAGGCATGGACGCAGCTTAGCGCTCGTCGAACCTGACTGCAATAGCCGCACGGTGGGCAGGTAATCCTTCCACTTCCGCCAGAGTCTCTACTGTTTCTCTAATGGCCGCAAGACCCTCGCGCTCGATTTCCTGTACCTGCATGTACTGCCCAAAGCTCTCCACACTAAGCGGGCCGAACATTTTAGCATATCCTTGCGTCGGCAGTACATGGTTAGTGCCGGATGCGTAGTCACCCGCGGGCACAGGCGCATAATTCCCAAGGAAGACCGACCCGGCGTTTCTAATCCGGCCCAGCAGCTCTTTCGGGTTTTCGGTGATGATCTCGAGGTGCTCGGGGGCGTAATCGTTGCTGAAGGCCACCGCTTCGTCCAGGCTACCTACTATCGCCACCAGTCCATAGCGTTCGAGTGCTCTTGCCGCCCGCGGGCCCGTCTCAAGCTGCTCGAGTTGTCTGTCCATCTCCTGGCATACCGACCGCGCCAGTTCCGGCGAGTCCGTGAGAAGCAGGGATGCCGAGTCTTCGCCATGCTCGGCTTGCGATACCATGTCGGCGGCTACAAAGCGGGGATCCGCCTCCCTGCCGGCGATGATAAGCACCTCGGATGGGCCGGCTGGCATATCGATATTGACCTGCCCAAAAGCCAGCATCTTTGCCGCTGTCACCCAGTTGTTGCCGGCTCCGAATATCTTCAGCACCTGCGGCACGCTCTCCGTACCGTAGGCCATGGCGGCGATGGCTTGGGCTCCCCCGATCCTGAATACCCTGGTCACACCGGAGACGGCGGCCGCGGCAAGCGTTGCCGCCGGCACCTGCCCGTCTTTGGCGGGAGGACTGCACAGAATGATTTCATCGCACCCGGCAGTCTTCGCCGGGATGGCATTCATCAGCACCGAGGAAGGGTATCTAGCCTTGCCACCGGGCACGTAGATGCCTACCGTCTCGATAGGTCGCCACTCCCGCCACAGCTTGATGCCGTCTATGGGCGAGACTTCCCGACGGCTGGCGAGGTGGGAAGCGTGAAAGGTGCTGAGATTCGCGGCAGCGCACTTCAGCGCGTCCAAGACGCCTGGCGATACCTGGTCCACGGCGGCCCGGAGGTCCGCCTCGTGAACTTGAATCTCAGCCAGATCCACCCCGTCGAACTGTTTGGTGTACCGCCGCAGCGCCGCGTCCCCGTTCTGGCGAATGTCCTCCATGATTGCTTTTGCCTGGGGCATCACGGTGATGAAGGCATCGGCAGACCGGTTCTTGATGGCGTCGATGCGGCCTTGATTGAGCTGGGAGAGAAATACTGCGTGCATCGTGAGCTTCCCTTGCGCAGCACCTGGGGCGGGCCCGCTAGTCCTCGTCCTTCTTCCGCATCGCCCCGAGAGCTATTGTCCTCTGATATGCCCCGTAGACCGCTTTGGAGAGCACGGTTCGCAGGCCGCCCTTCTCCAGTTGGTAAAGGGCTTCGGCCGATGTTCCCGCAGGCGAAGTGACCATATTCCGCAACTGAGCGGGATGCTCCATCGATTGCTTGGCGAAGAGTACCGATCCCAGCATCGTC
>JAMDEO010000191.1:0-2873 GCA_023483915.1 Actinomycetota bacterium
GCCCCGTGACGATGACGATCTGCTCTATTCCGGATGCGACCGCCTCTTCGACTATGTACTGGATCACCGGCTTATCGACGATGGGGAGCATCTCCTTGGGCTGAGCTTTCGTAGCCGGCAGAAAGCTGGTGCCCATACCCGCGGCGGGAATTACGGCCTTGCGAACCCTCTTCAAGTTGCGGCCTCCTTGTTGCGTGCAGTCTCGAGAGTGCCCTGCGTGGCGAGCCCCCCGGTCACGAGTCCATGATGCTAGTGCCGTGATCGAGGCCGCCGTGAGCCTGGGCGTTGGTGACTGCCTGCCAGGCCGGCTCCTCCGACTTTCCCTCCAGGTGACGCTTCCGCTCCTCCACCGTCATCCGGTAGAAAGAGATCATCGCCACGATGACACCGGCCACGGGGACCGCAAAGATCGCGCCCCAAACTCCGGCTAGCTTGGCCCCGACGAGCAGCGACACAAGAACGAGCAGGGGGTGCATACCCACGGTCTGGCCCATCACCTTGGGGGCGAGCACGTTGAGCACGACCTGCTGCAGCAGTAGCAGCAAGAGAAAGACCCACCAGAGCCGCTCGGGGTGGATGAAGAGCGAGATAGCCAGCGGTGGGACGATTCCGAGCATGGGGCCGATGAAAGGTATCATCATGACTGCGAAAGCGAACATCGCCGCGACGGCGGTGTAGGGGAGATCCGCCAGCAGCATGATCGCCGCGGTGCCGGCTCCGTAGATGATAGCCTGAACCAGTTGGCCCCGGATGAACCCGCCGAAGGCCCGGTGGGTGCTGTAGAACAGGTAGTTCAGCTCATCGCGGCGGTCGGGCGGAATCGCTTTCAGGAGGGCCGCGGTGAAGCGGCTGCCGTCCATCATGACGTAGAAGGACAGGATGAGCACCAGCACGATGCTGAACAGCACCGAGGCGACCCCCGCGGCCAGCGCGAGCGCGTTGTTGACGATGACGGGTCCCAGTGCCTCGGCGCGGCGGGCCATCTCCCGGTAGTCCAGCACCGTCGCGGCGTTCATCTCGATGCCGCGTTCGCCCAGCCACTGCTGGAAGGACGCCACCCATCCAGTGACGTTGGCCGTGTAAAGCGGGAGATTGGTCCCGATCTGGGAAACCTGAAGAGCGACCACGGGGACCAGCAGCAGGGTGGCGAGACTCAGGATTATCAGCAGGCCCAGATAGACGGTGGAGACGGCTAATCCGCGGCCGACGCGAGAGTGGGCTTCCAGGGCGTAGGTGACAGGTTCGAGGGCGAAGGCCAGGACCCAGGCCAGGGCCAGCAAGAGCAGAATGTCGGCAAAGCGAACCGCCAGGGTCCAAACGAGTCCAGCGAGATAGCTGGCGGCGATGACCACCAGGAGAACGATTAGGACTTTGAGCCAGGGGTCTTTGTCCAAGGAGAAATGGCTCTCCGTTACAGGTTGGTTACGGTGTGCGATTCTAGCACCCTCTGCGAGCGTTTTGCGAGAACGCGCTGATAAGCATGGGCCATGAAAAGGCATCGAGTCCTTGTGGCAGACCCAAATCCTGCCGTCCGCAAGCTGCTGTCGGTGATCTTCGACGCGGGCCGTTACGTCCTCGGCTTCGCCTCCGACGGAGAAGAGGCGCTGGGACTGGCGATCGTCGAGTCTCCCCACCTGGTGTTAACCGAGGTGCGCCTCGATGGCCTGGACGGCATCTCCCTCTGCAGGCAGTTGAAGGAGCATCCCCGGACCAGCGGAACGAAGGTTCTCGTTTTGACCACCTCCACCTCGGAGTGGGACATGCGGCGCGCCAGGCGGGCCGGGGCCGATGGCTATCTGACGAAGCCGTTCAGCCCTGCCCTTCTGCTCCACCAGGTTGACGCATTGCTGGATGGCGGATCGATTGCGTCCGCTGAACTTGAGCGCGAGGGCATGGATCGCCAGAGCTGCCGCTAGCGATCACATCTTCGAAGCCAGCGTAACTGCCTCGATACTCTCCACCTTGAACATCATGACCCGCTTCTTCTGCCGGCAGCGACCCACCAGGTACCAGGACCCCAGATAGGGCATCAGCAGATGAGGCTCCACGATCGGGTCGGGCGCGAGGCCGCCGGCCCTCGCCGACAGGTGCAGGCGAACCGGCCGCTTCTCGAAAAGCGCCTCGGTCAATGCCAGGAACACCCTCTCCTCGATAGCCGGTTCGGGGTTGCCCAGCGATTCCAGGCTCTTCCGTATCAAGGGCTGCAGGTGCAGCGGGAAGACCGCGGGCAACTTGGAGAGGAGCGACCGCAGAGACTCCTGGGGGACAGCCCGATCCAGGGCCGCGAGCCGCAGGGCGGATATCAGCGCCCTCGCCTCGGAGAAGGTGAAGTCGAGGACGACGTGGTCCCTGCCTGCTGAAAACCTGTAGCCCTTGTGTCGAACGAGGGGGAACCGCAGTTCCTCGCGGATGACACGCAGATCCTCCTGAACCTGCCGCTCGCTAAGGGCATATCGCTCGGCGAGCCTGCGGCGGCTGGTGCCGGGGTTCTCCGCGATGTGCTCGATGATGGCCCAGATGCGGCTGAGGCGATCGATCGCCAACTGGTCCCGTTCCACGGTCTGCGGACACCTCTGCGGGGACGGTTTCCGGCTTTCGCAACGCGGCTACAGGGGGGCGCGGGACAAAACAAAAACCGCGGTCAACCACGTTACAGGACATGCCCGGTCGACCAGCGGCTAGCCTGCAGCTGGCACGAACGACACCCGCCGGTATCCGTTCCGCAAGCTGAGGGCTCCCTGCGACTGCCTGCCGAACGGCGCCAGGTGAACGGCAGGCCGATCAGAACCAGCAACAACGGCACCCCGGATAGGACTCGAACCTACGACCTTTGGGTCCGCAACCCAACGCTCTAATCCGCTGAGCTACCGGGG
>JAMDEO010000191.1:2883-16890 GCA_023483915.1 Actinomycetota bacterium
TGACAGAGGTTTATAGCCCCTGTAACCGCTTAGCAGGCGGCCGCACTAGACCAACTATGCGACTCCTCCACGAAGCTGACAGCCACCTGGAAGGTGAGCCCACCCAACGCGGCGGAGGGGGAGGGATTCGAACCCCCGGGGCTCTCGCCCGACCGTTTTCAAGACGGCCACCATAAACCGCTCGGACACCCCTCCAGGTGCACACCAATTCGACTGTTAACCGAGCCAGGGACTCGCTACCCCTCACGCTACTACCTGGGATTCTAGCCGACCTGGCCCCCTGTGTCAATCCAACGGACGGGGCCGCGGGCCAGGATGTCCGCCCCGGCCGCCGGTTCGGCGGAAGATGCCAGGCCCACGAGACGGCGGAAGCAGTCCCGAATCGGACTGCTTCCTGATCCCAGAAGACGGCGGAGAGGGTGGGATTTGAACCCACGAGGCTGTTACACCTACTCGCTCTCCAGGCGAGCGCCCTAGGCCACTAGGCGACCTCTCCAGATGACGCGACGCTATTCAGAGGTGGGGCGGAGGGAGAGGGATTTGAACCCCCGATGCCTTACGGCATACCCGATTTCGAGTCGGGCGCACTCGACCAGACTATGCGATCCCTCCAGACAAACACAACCGCCAGGGGCGGTGCCCCAGTATCGAAAGTATAGCATAGGGCTGCCCCCCCCACAATGCGGCCGTTTCTTGGGTAGTGTGCGAAGAATTGTGTCAGTTTGAGAGGGGATGAAAATCAGGCAACTCTCTTGTTGGCTGGGGTGGGGACCTCTAGCTTGAGGGAGGGCTGCCTGCTGACACAGAAGGTAACACGTCTTCACGGACGCAGCAAGCACAAGAAGGTCGACCGCTTGACGAAGGCCGAGCGGCGAGCGCGGATGGTTAAGCGACAGCAGAGGTGGCTCGAGCAGTGGATCGCCCTGGCGGAGGCGTTCATTGGGATGGTGCTGAACGCGGAGGTTCAGGAGCTATTGGGCCGTCCGGCTCAGCAGTGGGGTGATCGGACGGAGCAGGTCGAGGTGAACGCTTGCTGCAATGGATGCGGGCGGAAGCATCGGGGATGGTTTCGTCGCAATGGGAGCTACCCTCGCAGCCTGGTGATGGAGGGGCTCATCGTGGGCTTTCGAGTACCCCGAGTGCGTTGCGGCTGCGGGGGACGGTGGAGTCGACGCTATCACCATAGCCGGAGTCGGCCACGACGGCACGGAACTCCACTCCCACCGAGAGGGCCCTATCCACCAACTCGACGGCGATCTGGGGCTTGGTGCGGAAGGTCGGGTCGGCCTTGCCGTTGGGCAATCGGGAGGCCGGCAAGTAGGTACGAAAGCCCCGGCGCTGGGCCAGGGAGCTGAACAGGTCATCGAACCGGAGGGCGTAGTCCTCCAAGGGACCGGGCACGGGTGGACACACCATACGCTGAGTCATGGACAGGACCTCCCGCCGTCCTGCTCAGCAATAACCCTGCCAAGGTTAACAAACTACCGGTAGCGCCGAGGAAGTCGCCCGTCTCAGGCGGTTCGGAGTGCGGCTCCAGCAGTGCGGCTCCAGCGTGTCTGGCAGGCGCCGACCACGGAGGATCGCGACCGGAAGCAGTTGCTGCGCACGCTCATCCAGGAGATCGTCGTGCAGGTGGATCGGGCAGCGGCTGTAGCCGAGCTCACCGTAGTCTGGGAAGGCGGCGCCACCAGCCACCTCACATCGCCTTTGAACCGAACCGGCCAGCACCGGTTTGTCACCGACACGACGACGGTGGAGTTTATCCGGCAGTTCGCCCAGCATTATCCCGATGAGATGATCGCGCGGGTTCTCATCCGTCAGGGCCGTCGCACCGCCCACGGCCATCCCTTCAACACCGCGAGGGTGCAGTCGGTGCGCCAAAGCTACGGGGTCCCTGCCTACCTCGGGCCACGGCCGCTCAGGCAAGCCGGGCTCTTCACCGTGGATCAGGCCAGGACGGAGCTCGGCGTATCCAACAGCACCATCCGTCGGTGGCTGGACGAGGGGCTTCTGGTTGGCGAACAGGCGGCGCCGGGAGCGCCATGGCAGATCGCGATTGACGATGAGGTTCGGAGGCGCTTCTGTCCCGAGGCCACTGCCGGCTGGCTTCCCCTCGACAGGGCGGCGGTGGCCCTGGGGATCTCCCGCAGACGGTTCTCCATTGGGTCGAATCTGGCCGATTGGAGGCGGTTCAAGTGACCAAAGGGACGCGCCGTGGCCTACGGATACGGTCAGCGTAGGTTTCGTACGAGTAGAGACGCAATCATGCCTTTGCCCGAGTGAGTAGGCGATCCTCGAGAAACGGGAACCGGAGTTGGTAGCTGACCTGCGGCTTCGAGAACAGAGTGATACCCCGCCACGGGCTGTCGGACGCGAAGTGGACGCTGATGGCACTGCCGGGGCTGTGGTCCACGGTCTTCATCTTGAACGGCACTCGGTTCAAAGCGTCAATCAGCCCGACCTCGGCAGCGAATCGGCCGCAGGGCACCAGCAGGGCGTGTTCGGTAACTATCGGCTTCGCGTCATGGGGTGCTACACTCATGGCAGGCGCTTCCTTTCGGCTAAGGGACGGCAAGCACCGCTACCTTATCAGAAGGGGCGCCTACTTGTGTCATGCGACAGAACATGATTCGGCCGCCATTCGTACGAAACCTATTCGCTACAGGCTGCCTGCCATAGCCAGCAAAGCCTGGTTACTCAACGCTCTCAAGCACTGTAGCGATACCCTGGCCGACTCCGACGCACATGGTCGCCAGGCCGTATCGCCCTCCTCGGCGGCGCAGCTCGTAGGCCAGCGTCATCACCAGTCTAGCGCCACTCATCCCAATCGGATGGCCCAGGGCAATGGCGCCTCCATTGGGGTTGAGCTGCTCATCCGTGACCCCCAACTCCTGCTGGCAGACTATCGACTGAGATGCAAACGCTTCATTGATCTCGACCACATCCATCTGTCCTATCGCTAAGCCGGCCCGTCGCAGCGCCTTCCGAGTGGCTGGGACCGGGCCGATGCCCATATAGGCTGGGTCCACGCCCGCTGCAGCCATCGCGACGACCCGAGCAAGTGGGCGAAGTCCGAGGTCGCGGGCACGCGCCGCAGACATCATCAGGATCGCCGCCGCCCCATCGTTGATCCCGGAGGAGTTGCCAGCCGTCACTGTTCCACCCTTCTTGAAGGCGGGCTTCAGTTTCGCCAGCGTCTCGAGCGTGCTGTCAGGACGGGGGTGCTCGTCCGACCCCACGATCAGG
Organism: Actinomycetota bacterium; assembly: GCA_023483915.1. Taxonomy (GTDB): domain Bacteria; phylum Actinomycetota; class Thermoleophilia; order RBG-16-64-13; family RBG-16-64-13; genus JAMDEO01. Next base: position 6,130 of record JAMDEO010000191.1, read on the forward strand.
GGCTCGCCCCTCTTCTGAGGGACCGTTACCGAAACGATCTCCTCAGCCAGCCGGCCCAACCGCACCGCCGTTGACGTCTTCTGCTGACTCTTCAAGGCGAAGGCATCCTGCTCCTCCCGGGAGACTCCCCAACGCTCGGCCACGTTCTCGGCGGTCTCACCCAGGCTGTATGGATAGTACATCTCAGCCAGCTTCGGGTTGAGGAAACGCCAGCCGATCGTCGTGTCGAACCCGGTCAGGTTGCCACGGGAAAAGGCTACCTCGGGCTTGGCGAGAACGAAGGGGGCTCGAGTCATACTCTCTACCCCGCCAGCCACGAAGATGTCACCGTTGTTGCTCCAGATGGCCTGGGCAGCATGGTGAACTGCACTCATCCCGCTGCCACAGAGCCGATTGACGGTGATGCCTGCCACCTCGACAGGCAGCCCAGCCAACAGGGCCGCCATCCGCGCGACGTTTCGGTTGTCCTCGCCACCCTGATTGCTGCAGCCCAGGACCACCTCTTCGATCTCCGCAGAGTCGATCCCCGACCGTCGCACCACCTCGGCCACGACAAGGGCAGCCAGGTCATCCGGCCGAACATCTTTGAGAGCGCCGCCGTAGCGACCGATGGGCGTGCGCGCGGCCTCAACGATCACCGCGTCCCGTTCGTTCATGCACCTCCCTTCCATGACTGAGGTAGACAAGGCTGATCCTCCCGCTAGACTGCCAGCGCCGCCGGCGCTGGCAGTCTAGCGATGACGAACCGCTACATCGCGGCATCGAGAGGCACGCGCCCCATCGCATCACCGCTGGCGACGACAACGCCATCCTGGTTTGAGGCGACCACCTCAGCTATATACACCAGGTCTCCGTCAATCTCCTTGGTCTCGGTGATCCTGGCAGAAGCGGTGATCCTGTGGCCGGGCAAGACAGGGGCTTTGAAGCGAACCTCACAGCGCTCGTGCCACCCTCCCACCGGGTAGAGTACATCCGTGAACATTCGTGTGATCAGCGAGTAGGTCATCAGCCCGTGGCCGATGACGCTGCCGAACTTAGTCTTGCCAAAGGTGGCGTCTGCCATCCAGTTGGGGTCCAGGTGGAGCGGGTTGAAGTCGAAAGATGCCGCCGCGAACCGCCGGATCATGTCCGTCGTCACGTCCATGTGTGTGGACGGAAACTCGGCTCCGACAACGAATTCCATTATGTTAGTGCTTGCTTTCTCCGTCTGTCGATCTCCCATTGAAATGCCACCTCAGCGTGGACGTATCGTCCAGCCCCGGCCAGAGCACAGAACCTGGCCGTTCTGGTCGCAGAAGACGTTGTCGTGAATGACGAACATCCGGCCCTTTCGGATCAGCTTGTCGAGCGCCCGCGCGCGTAGGGTGACGACGTCACCGGGACGAGCCGGACGGCGGTAGTACCAGTTCTGGCCGGCGTTGACCGTTCCCGGCGTTCGCATCCAGTCGGATTTGGTGGTGCACAGGAACATGAGTGGGACGTGAATGGTGGGAGGCGCGATCAACCCGCCGAAACGTGACCTGTTGGCGTACTCCTCGTCGAAGTAGAGAGGGTTTAGGTCACCGATCGCGCGCGCATAGTCTTGGATGATCTTGAGCGTCAGAGTGACCGGGTGAGTCTCTCGCTCTTCGCCAACCTGGATCTCGTTCCAGCTTCTCCGGTTCTTTTCGTCCCTCCAGAAGTCCGTCTCGAAGTTGGCTAGCAACTCTTCAGTGCTTGGCACCGCATCCAATGCGGATCCGTCCATGTTGGCCTCCTCGCGATTACATGGAGTCGTCGTGTATGCTGCCCCTTAGTTGACTTTGTAGTCAGCCGCATGCTTCTTTATCGTTTCCTGGTCGAACTGGTTGATGTCCTTGATCAAGTCGTTGGTGACGAAGTCTCCGGGATTCTTGATCTTGTCTCCCAAACCCTGGAGTTCAACCGAATTCTTCCACTCCGCCGGATCGTTTTGGCCCCAGAGAGTGCCAGGCGTAGGCGACGTCCAGTTGACGCTCCGATGGGCTACGATCGTGACTATGTCCTTGATCGCCTGCTCACGGCTCTTGCCCTGCCCAACAGACTCTGGATACATCTGGACGTACGCGGCTGCCGCCGCCGTCGGATTGGCCAGCGCGAAGACAGTGGCCTTGGCGACCGCCCGCCCGACGCCGACTGCAACGTCACGACGGCTCTTCAAGAAGTCTTCCGTTGCGGAAAGGGCGAAGCCGCCGACCGGCGGGAGGTTGGCAGGGCGCGGCAACACTCGGTACTTGATCCCGGCCACGTCGAACTGTCCGAGGGTGGAGTCCCAGACCAAGATCGCTTCGACCCTCTGCTGGGTCATTGCCACTCCGGCGGGGACATCGTTGCCCACCACCTGGAAATTCACCTCGCCAGGGTTGACGCCCTCCAGCTTTAGCCACTGCTTGGCTATGCTCTCGTCTTGGCTGTTCAGGCCGACCAGCCCGATCGTCTTCCCCTTTAGGTCCGCCAGCCGCTGGATCGGACTGTCCGGCCGGACGGCAAAGCTCCACTTGTTGGGATAGAAGTATTCGTAGAAATTCTTGGTCTTGAGCGGATTGCCGCCGGCGACGTAGCTCACCTGGAAATCCTGCGCGATGGCGGCCACCTGCGCCTTGCCGTCCAGAAGAGCGGCCATAGGAGCAGCATTGGATCCCATGTACTGGAACTCAATGTCGATCCCTTCCTGCTTGAAGTAGCCGAGGCCCTGCCCGATCACGACGTTCTCGAAGAGCGGGTTCGATTGGGCTGTTGGCAGGCCGACAACGACCTTCTGGAGGGGTTTGACATCGTTGCCCCCAGCACTCGTTGGAGCCGCGCTCGAACCGCCGCCAACTGGGGCTTTCGTCGCGGAAACCGGGGCCTGTCCAGCTCCCGAGGGCGCGCTGGGGCTCCCGCTACAGGCAGCCAAAACCACGCCGAGGACCGCTACCAAGACAACCGACACGGGTTTCCAAGGTCTCATCTCAGGCTCCCTTCTTTACCACTCGATTCTCCGCACCAGCGACTACTTGCCGATCTCAAGTCGCTCGCGAATCCGGCTCGTGAGTTCCACAAATCGCGGATGGCTCATCACGTCGAGGTCTCGAGGTCGAGGAAGGTCCACGGGGACGTCGGCGATGATACGGCCGGGCCGCGGCGACATCACGATGACTCGGTCAGCGAGGAAGACTGCCTCCTGGATATTGTGGGTGATGAAGAGAACGGCTTTTCGGGTCGACTCCCACAACTCTGTCAGTTGAAGCATCATCCGGTCCCGAGTGATCGCATCCAGGGCACCGAACGGCTCGTCCATCAGCAGCAGGCGGGGATCCAGCACCAGGGCGCGGGTGATCGCGTTGCGCTGGGCCATCCCGCCAGATAACTCCGACGGATAGTGGCCGATGAAGCCCTCCAGACCGACCTGCCTGAGCAACTCGACCGCGCGCTCGCGGTAATGGCCATCTTTCAGGCCCCGCACCATGGCCGGTAGCATCGTATTCTCCATCACGGTCTTCCAGGGGAGCAGGACCGGCCGCTGAAAGACGATACCGACGTCATCGCTCGGTCCGCACACCGCCTTGCCATCCAGAAGGACCTGCCCCTCGGAGTAGAACTCCAACCCGGCCACGATCATCAGCAGAGTCGTCTTGCCGCAGCCGCTCGGGCCCACTACCGTGACGAAAGTATGGGGAGCGATGTCGAGTGACAGACCCTCTAAGGCTGTAACCTGCTCACCCTTGGTCGAGACGAAAACCTTCGTCAGGTTCTTGATAGCTATCATGAGGCTCATCCTCCCCGCAGAGTCTAGGCAGTAGCGGTTATCTGCTTGTGCGCGTCACGCTTCCTCCAGAAGATAGCCCTCCGCTCCAGTAGCCGCACTATGCTGTGCAGGACTATGGCAGTCGCGGACAGGGTCATCAGCGCGGCGAAGACGCCGGCAGTGTCGTTGATGTACTGGTACTTGATAATGACGACGCCGATGCCAGCAGACCCGGAGACGAACTCGGCCACTACCGCCCCCAAGAGGCTGTACACGATAGCCAAGTCGATGCCGGCGAAGATCATCGGGAGTGCGGAGGGGACTTTCACCCACCACAGCGTCTGCCAACGCGACGCCCGCAGCCCCCGCATGAGCAACAGGTAATCCCGCTCGACCACGTTGAGGCCGCTGTAGGTGTTGATGAGAAGAGGAAAGAAGGTGAGGAGCGCCGTCAACACGACCGTGGAGGGAAGCCCATAGCCGAACCAGATCATTACCAGAGGGGCGATGGCGATCTTGGGCACGCTCTGCAGCCCCACCGCATAGGGCATCAGGATGCGCTCCAGGGCCTTGCTCTCGCCAATCAGTACCCCCAGGAGAACTCCCGTGGTCCCACCAACGATGAACCCGAGCGCGGCCCCTCTGAGAGTGACCCCCACATGGAACAGCAGGCTCCCTGCAGTAAGCGGGTTCGCGGTCAGCCCATTCCACAGCGCGACCAGCGTGGCTCCGGGCGTTGGCAGGATGTACAGGGGGACCCGAAACCCGACGACTACCAGGTGCCAGAGCAGCAGTAGCGCGACGAGCGATACGGGGAATGTGAGAGACGGCCTCGTTCTCCGACCTCGGGCAGTCATCGACCGTTTCGGGATGAGGGCGGTGTTGAGACAGGGGGCGCTTTCTGAGTCCGCCATGGCATCCTCCAGCATTCGATCGGATGTTGTTGCGGTCACCGAAGCCCTATTGCGCTGCGCGCAGAGTCTATGCTATTATGATTGGCGTGTCAATACTTCGACAGGGAGCCGACAAGCTCAATGTTAGATGACCGCTACCATGTCGAGGCACTAGCCCGCGGACTGGCCGTCCTCAACTGCTTTAGCGACGGACCGGCCAAGCTCACCCTATCGGAACTCTGCGCCCGCCTCAACATGGAGAAGACCACCGCGTACCGGGTGCTATACACCCTCCAGACCGCCGGATACATCCGCCAGGATGCGGACACGAAGCGCTACTCATTGACCTTGAAGGTCTTCGATCTACAGGCAGCCAGCCTCGCCGCGCTGGAGTTCCCCAAGTTGGCTCAGCCGCTGCTTGAGGAACTGAACAGCCGGCTCCAGGAATCGGTCAGCATGGGTATCCTCGATGAGAGTCGCGTCCGTTACGTCGCCCGAGTGCCATTCAAGCGGCTCATCGCTATCAACATTCAAGTGGGGTCGACTCTCCCAGCCCACGCGACCTCCATGGGAAAGGCACTGTTGGCAGCGCTCGACACCGCGGAGGTACGGGCCCTCTACTCCGATCGAATATTGCCTACGTACACTCCTCGGACTATCGCGACAGTCGACGCCTTGCTGGACTGCCTGGCTACTGTCCGAGCGCAGGGCTTTGCCGTGGCGGAAGAGGAACTGGAAAACGGGTTGTACGGTGTGGCTGTCCCCGTCCGGGGTCGCGATGGGGCGGTGGTTGCCGCCATCAGCATGTCGACTTCGGCAGTTCGCGCCTCCCGGGCCCACCTCTACGAGGAATGCCTGCCGGCAATCCTAGACACCGCAGCCGAGATCTCGCGCCTCCTCGGACACTATGAGATCCGCAGCGGCTCTTCATGGAAACACGGATGAATCCGCGAAGCGGCGGACACAACAGTAGATGGGGGATCTGGACATGCCTCTTCCTCTACCCCTCGATGGAGTTCGGGTACTCGATCTGACCTGGGTGCTTGGCGGCCCCTTCGGTACTATGCTGCTGGGAGACCTGGGTGCCGAGGTCATCAAGATTGAGCCGCCCGCCGGCGATCTGGCACGGACAATCCCGCCGTACTTCTTTCAGGGAGACAGCGCTTTCTTTCATAGCGTCAACCGAAACAAGAAGAGCGTTGTCCTGGACCTCAAGTCTCGGCCTGGGCGCGAGGCATTCTACGACCTCGTCCGTGTATCGGATGTGGTGTCCGACAACTTCGCCCCGGACGTGCCGGAGCGACTCGGGGTGGATCACACGAGCCTCAGCCGCATCAACCCCCGCATCGTCTCCTGCTCCCTCTACGGCTTCCACGATGAGGGCGAGTACCGAAACGCTCCCGCGTTCGATGGTCTGGTTCAAGCTATGGGTGGGGTGATGAGCATCACCGGCGAGCCGGGTGGTGAGCCTGCGCGGGTGGGGTACCAGATTGGCGATCTGGCAGGGGGCCTCTTCGCGGCACTCGCCACGGTCGCGGCCCTCCGCGAGCGGGAGGTCACAGGTCGTGGTCGCCACGTGCACGTATCCTTGTACGACTCCCAGCTCAGCCTGCTCACCTGGCAGGCACAGAACTACCTGATATCTGGACACATTCCAGGTCCGGCTGGCTCAAGGCACCCGACCATCGTCCCGAGTCAGGCGTTCAAGACTGCGGACGGCCGATACCTCGTCATCAGCCCGACCGGAGAGAAGTTCTGGACCGCCTTCTGCCAGGCGCTGGGCCATCCCGAACTATCCACCGAGCCTCGCTTCAACTCTGCCGCCGCGCGGCTCGAGAACGAGCCGGAGTTGGAGCGAATCCTCGCCGAACTACTCATCAGCCGGCCCCTCGGGGAGTGGATGGAGATCTTCCAGCGGGAGCGGGTCCCAGCGGCTCCAGTTCAGAACGTTGCAGAGGCCCTTTCGCACCATCTCGTAGCACTGCGGAACATGGTAGTGAGCGTCCCGCGCCCCCCAGGAGGAGAATTGCGGCTGGTGGGAAACCCCATGAAAACCGAATCGGAGGAGCGCTTCACAGCGCCGCCCAAGCTCGGACAGGACACCGAAGAGGTGCTGCGCAGGCTGGTCGGCTACACCCCGGAGCAGATCGCCGCCGTTGTGGCAGGCAGCTCAAAGGAACCGGTGGCTGGCGTGGCGAACGCAGAGAATGGACGGGAGGCCACGTTACACCGATGAGCAGGGTAGAAGATGCTGTGTCCAAGGTGACAACTCTCTCCGATGCCGTGTCGCGCTTAATCGACGACGGCGATAGCGTCTGTCTGGCCGGACTGACCCACCTAATCCCGTATGCAGCCGCTCACGAGATCATCAGGCAGGGCAAACGCAACCTGGAATTGATCCGGGCCACGCCGGACCTGCTGTGCGAGCAGATGCTTGTGGCAGGCAGTTTGAGAAAAGTCGTGTACAGCTGGGCAGGGAATCCTGGACTCGGACTTCTGCGAGTGTTCCGCAAGGCCGTGGAGGAGGGCCGCATCGAGACCGAGGAGTACACTCATTACGGCATGGTCGCCCGGCTCATGGCCGGCGCCATGCACCTTCCCTTCTTCCCTATCCGCACGATGGCCGGGACCGACCTTCCGAAGGTCAACACCAACATCAAGACGATCTCTGATCCCTACACAGGGGAGGTACTCCACACAGTACCAGCCCTGAACCCGGATGTGACGGTAATGCACGTGCAACGCTGCGACCACCAAGGCAACGCCCACATTTGGGGCTTCGTCGGTGAGGTGAAGGAGGCAGCCTTTGCCGCGAGAAGGCTCATTGTCACCACCGAAGAGGTCGTGAACACCGAGATGATCCTGTCAGACCCAAACCGGGTTCTCGTCCCTGGCTTCAAGGTGGATGCGGTCGTGGCTGCGCCATGGGGAGCGCATCCCAGCTATGCGCAGGGCTACTACGACCGGGACAACGCCTTCTATCACGAGTGGTCGCAGTCCACTGCTAATGAGGATCGGGTAAGGGCATGGCTCGCCGAATACGTGCTGGGCACGCCGAACCATGTGGGATACCTGGAGCGAATTGGACACCACCGGCTGGATGGCCTGAGAGTTCCGGAGGGGTTGGCCGCCCCGGTCAACTACGGCGTCTACGGAGGTGCGGTGGGGTGACGACGGCAGAGAAGCACACCAGTTCGGAGCAGATGATTGCCGCGGCCGCCAGGGCCTTACGCGATGGCGAGCGGACTTTCGTGGGGATCGGCCAACCCAACCTCGCGGCAATGTTGGCGAAGCAACTGCACGCCCCACGACTGGTCATGATCTACGAGTCCGGCGCAGTAGGCGCGAACCCCACCCGTTTGCCTTTCTCCATCGGTGATCCGTGCCTGGTTACTGGCGTTGCCAGCCTGCAGTCGATGATGGACATCTTCGGTCTGTTCTTGCAAGGAGGGCTAATCGATACCGGTCTTCTCGGTGCCGCCCAAGTGGACAGGTTTGGCAACCTGAACAGTACAGCCATCGGGGACTACTTCAAGCCCAAGGCGAGGCTGGCAGGCTCCGGCGGAGCCTGCGACATCGCAACCCTCGCGCACCGGGTCATCGTCATTACTCCGCACCAGAGACAGCGTCTTCCGGAGCGGGTGGATTTCGTCACTACTCCGGGCTTCCTCTCCGGGCGGTCCGAACGGGACCGGCTGGGCATGCCGGGCGGCGGACCGGAACTCGTCATCACCGACATCGGAACCATGGAGCCGGATCCGAGTGGCGAGCTGGTGTTGACCGCGCTGCACGAAAGCCGAGACGTTGAGGAGGCCATCGCCAACACCGGCTGGCCTCTCCGGATTGCACCAGTTCTCCGCCGGACTAAGCCTCCCACCGAGCAGGAATTGACCCTTCTACGCGCCCTCGACCCGAAAAGAGTCTATCTGAGATAGGAAAAGGCTGGGAGCGACTCAACCGGGAGGTGAAGCGACGCGCCGACGTAGTGGGGATCTTCCCGAACCGAAGTGCTGCGATCCGGCCGGTGGGAGCGGTGCTGGCCGAACAGCACGACGAGTGGCGGGTGAGCCGCTGCTATCCGAGCGCGGAGTCGCTGGCCAAGCTGAATGAGGATGGAAAGCTGGAGCCGATGCCGGCACTGCTGGTGGCGAGCTGACAGGACCGCCTGTGGAATGTGGCCGGCTCTCCGTTCCGCTCCGACCCGCCTACATATCCACAGGCTCGACGGCAGCCACGACGGTGAAGACTCCCTCACCCTCTTGCACCGCTTGACGGGATTCATACCTTTGGGGAGCGGGAGACGGGACTCGAACCCGCGACGATCTGCTTGGAAGGCAGACCAGTGTGAAACGCCGAATCCGCCCCTTTTTCGCCTTACCACGATGGCCTGATTCTCGCATCGCCTGACGGGCGATGCGATGGCCAACGAGATTCTACGCGATTCTTGCCTGGCAGGCAACACTAACCTAGACATAAGTCAGTGACGATTCTGCACCTTCTTGACGCGCTTGACGCGACCGACTCAGGCGCATACACTTGACGGGTAGGGAGGATCGAGATGTCGCTGGCCACGCGCTACGAGCAGACCTATACCGTCGAGGAAGTAGCCGAGCTCCTCCGCCACTCGCCAGGAGGAGTGCGGGCGATGATCCGTCGCGGGGCCTTGAGAGCCATCAAGGTCGGTGGCCGCTACCTGATACCGGAGTCGGCCCTGGATGAGATCGGGCTCGCCTCCATCCGGGTCTTCGAAGACATCGATGATCCGGCGACCTACGCCGCAGAGGTCCGGGCCAGGAACTCCCGGAAGCCGGACGGCGCGCCTCTCAGCGATGCAGAGTTCCTCGCCGGCCTCGAGGCGGCGGATTGACCGGGCCCCGCAGGCCCCGCGGGTATCTGCTGGATACGGACGTACTGATCGGCATCCTCAAGCGGTGGCGTGGTCTGCACGGCCTTCTGGATCCAGGCTATCGGCCTCTATACTGCGCCTCGCTGTCTCGACGTGAGCTGCTTCAGAAGCAGGGGCTTTCCGCCGCCGAGCGGTGGGCTATCCATCAGCTCCTGTCCAATCTGCGGATCCTGTACCCCGACCCAGCAACCCTCGATCGTTTCGACCGTCTGCGGGCGAAGTACGCGTCTCGCACGCACCCGACGTGGCAAGGTGACGCCTTGATCGCGGCCACTGCCTGGGCAAAGGATCTGCCGCTCGTGACTTTGAACGTCAACCACTTCCAGTTTGTGGAGGAGATCGCCGTCCTGTCGCCGGTAGATCTCGTCCGACGACAGGCACCGCATTAGCGTCCGGGCTCCGGAGTCGCACGACCGCCGGATGCGGCTCGCCTTCACTATCAACCCCAATACCTCTATCGGGTGGCCGGATGCGGCTATCCGACATACGCCAGGGCCACCCGTTACCAGTTCCTCTGGCCGGAAATACCGAGAGCAGTCTGCGGCTTTACTGCCCAGATCCGCGTTTCCCGCCTGGCGCGTCCTCTTCCATGGAACTCCGCAGGATTCCGCCCAGTTACCTGACGGTTACTTGGGGGCCAGCAACTCTGCCCGGCATCGATCTCGGTTACTTGGCGACTACTTGGGGATTACCTGGCGATTACCTGACGATTGGCAGTCGACGTCCTTCGTGGCGGTCAGCATCCGCGCAGACAGGGAATGGACGGGCCCCAGCGCCACAATAAGGGCTCGACTGGTCTCCACGGCAATCATCCGGTGGCTGTTGGTTCGCTCGACCGCCGTCGCAGGCGGGGAAACAAGGTTGTTGCGCGCACGACTATGACATGGCTCGGCGAGTGTGCCCATGCCCTCCTATGCGAAACGCAACGAGTCACCTGCCCGCCATGCGCGAGTGTATCCAGCCCCTAACCGCTCACGTGGTTCGCCGTCTGCCCACTGAAGTGGATCTGGCTGGTTGCACTCCGCTCGTGCTCACCGCACGGGAAATGGACATCCTCGCCGCCGTCCACATCGAAGGCTTCCTCACCACGGATCTCATCGAGCTGGCCTTCTTCCCTCGGCCGGACAGCGGTCGTCAAACGCACTACTCGCGCGCCTACGATCGGCTTCGCCAGCTCTGGCTCTGGTCCTACCTGGATCGGGTTGAACTCCCGGTGG
>JAMDEO010000128.1 GCA_023483915.1 Actinomycetota bacterium
GCAGGTCTCGATCTCCCTGAGCCAAGTTATGTCGTCGTGCTGGGAATGGACCCCCCAACGCGGATGGTTGCTCATGGCGAGAAGCGGATACTTCTTCGATCTTGCCGTACCGATGGTCTCCTGATGCGACTCACCCTCCGGTATCCAATGCGGCACGGGTGGCCGTTCGGGATCGTCGGGGAAATGCTCCGCAAGCCCGGTGGAGTAGAACTCGAGCTTCCCCGTGGGCGTCGAGAGTGGATTTTTCTCGGGATCCTCGTAGAACTTGATGAGGCCGGCCGGGTCCTTCTCCCAATCCGGGTCGGGCGGGACCACGTAGTAGCCCTTCTCGTTCAAATCCTCCCAGCTTATCCTGTCGGCGCAGCCCGAATGCTCCCAGCCGGACTTGATGATCTCCGGGATTGTCATGCCGTCGGTGTATTCCTCCAACAAGCCCAGGCGCTCTGCGATCTTGCAGACGACCTCGTAGTCACTGAACGATTCGCCCAGGGACTCCATGCAGCGAGGCTGCACGAAAAGCAGGTCCATCTGACCGCTGCAGACATCGCTACCGATGTCGTCTTCCTCGAGACAGGTGTTGACCGGCAGGATGACATCGGCAAAGAGGGCATCGTTCTCGATCCAAGGATGCTGGGCAAAGATGAACTCTATCGACTCGTCGCGCATCGCCCTGATGAAATTGTTGCCATCGTTCCAACAGGTGATCCACGAGGGTGAGTCCGTCCAGATCATGTGCACCTTTGAGCAGCCGTCGGCGGGATACTTATACTGAACGAACTGTTCCGTGCGGTCGCCACCCAAGCCGTACTTGTTGCCATACCATGTGCCTTGGCCCTCGAGGATGAGTTTGGGGACGAGCGTCTTCGGGATCAATGACTCGCTGCCTGGCTCCGGGGGAAGGTCCCCGCGGTAAGCGGAGTCCGTGTTCACCACAGTCTGGGGTTTCGGTGCCGACATGAATCCTGGGATGTAGCGCAGCGACCACTCGATCATCTTGGCCTGGTTACGGCCCGGCTTGCCCAACCCCTGCATCGCGAGACATATAGCCTGGAGACGGGCGGGCTCGGTGGCGTAAGGGCCGCGGATGCCCGGGCCACCGTTACTGATCACTGTCGACGTGCGCTTTGAGGCCCATTCATCTGCCAGGGCCCTGATTGTACGAGCAGGGATTCCAGTGATGGGGGCCGCCCACTCCGGGCTTTTGGGCACACCGTCTTCCTCGCCCAAAACATAGGCCTCGAACCTGTCGACCCCGTAGGCGTGGGTGCCCAGGTATTCCTTGTCGTATGTTCCGATAGTGAACCACCGGTGGGCTATGGCGAGATAGAGCGCGGCGTCGGTATTCGGAAGGATAGGGATCCACTTGTCTGCATGGACCGCGCCGGCGTAATTGAGGTCAGGGGCGATGTAGATCTGCTTGATTCCGAGCCCTGTCCACCAGTAGCTCAACCGGCTGCATAGCTGACCGCCCCAGCCCCAAGTCGTTGTCTCCAGGTCGCAGCCCCAGTGCAGGAGCAACTCCGCATTCTTGGCGATGTCATAAAGGATGTTGTTCTGGGGCACCTGCTGACCAAGGGGTTCGCATCCCCAGACATGCTTGGCTCCCCACCACCAGCCCTCCCAACTGTCGGTGTTGCGGACCTGGTGGGTGTAGCCGCCAAAAAGCCGCAGCAGCTTGCGGCCGCAACCGTGGGGACCGTGGACGTACTTGTTTTCGCCATGCTGGTCGTTCTGATAGAGGATGGCCGTGGGTCCATAGGTTTCCTTGACCCGGAGCAACTCACTCGTGATGATGTCAAGCGCCTCGCTCCAAGAGATCCGCACGTATTTGCTGGCACCGCGGTTCTGGATGTTGCGGCCGCCCGGGCCGACCGATCCAGGAGCGCCGCCGGCATCGAAATCTATTCGCTTCATGGGGAAGCGGATGCGGGCGGGGGAGAAGACCCGTTTCTTGTAGGCCAGGCTGAGAGGAGGAACCAAGCTCTTTTCGCTGGGCTCGAAGGTCTTGCCGCGGGCGTGCATCACCCAGGGCTTGACTTCCTCCTTGGTGTACTTGTCATAGTAGCGGAGCGGTCGGATGCGCAAGATCTTCCCATCCTTGACATCAACCATGCAGGCATTTGCTCCCTGACCGGCCCCAAGCCAACTGATATCGCGGACAATCGTCCTCTGTCCCGATGTCCCGGCCAGATCTTCTTCGCCCTCTTGCATCTCTTGGTCCCCCTGACGAAACATCCCGATGCGACCGATCAGCCGCTAGTTTATCTGCCCCGACGTCGATCATAGCGAAGCCTGGCCGGCCATCCAACCAGTTGTTCGGACGGACCCCTCCAAGGGAGAACAACCTCCGGAGTGGAAGAACCCCGGGGAGGAAAAGACTAATCAGAATTCCGTCTCTGTGGCGATCCCCATTAGTTCATCTCGCATGGTCGTGACTGCCTGTCCGGCGATGAGCACGCGATCATCGGCCGGCGTCACTCGCACGACACCGCCTCGAGCTGACGCTTGGAAGGCGACGAGCTCAGCCTTCCCGAGCTTATGGCTCCAGTATGGGGCCAAAGCACAATGGGCGGAACCCGTGACCGGGTCCTCGTTCACACCTACTCCCGGCGCGAAGAAACGGGAAACAAAATCATAGTCCTGGGTCTGTCCGCTGCTGCCCTTGCCCGGGACGCCGCCGGGTCCACGGTCCGGATCGGCCCGGCTCGTGACGATGAAACCCCTTGCCCCCAACCTCCGCAACTGGTCGAATTTGGGACTAAGACGTCGGACCGTGCTTTCGCCGGCAACCTCGAGGAAGAAGTCGAAGCGTGTCAGGCCGACGAACGATGGGTCGTCTGCGAGCCCGAGAGCTTCGGATAGACCGCTGGGAGCGGGCGTCTGTTGCGGAGGAGTTGCCGGGAAGTCCATCTCGATCCAGTCGCCCGTCCGCGAAGCCGTCAGGAGCCCGCTAAGGGTCTGGAAGCGGGCCACTTCAGTGGGGCCGAGCATCCCCGTTTCCCACAGGATGTGAGCGCTCGCCAACGTTGCATGGCCGCAAAGTTCGACCTCTGCGGCAGGTGTGAACCAGCGGAGTGAAAAAGTCTTCTGAGTCTGCGCCGTCGGCACCAGGAAGGCGGTCTCTGAGAGGTTGATTTCACCGGCCAAGGCCTGCATCCATCTTTCCGTGGCAGCTTTGGCCAAGATACACACGCCGGCCGGGTTGCCCGAAAAGGGCCGGTCAGAAAAAGCATCCACGATGTAAACGATGATGGGCGTCATTGTCCGTACTCTATCAGGTTGCTGAAGAATGACGCTCTATCGCACCCGCCCCGGGTGCCCTCTGGGCGGGCACCCGAGTGCGTTATGGTGGCCAAGGCTTCATTCTTCAGCAACCTTCCGGCATATGCCCGCAGCGGCCAGCTGATAAGCTGGTACCCTGAAATTGCCCCGCGATTCTTATGCTGTCCCCGGAAGATGGGAAACGGAATGAGCCTTGCAGAGCTTCTCGCAAGCGATAGGAAGACGATCTTCTTTGACGGCGCCATGGGGACCAGGTTGGGGGAATTGGGCCTGGAAATGGGAGGCCAGAACAATGTCACCAACCCCGATGCCGTTCGGGATGTTCACCGGCAATATGCCGCCTGTGGGATCGACCTCCTGATCACCAATACCCTGACCATGAATAGGGTCAATATCGAGTCCCACAAGATTGGTGTAGATGTGCGCGACGTCAATCTCGCCGGGGCGCGTCTCGCCAGGGAAGCCGCCCGCGAGGGCCAGTACGTCTTGGGTGACATGAGCTCCACCGGGAAGATGCTTAAACCGTACGGACAGCTGTCCGAAGAAGACGCCTACGAGACTTTCAGGGAGCAGGCGTCCCTCTTGGGCGAAGGTGGGGTGGACGGGCTCATCATCGAGACCATGTTCGACCTTCGCGAGGCGGTCTGCGCCGTGCGCGCGGCCAAAGAGGCAACGGAGCTCCCAGTCATGGCCTCGATCGCCTTCAAGACGGCCGCCAACGGGGGACGTACGATCATGGGGAATACCGCCCGGGACTGCGCCGAAGCCCTGGCCGGCGCGGGAGCGGTTGTGGTTGGAGCGAACTGCGGAAACGTCGACCCGTTGGAAATGGCCGAGCTCGTCTCGATGATGCGGGAGGTGACTTCTCTGCCCATCATCGCGCAGCCGAACGCTGGCAAGGGCACGCTTGTGGATAAGCGCCTTGTCTTCGACATGTCGCCCGATCATTTCGCCGGCGGTGTGGAGCAGTGCGTGAAAGACGGAGCCCGGTTCGTCGGCGGTTGCTGCGGGACCTCTACTGCCCATATCAAGGCGATGGTGGAGTTGCTCACGCCGCATCCATCTGCCCAGTAGCCGCCGCCGGGAACTTGGCCGCCTACGGCCGGGCCGCCTTCCGTAGGCTGGCAGCGTCTGTCACGCGGCTTAGGGTCAGCCCCGGGCGGGCACGATTGGCGGGTGGAATTCCTCAAAGAACTGGTCAACAAGTGGTAGGCCGATGAGATATCCCGCCGGGCTGCTGCTCTTGCTTTCCATGCTTTCCTTTCGCTCGCCCCGCTCTTTATCATCATCGTCTCGATCTTAGGAATTGCCTACGGCAGGACCTCCGCTGAAGCAGGCCTGCTCGATCAGGCACAGCGGGTTATGGGTCCCACCGCGACCTCTGCTCTGAAGACAATCCTGGACAATGCCGGAAATCACACGGCTGGCGTTGTTGGTCTGGCACTTGGCTGGTTTCTCCTCATTCTCGGCGCCTCCAGGGTTCTCTCCGAGCTTCAGAACGACCTCAACCGTATCTGGACGGTCGGCAAGAAAGGGCGGGGCGGATGGTTTGGCATGGCCGCCGACCGCGCGCTGACCCTTGCCTGCTTGCTGGGAGTAGGTGCGCTTTTGCTCGCCGGCGTCTTTGCGAGCGCTGTCGTTGCCGGATTCTCCCACCGATTAGGGCCTACCTGCCGGCTCCCGGAATCCTGCTCCAGATCGGCGAGTTTCTTGTGTTCTTCGTTATCGTCGCGCCCCTCATCGCCGTGTTTTTCGTCGTTCTTCCTAACGTCAGGCTGCGATTGTGGGAGGTCTGGGTCGGTGCGATCTTTACGGCGTTTCTCTTCAGTCTCGGCAAGGTCGCTCTCGGGGTCTATTTGGGGAGAAGTAGCACCCCTTCCAGCTTTGGGGCAGCGCCACCGACCGGATGCGCCCGAGCCACTGGCTCAGTAAGGAGCGTCTGGCGTTTACTTGGTTGATAGCTGGGGGAAAGAGTCGTAGCTGTCTGTGATTAGAGGAGGCTCATGATGTGGCTGCAAACCGGTCCCTACCATCTTGCGGGGTTGGTGTGGCTCATAATCATTGCCGTTGTTGTCATCGTCGCTCTCATCGCGCTCGCCATGGCATCGTCGGCGATGGCAAGGAGCAGGACTGCTGCAAGAGGCAAGTACGACCAAACCGCCATCAGCTCTCCAAACCCAGTCGGGCTCCAAGTGAATGAACCCGACTCTCTGAAGATCTTGGACGAAAGATATGCGAGGGGAGAGATCAGCCGCGAGGAGTACGCGGAGCGCAAGACAGACCTGTCCAAACAGTGGAAGGGCTAAGGAGCGAAGATGTACATTGGTGGATCTCTCTTCTTGGTAGTTGTCGGCGCGGTCCTTGCCTGGGCCGTGAGAGTTCAATCCTCGGCGTTCGATATCCAGCTTGCGGGGATAATCATTTTCATCGTGGGCATCTTGGGGCTAGTGGTCTCGCTCTTCTTGTGGTTCACATGGAGAAGTCGCGATGTCCCGCCTCCGCCCCCTCCGCCCCCTCCGAGGGACTATCCGCCGCTAGGCGACTATCCCCCGCCGCGGTAGAATCCACCGGCACGTGGAATCGGCACGCCCGTATTCCCGGGCATCGCCTCGGGGCGGTGGCGTCAGGCCCCGGGGGCACAATGTCGCCGCGGATTTCCCCTTGCGGATGAGCCGCCGTGTCCACCTCGACGTGTGCGCCTCCGCCCGCCTGGGTGAATCCGGCGATGAGATCTTGCACGCCATTGCCGACAAGAGGCCCTGTCAGGTTTGCGGCCGTAGTGTGCCCTGAGCGAGAGTTCCACTGAAGGCACCCGCGGCAGTGGCGGATGCCTGTGGTACCGGCCAGCAGATCGACTACCACGGCACCGTTGGCCCCCTTGACGCCTGCATGAATGCTTGCGCCTGTGTGCCCCCGCTAATGTTCTGAGAATCCAGCTTGTATATGATCCCAGAGTTAAGGTTAACATTGAGGGTGATACTTCTGGTGCCACTTGTCTCAACCGGCGGCGGCACAACGTGGTAGCCACTGAGGTTCACGGTGAATTCCGCCAGCGACGAACCGGCGGTCGTCGTTGCGCCGCCTGCCGTCGTAGTTGTGACCTCAGCCGCAGTCGCAGTTATCTGGGGGATGCTGGTCGTTGTCTGACCGCCGCACGCCGCAATCGACGCCGGCAGTGAGCGGCGCACCCTGGGCTGAGGCCATTCTTCTCTATCTCAGGAGGCTGCTTTGCCTCCTCCTTCGCAGCCGTTCTCTTCTCTTCCTGGCTGCAGTGGGACGGCCGAGAGATCAGACCTGTGTGTTCCGGGCATCTGGGTCATCCCAGGGAATGACGGGAGAAGAATTCCCAAATCACACGGCTGGCGTCGAAATCGCGGCACGTTGGTCCTGTAATACGTACAGGAGAGTACTGGAGGCCCCCCGGCCATGTATGACCTCCCCCTAGGACCGTGAAGAGCTGCACCTCGGTTTGGTGACGTCCGCCCGTCCAAGTGGTGCGCGTTGCTGTGGCCACGTCCAACCGAACCGTGTTGGGAAGGGAGACGGTGCTGCCCTGCGAAGAGCACTCGTCGAGCTTGACAAAGAAACGAGCCGTCTCATGGGCGGAATAAACGACCCCGCGTCCGGCCATCAGGTTAGCTGCCACCTCGCCGCCGGTGAACGGTATCAGAGGATCAGCCGTCCCGGCGATGATGAGTATGGAAATGGGCGTCGATGAAGTGAATTGGCCTGCAAGTTCCTGCGAGAGCAGGCCCGCAATTGGGGCCACTGCAGCGACCAAGTTAGGAAGGTCGCGTGCGACCCGGTAGCACATGAATCCGCCGTTGGAAAACCCGGTTGCATAGATGCGGTGACTGTCGATGCTAAGCCGCGACTCCAGATAGTGGACGAGGTCCCTGGTAAACCCCGAGTCGTCGATGCCCTCATCCGCGCCGTTGATACCTGGGCGGCCGTCGTTCCACGCGTGATCCACTCCGTCGGGGTAGACGACGATGAAGCCGTTTTCGTCGGCTACCGAGCTCATATGTGTTAGCTTCGCCTGCGTCGCGCCGGTACCGCCATGGCCGTGGAAGGAGATCAACAGAGGCACGCTCTTTGAACCTTCGTACGAGCGCGGCACATGCACAAGAAAGGTGCGTACGCGGCCGCCGGAACTGATCTTGCCGGTTGTGTCGCCGTGGGGAATTGCGCCGCTGGTTGTGCTGCCAGAGGATGCAACCGTGGTCGACGTTGACTGTGCCTGGAAGCTCGTGGCCGGCAGGGATGGAGTCGTCGTCGCCGGCAGGGTGGTGGTCGATACGGCCTGCAGTTGCGTTGTGCTCGTAGTGGTCGGCCCGGTACAACCCGACATGAGCGCAAGGCCGGTGACCAAGACCGCGACGACTGCCCCCAGAAGGCGCGAGAGATGCGAGAGCCATCTTGCCGGTCTTGTCATCCTGAGACCTTCGTGTGGGTCCTTATGGTCAGGGAAGGGACATTGAGCCTGCTTGCAGATATTTCGGGCTCGGTGTGTCATGATCCTACCAAGGTGCCGGAAACAGCGATCTCGGCCCGCAAACCTGGGTGGTGGCCGTGGACTCTCGCGAGCGCGTCAGAATAGCCCTGAGCGGTGGCGTTCCGGACCGGCTGCCCTGTGCTCTCGGCTTCTTCTCGCAGTCACTTTTCGGCGCTGCCGACGCGGATGAGCTATTTGAAACCGACGTCCGATTCGTGGAGTTTGAGCCTCCGTCTCAGGATGAGCGCTTCTTCGAGTATCTCGAGAACCTTCCGGCCGATGTCTATGCTGGGAGCATGACCCAACTCCGCACGTACCACGAGTGGGGATACCACCCGGGGTCGAGGTTACCCCATCCGCTGGCGCGTCTGGGCTCTGTCAAGGACCGGGCTCGGAGTATCATTCCCGATCTTCTGGACGCAGAGCGACATGCCGGGTTGGCCGGCCGGGTCCGGGAATTGCACGATCGCGGGTTGGCTGTGGCCGGTTCTCCTCCGCATCTGGGCGGTGAGCTCTTTGAGACGGCTTGGCGCTTGCGGGGCTTCGAACAGTTCATGAAAGACCTGATCAAGCGGCCCCGCTTGGTGGACTACTTGGTCGAGCAACTTGCAGCATTGGCGACGGACAGCGCCCAGATTCTGGCGCGTGCGGGAGTGGACGTACTTGTGCTTGATGACGACGTTGCCTATAACGGCGGGTTACTGATAGGCCCGGTGACTTGGCGTCGCTTCTTCAAACCCCGGCTGGCAGGCATCATCGAGTCGGCCCGCGCGATAGCACCGGAAATCTTGGTCCTCTATCACAGCGACGGGGATTTCACGAAGCTTCTGCCCGAACTGGTGGAAGTGGGGGTAAATGCAATCAACCCGATCGCTCCGGACTGCATGGACGCTGCGGCCATAAAGCGTGAATTCGAAGGCCGGCTTTCGCTCTGGGGGACCGTGGGTGCAGCCGTGGCCTGGGACCTTGGCACTCCCGCCGAGCTCAGGGAAGAGGTGCGGAAACGGGTGGAAACCGTGGGCCGTTCGGGACTGCTGCTATCACCCAGCTACGATCTTGATTTTTGCCCGCGCGATAACGTCATGGCCTTCTTGGAGGCAGTGCGGGAATTCGGCTAGCCGACTCTTGGTGTCCCGCGTGGAGAAAGCCTTCTCTGCGGAGAAACTGGCCCGGTTGGTGCCGAAGGTCCGGGGTTCCCACACCCTCAAGTTCCGCTCCAGGTTTGCCGATTACTCGTGACGTGGGGCCCGAGGGGTTGCCGAGCCGGCCGCCGTGAGGGTCGATCGCTAGCCAAGCGGGAGCCTGGGTTGGGGACTTGGAAGCCGAGATGAAAGCCATCAATTTGGAGTGTAGCGCCGCGACGGCTACCCTTCAGCATTTTGAAAAGCTTGCTCAGCAATCGATTGAACGGGCAGTCGACCTCATCCAGTGGGCCAATCCCGAGGGTCGCATCATATTTGTCAACCACGCAACCTGCGCGCGCACCGGATATTCACCGGACGAGCTCCAGGGCATGTATCTCTGGGACCTTGACATCGAAATGTCGAGGGAATCGTGGGCGAAACGGTGGACGAGGCTCAAGGAGGTTCGCTCCCGCAAGTTCGAGTCTCGACATCGCACCAAGACGGGGGAGTCATACCCCGTTGAGGTGTCTGCGAGCTATGTCGAACAGGACGGCAGGGAGTATTCGTTCGGTTTCGCCCGTGACGTATCCGAGCGTAGGGCGGCGGAACAGTCTCTTCGCGAGAGCGAAGAACGAAATCGCGTGCTTGTGGACACTACCTCCGACTTGATCTTCAGCTTTGATCCCAGTCTCTGCCTGACCGGCATCAACAGGGCCGCAGCGCATCTGCTTGGGGGCCTGACGGTCGATGCAGCCATCGGCCGGCACCTGTCTGAGCTGGGTCTGCCTGAGGAGACTTGGCGCCGTTGGGAAGAGAGGTGTCTCGAGGTGCTCGAATCGGGCCAGGTCATAAGTCAGCCCTCACGTGAGGTGACGTTGGCCAACGGTGCGAAATTCGTGCTTGAGACCGATCTCTGGCCAATCTCCCAGAACGGCGGCAAGCCCATCGGCGTTCGAGGAATAAGTCGAGACATAACTGAGCGCATCAAGGCCGAGGAAACGCTCAAAGAGCGCGACGAGCAATTACGTCAGGCGCAGAAGATGGAAGCGATTGGCCGCCTGGCTGGGGGCATCGCCCACGATTTCAACAATGTGTTGACCACTATCATCGGCTACAGCGATCTGATCTTGGCCGACCCAGGCCATGCCGGCACGCTTCGTGAGGACGTGGGAGAAATCAAAGTGGCAGCCGAGAGGGCGAGCACCCTTACAAGACAGATACTTGCTTTCTCACGGCGGCAGACTCTGCAACCCGAGATCCTCTGTCTCAACGATGTGCTGAAAGAACTCCAACGCCTCCTTGCGCGGACCCTGGGAGAAAACATCGAGGTAGTTCTTGGTCTTGCGGAAGACCTTGGGTTGGTGGAAGTGGACGCCCATCAGTTGGAGCAAGTCTTGTTGAATCTGTCCATCAATGCCCGCGACGCCATGCCCGAAGGCGGCAGGCTCACTCTGGAAACAGCCAACATCGAGCTCGGTCCGACTTCCAGCTCCAAGGATGAAAGGATGAAGCCGGGGAGCTACGTCATGCTTAGCGTAGCGGATACCGGTGTGGGCATGAGTGAGGAGGTACGCTCGCATCTTTTCGAGCCCTTCTTTACCACCAAAGAGCAAGGAAAGGGGACCGGTCTCGGCCTCGCCACCGCCTACGGAACGGTGAGACAGAGCGGTGGGAGCATCTTCGTCCAGAGCGAGCCGGGCAAGGGCAGCACCTTCAGGATCTACCTACCACGGGCAGACAGAGCGCCGGCAACGCCCTCTTATTCCCGGCCGATGTACCAGTCTCAGTTCGGCATAGAATCGATATTCGTCGTGGAAGATGAAGTGGCCGTACGGGAACTCGTCAAGCGAACCCTTGAAAGGCATGGGTACTCTGTCACGGTCGCCCCAAACGGGGACGAGGCCTTGGCGATGCTCCAGGGACTTAGGCGGCCGCCCGATCTCCTGCTCACCGATGTGGTGCTGACAGGATCGCTCCAAGGAAACGAGTTGGCCGAAAGAACCCGCGATGTGTATCCGGCGATGCCCGTGCTCTACATGTCGGGCTATACGCGGAATGCAATCGTCCACTCCGGCAATCTGGAGGACGGGGTCAACTACATAGAGAAGCCATTCGCTCCCGAAGCCCTCGCTCGAAGAGTACGCGAAATCCTAGACAGGCAACGCGCCGGACTGCTCGCCTGATTCCTTCTGGTCGTGACTTCCCTGAGGTTCGTGCTCCCAACGGGCGTACAGGTCGGCTTTCCCGGGAACAAAGCGACCACGAGACCGTTAATTCGTCCAAATCACGGGAGGTCGATGTGGTCGAGAGGCTGATCCGAAGCAAGGAAGAGTGGCGGAGCATACTTCCGCCGAATCGCTATCGAATCATGTTTGAGGATGGCACAGAGTACCCATGCCTTTCAAGGGTCGATGACTTTTGGGAAGAGGGCACTTATCTTTGCTACGCGTGCGACCTACCCTTGTTCGCGTCGGAGGCCAAGTTTCACTCGGGCACAGGTTGGCCCAGCTTCTGGCAGCCGATCTCAACGGATGCTGTTGAGGAGCATGAGGACCGCTCTTTTGGTATGAGGCGGATCGCCGTATCGTGCGGCCGTTGTGGCGCACATCTGGGCCATGTGTTCTTGGATGGTCCGGCTCCAACCGGCATGCGCTACTGCATGAACTCTGCTTCTCTCAAGTTCGTTCCCGGCCAAAAGTAGTCACAGCGTCGGTGGCCTCAGGGGCGATCGATTGAGAACGCTGAGCCTCGAGGTAGCCTTCCCACGGGTCGCTGCCGAGCCGCCGCAGCCGGTCGGGCAGGCTCTTGATCGTATAGGTGTCAGGCCTTATTTTGCCGTTGAGCTCGGTCCAACGAAGGGGCACGGCAACGGTGGCCCTTTCCTTGGCCCGAGTGGAATACGGCGCGATAGAGGTCGACCCACGGGTATTTCGTACGTAGTCGACGTAGATCTTTCCCCCTCGCTTTGCCTTCAGCATATTCGCTGTAAACCTTTCCGGCGCCTCTCGAACGACGGCATCGGCCACACCCTTGCAGAAAAGGCGTACGGCGCTCCAATCACCTGATGGAGTAACGGGCACAACGACGTGAAGGCCCTTGCCCCCGGTTGTCTTCACGAAGCTCTCGAGCCCGATGCCGCTTAAAAGGCGGCGCATCCGCCTGGCAGCATCGGCGAGCAGAGGCCACTGCACGCTCGGATCTGGATCGAGGTCGAAGACGATGAGGTCAGGATGGTCGATGTCAGGCCAAGTCGATCCCCAGATGTGGATTTCGAGGACTCCCATCTGGGCCATTGCCGTCAGGCTACCGGCCTCAGTTATGGTGAGATACGGGGCAGGACCTCCCGATTCCTTGATCGTCACCTTCGCGAACGGACCCGGGAAGTCGTCACCTGGGTGCTTATGAAAAAAGCAGTCCCCCACGCGGCTGCGTCCCTGGCGGACGGGAGCCGGAAGGTCGCCTATTCCGCCCGGGCAACGGACCATGGCTACCGGCCGCCCCACAACGTAGGGCAGCATCTTATCGGCCACCCGGTCGTAGTAGGCGGCCAAGTCGCGCTTGGTGATCCCCTCGAGGGGCCAGAACACTCGATCGGGGTGGGTGAGAGCAACCCCATTGACCAGATCGTCGTCCGGGGCATCAGTGGCCTCTTTTGGCGGGGCATCACCCGCAGACTGGGTCGGGTCGTCTCGGCCGCTCGAGGTGCGAGACTTAGTGTTCACCACCTTCTCTGGCACCTCGGCGATAACCTCCATTGCAGGCTTGTCCTCGCGCAGCCCCTGGAAACTGGGGTGCCGGATGGCGCCGTCCTTGGTCCATTCGGTGAAAGCGACCTCCCCAACCAACTGAGGGCGGACCCAGTGGGAGCCTCTCAGCGTCCGCGGCAAGTTCTTTGCGAAGGGAGGATCATCGATCTCCAGACGCTTAAGGCGCTCCTCCAGTTGGCGGAGTAGCTTCTCGCTGAACCCCGTGCCCACTTTGCCCACGTATTTCAGCTGCTTCTTGCCTTTCATGTCGTCCCAGACCCCCAAGTGCAAAGCACCGAAACCGGTGCGGCTGCCGGCCGGGTCTGTGAATCCGCCGATGATGAATTCTTGCTGCAGGCGGCACTTCGTCTTGATCCAATCGCCCCCGCGGACGCCCGGGCTATACCGGCTGCCCGCTCTCTTGCTGACCACCCCCTCGAGGCCCATCTTGCACGCCTGCGCGAAGACGGCGGGACCATTGCCCTCCAAGTGGCTCGAATACTGAATCCGCCCCCCCTTCCCCGCGCGGGCCAAGACTCGGCCGAGGAGCTCCTTGCGATCCTCGAGGGCTGAGGCCAGAAGCTCGTAACCGTTGACGTACAAGAGGTCAAAGACATAGTAGAGAAGCCGGCCGGCCGCAGCCTCGCCGTCCCGGTTCTTTCCACCATTTGCCCTGAGCACGTTCTGCAATTCCTGGAAGTTGGTCGTGCCATCGGGCAGCTGCACGACAACCTCTCCATCGAGCACGGCATTGTCGATAGGCAGCTCGGCCAACTCCTCTGCCAAGACCTGATAGCGAGAGGTCCAGTCCTTGTCGTTGCGCGAGTAGATGGAAGCAGACCCTTTCTCGATGTGGGAGACGGCGCGATAGCCGTCGAACTTGACTTCGTGCAACCAGCGATCACCAACCGGGGCATCCTTGACCAGCGTGGTCAGCTGAGGCGCGACGAAGCGGGGAATCCTCTCGACTTTCCGGGCACCCTCGAGCTTCTCCGGGTCGATGCGGAAATCTTCAGGTCGCCTTGCCTCAGTCTGCTTTTCGGCCGGCTGGTCGGAATGCCAGACGCTTGCCGAGGCTCCCGCCGTGATCTCCTCAATGGTGCGCCCGCTGGCGACCGAGCGGGGTTGGTCCTCAAGGATGGAACTGCCGTCCTTGTCCACCGCTTCGTCGTCTCGATGCTTGATCAACAGCCAGTTCTCCTTGTCCTCACTTCCCGGCCGCGGCTTCATTCGTACGAGGACCCAGCTACCTTTGAGCTTCTCTCCGTATAAGGTGAATTTCAGGTCACCCCTGGCAAGTCCCTTGTGAGGGTCGCCTTCCGGGATCCATGTGCCCCTATCCCATATTTCCACGGTGCCCGCGCCGTACTCGCCTTTTGGAATGGTTCCTTCAAAGCCCCCGTACTCAAGGGGATGGTCCTCAACGCGCGCGGCCAGATGGCGGTCGCGAGGATCGAGTGACGGACCCTTCGGCACCGCCCAGGATAGGAGGACGCCGTCAAGCTCCAACCGCAGGTCATAATGAAGGCGAGACGCGGAATGTTTGTGGATGACATACAAAAGATCGGGCTGATCCTTGTTACCGCCAGGCGACCGGCGCGTGGTCTTAGCGCCGGAGGGCTCCGGCGTCCTTTCGAAGTGCCTCTTCTTCCGGTACTTTTCGAGTGGCATGACGGTCGCCTAGCTGGCCACTCCGGTCGCCCTCCGGCCGCTCGACCGCTTCGGACGGGCGCCGCTGCGCGCATGGGCGGTTCCGGTCTTGGTCCCGGTGCCGGTCTTCTGCCGTTCGACACTCTTCTTGAGCAGATCCATGATGTCTATGACCTCGGCGCCCTTGGCCTCCGGTCTCCGAGCGGCGGGGGCCTTCACCTTGCCGCCCTCCACCTTGGTCGCGATCAGCTTGAGGATATCTTCACGGTAGGTATCACGATAGTGGCTGGGGTCCCACGCCGCTGCCATCGCGTTCACGAGTTGCTCGGCCATCTGTAATTCCTGAGTGCTGATTCCTAGTTCTTCGATGTCTTCGCTGGGGAGGTCGAGCTCGGTGGGAGTCCGCAACTGGTATGGCCAGCGAAGCGTGTAGGCAAGTATCACCGGACCATCGGCCAGTACCGCGCACAGGTGTTGCCGCTCGCGAATGACGATCTTCGCCAACCCGATTCTGTTGGTACGTATAAGGGTTTCCCGGAGCAGGGCATAGGCCCGCCGCCCGATCTTTGCAGGCTCCGTGTAGTATGGGGTGTCGAAGTAGGCTATATCTACATCTTTGGCATCTACGAAATGAAGGATTTCGATCTGCTGCGTCGCCTGAACGTTGGCCGCCTTCAAATCGGCTTCCGCAATGACCGCGTACTGACCCTTCTCGTATTCGTATCCTTTTACGATGTCCTCGTAGGGGACCTCGTGATCGGCCTCGTCCACCCAACGGTTGTGCACGCGGCTGAGATCCTTCCGGTGCAGCATATGGAAAGAAATATTCTCCCGGGCATTCTTGGCTGGGTAGAGCGAAACCGGGATGGTCACCAGGCCAAAACTTATTGCGCCCTTCCACAGTGCGCGCGCCATATATTCTTCCTCCTCGCCAATCGCGGATGGGGCTTGGCTGCTATGTACCCAATAATGAGATTATGCGAGACACGAGTGCCCGAAACGAAGCTAAGTGGAGCAATTGAGCTGATTCCATGAGAATGTCGCTGCGTCGTTGTCTCTATGTATGCGCGACCCTGATTCTTGTCGTCGTGGTTGCGGGATGTGCCGGCAACCGGCCGCCGAACACAACGGCCACTGCTCCCGCAACCTCCTCCACATTGCAGTCGCCCAGCACCACCGTTACCGCGGCGCCCACCACATCTTCCGTCGCGGCGTCCTCGACGACCTCGACAAGCGTTACTACAAGCACCACGGACATTGTTCCTGAGCTGTCCGCACGCCGGATGGCCGGACAACGGGTGATCTTCAGCTACCCGGGGCTGAATCCCCCACAGACGCTCATCTCGCTGATCAGTCATGGCGAGGTTGCCGGCGTTATCTTCTTCGCGGAGAACATTTCCAGCAAGGATCAGCTTCGCAGGGTGATCAACACGCTGTCCGACGCCGCCGCGGCGCCCACCAATCCGGTCAAGGCCCCGCTCCTTCTCATGATCGACCAGGAGGGAGGGAGGGTCCGTCACCTGCCCGGGGAGCCGGTGCTCTCGGAGAAAAAGATCGGTCAGGCTGACGACCCGCCTGCGGAGGCGAACCGTGCAGGGACCGATGCCGGCCTGAACCTGCATGGGGTAGGCCTCAACGTCGATCTTGCTCCCGTCCTGGATGTGTTCCGTAAGGCAGGCGGCTTCGATGATCGCTTTGAAAGGTCGTATAGCTCTGACCCTGACGTCGTTTCCGAACTGGGCAGCAACTTTATCGAAGCGCTTCAAGAGGAGGGCGTCGCCGCTACGGCGAAGCATTTCCCGGGTCTAGGCGCGGCTACCAGGGTCGAGAACACCGACCTGCGCCCGGTGACCCTGAATGTTTCCAAGACGTCGCTCAGAGCGATCGACGACCTCCCGTACCAAGCTGCAATCGACGCCGGCGTCGAGCTCGTCATGGTTTCCTGGGCGACCTACCCGGCGCTGGATGCCAAATCTCCAGCAGGCTTTTCCTCTGTCGTTGTAGGTCAGGAGCTGCGAGATCGGCTTCACTTCGACGGCGTGACAGTAACCGACGCCCTTGCCGCTGGAGCGCTCAAGGCGTGGGGGACCACGCAGCATCGCGCGATCCTGGCCGCACAAGCGGGAATGGACCTCATCTTGTGTTCGTCGCGCAACGTCTCCGAAGGCGAGCAGGCCATTGCCGGGCTTCAAAAGGGTTACGCCGATGGCAGGCTGACCGATACATTCGTTGGAGCATTGCACCGGATCATCGAATTGCGCTCCAACCTCGGCAGCCGCGAAAGGGCCATTGTTCGGTGACGCACAGTGAGGCCGTCCTGCGGCAATCCGTCGGACTGAGCGTCTTGCATCCTTTTGAGCCGTTCAAAGGTGTCGCAGGGTGGGTAAACAAGGGGCACCTTGGTTTCTGCTTGTGCGAACGATCGTTGGGAGGTTGTCGTGGAACGCACGAGGAACGGCGAGTTCAACTGGGTGGACTTGTCTGCCACTGACCTGGAGCAGCAGAGCGCATTCTATGAGGCCCTGTTCGGCTGGCAGCACACCGACACTCCCATGGGAGATAGCCAGATCTATCGCATGTTCAAGTTGGACGGTCACACTGTGGCCGGAATGGCCGAATTGTCACCGGACCAGAAACAGCAGCGGCCCAGTGCGTGGAATACCTATGTAGCGGTTGATGACCTGGACAAAACGGTCGCCAAAGCTGAGGAGCTCGGGGCCACTGTGACCATGCCGCCGGCCGACGTCCCCGGCGGGGTCGGAAGGCTCGCGAGCATACAAGACCCAACGGGGGCATATATCTTCTTCTGGAAGCCCAGCAAACTCGACGAGAGCATGGAATACATGATGCCGGGCACCCTATCCTGGGACGACCTGGGCACTCGGGATCCCCAGCGCGCGATCGATTTCTACTCGAAGCTTCTCGGTTGGGACATCGAGCCCATGCCGGGCGGACAGATGCCCTACTGGGTGGTGAACATCGACGGCCAAGGCGAGGGTGGCGTGATGCCAATGCCGGAGATGGTTCCCGCGGAGATTCCCGCCTACTGGCTGCCTTACTTCGGAACAGAGGATCTGAAGACTTCGGTCTCGAAGGCCAAAGAGCTGGGCGCGACGGTCCTGGTTGAGCCGACGGAGGTGCCGGAAATGGTGGCCTTCGCGGTCCTTGCCGATCCGGCCGGGGCCAGTTTCGCCCTCATGCAGCCACTGCGGGCCGCATAGGCCCGATCCGATAGCGGCTCGAGCGCGTGCGCCGTCCGGCCCGGCAGGGCCGGACGGCGCCCCACCGCCAGCGGAGCGCGCGATCTCTATGGCCGGGTCCTTTTGCTCCTCTTCACCCGGGCGGCGGGCCTGATATCGTTGCGCCAGGTATAGTAAAGGCACAATAACCACGGCGGGGAGACTGATCCCTCCGGAATGCTGTGCCGATGAAGACGCGGCTGACGGGAAAGATCGTGAGGGGCCGCAATCGCAGAGACGTCGTGGTTGCCCCGTCATTCTAGGAGTGATTGGTGAAGACCGTCCAGCTTCCTCAGCTCTGTTGGTGGGACACGTGCACCCTCGACGTTGCCGTCCCCGACAGCTGGCAGATCGACCTATGCCACATGGCCGGGTACGATCGGCCGGCACTAGCTCGGGACGAGATCGAGCGGGCCATTCGCAATCCAGTGGGGACGTCACCCATCAGTGTCGATGCGCGGGGCAAGAGGGAGATCTGCGTTATTTTCGATGATATGTCCCGTCCCACGCGGACTGCGGAGATGGTTGCTTGTGTTTTGGCGGAACTCGGAAGGGCGGGAATCGCCGACGGCCAGATTCGTTTCGTCTGCGGTCTTGGGTGCCACGGCACTCTGAACCGCAATGACTTCGTTAAGAAGCTCGGTGAAGAGGTGGTCTCCCGCTTTCCGGTCTTCAACCACAATGTCCTCGGAAATTGCACGTTCATCGGCACGACCAGTTTTGGTACCGACCTGCACATCAATGCAGAGGTAATGAAGTGCGACTACAAGGTCGCCCTGGGTTCCATAGTGCCTCACGGACTCCTGGGTTTTGGGGGTGGCGCCAAGGCAATCCTTCCAGGAGTCGCTTCCTTCGAGACCGTGAGCGCCATGCATCGCATGGAAGCCCCTGGCAGCGGCGACAAGACGGTCGATCTGGGCGGCATGGGCTGCATGGAGGGCAATCTCTTGAGGGAGAACGTCGAGGAGGCGGCGGAGATGGCCGGCCTCGACTTCAAGATCGACGCGCTGGTGAACGGATGGGGCGAGACTGCCGCTGTGTACGCCGGGGCACCCCGGGCAGCTTTCCAGGCTGCACTTCCGGAGGCGCGAGCGCATTACCTGACCCCGCGCGCCACAGACTGCGACGTGGTCATCACGAACACCTTCGCCAAAGTAAACGAAGGAGAGGGTGGTGCAGGCATCGGTTTCCCCTCCGTTAAGAGGAGCGGCGGCGACGTCGTGCTCATCGATAATGCCCCTGACGGCCACGTAGCTCACTATCTCTTCGGCACGTGGGGAAGTATCACGGCCAACGAGTTCAGGTTGGTTATCCAACTTCCGCGTCATGTGGAGCGACTCATCATCTTCAACAGATACAGAGACCTCACCGCGCTTGGCTACTTCGCGCCGGTCGAGAAAGTGACTATGCTCGACAACTGGGACGACGTCCTTCGGGCCCTCCGGGAGAGACGGGGCGATGCAGCCAAGGTCGCCGTGTACTCGAGTGCAGAGATCCAATATTGCGACGATGCCGCCGATGCAGACTTGGACTGATGTTCGGCCAGGAGGCCCGGGCAGGTTTCCCACCGGATCGACGGCCGGGTGTCGCGCTGCTGATCCGTGGCCGACGAGCCGGGCGGGTTTGTCTGCCTGCTGGGCCGGCGCCGTGTCTGGCCGGCCAGAGTAGCGGCCGCGGCCCGGTTCAGTCCTCGTCCCGCTTCAGTCCCCCGCCAGGTGGAAGTCAAAGGTCGCCTCCTGTACCCCGTTATTAGTGGTGAACTTCAGATCGTTCACGTCGGGAAGGGCTTGGGCGATCTGGTCGGTTTCCGGCGTCTGGCTGTCGCCGGGCAGCGCTGGGACGATCAACTGGCTGACCACGGCGCCGTAGCTTGCCGCGGAGGCCCGCACATGGATGTGACGGCATCGTCCTGGATAGATGCCCGGGTATATCGAGGTGAATTCATAGTGCCCGCTCGAATCTGTTAACACGTAGCCGCGCAGGGCAAGCTGGTCGACGCCGAAGTTGTTTGCGTCACCGTTCCCGTTCGGGTGATAGGTCCCACTTGAGTCCGCCTGCCAGATCTCGATCTTCGCTGCGACCAAAGGGGTCGAGTCTCCCACTCCGCCGTAAACAAAACCGCTGAGCTTGATCGGGTCGCCGGGGAGGTCCGTGTAGTTGAGGTTGCCGTCGGTCAGCTCGGCCGTGTTGGAGACATAGTAAGGACCCTCGGTGACCCCGATGGTGAGCCCGGCCGGGCCGGTCGTCGTCTGGGTGGTGGTGGACGTCGATGCTTGAGTGGTGGATGTAACAGGCTGAGTTGTAGTTGCGGAGCCTTGAGACGCGGATGTCGACGTGGTCGTGGGCGCTATCGTGGGAAGCTCGACGGAGCTTGTCGTGCCCTCGGGCTGAGTCGTTGAAGTTGAGCTGGTGCCTCCGCCGCAGGCGGAGAGGACCATCCCCAGCGCCATGACGAATACGGCTGCAGTACCCATAGTCACCGTGCTTCTGGACATTCCGATGCCCCCTTCATGCACTTCCCTGATGCTTCCCATTCAATGACCACCGACAAACCTGAGGGCTACCGCGTCAAGTAGCCATGAAAGAAATCCGCATTTTTGACAGAAGGGCGCGACCCGGGCCGCCTCGACTGAGGCGGCCCGGGTCTTTCCGGGCGGAGCCGGCTGGCCGGCTCCGCCCCCAACAGCGTCGCTTACTCGACCTTAGCCTACCGGGTAGCCGCCCACGTTCGTCTTCCGCATGTCGCCGACGGTGGGAAAGATTCCCATCTGGATGTGAGGCCTGTCGACCCGCTTCCATACGACCGGGCCGTGCTTCAATCCCGCGGGGATGAAAAGGGTCGAGGTCCTGCTGATCAGAAGGGTCGTGCCGCCCACCACGAACTCTATCTCCGCCCCGAGATCCGATGGGTTGTGGGGATCGGTCCCGATGTGGATTATGAACTCGTCGTAGTCGTGAAGATGCTCGTGGATGTGCGGGTTGGGCTCGGGCATCTCCCAGATCCATCCGTATTCCATATAGGCGTTGTAGCCGGGAATCAGCTCATCTGACATGAAAGTGAGCGTCGGCGTCGTATGCCCCTTGATAACGTCGGCTAACGAGGCGCCAACCTCGCGCGACGGCTCCTCGATGAGGACGGCTCCCTCCGGTGTGGTGCGATTCATTTGTCCCCCCGTTGTGTCTGGCCAGGTTGCCAACTTGCCGATCCGACGTTCTCACCTGCGGGCGATCCCGTCCAGCCCTGATGCGATACCCGTGGAGCCCCCGAGGTTGTACGATTGAGCCTAGGGCTTGTCTAGGGCAAGGCTCCGTGAGCAAGCGGAAGGAGCAAGAATGGTATCGGGCGTCGAGCGCCTCAGTACACGGACGGTGGTCGTAGGCAGCGGACCCGGCGGAGCAACCGTCGCGCGTGGACTCGCCAAACGTGGGGAAGACGTCCTCGTTCTGGAGCGCGGCGCCTATCACCGCCGTATCGGCACTTGGCCCACCATGTTCCGCATGATGGATCGCATGGGCATGCTGACTTCTGAGGAAGGCACCATGATGGTCCGTCTTCTCACCGTTGGGGGCAGTACCGTTACTTTCTGCGGTGTTGCACTGCCACCACCGGCATGGCTGAAAGAGCGGCACGGGATCGACCTGTCCGCCTTCGTGACGGAGACCCAAGATGAGCTCGACCTCGCACCTCTACCTGAACGGCTCCTTGGCGAGGGGGCTCTGAGAATCCAGGACGCGGCGCGAAAGGAAGGCTTCGCCTGGAATCCCCTGCCCAAATTCATCGATCCCTCCCTCTGCGATCTGTCCTGTCCGAAGTGCATGATTGGCTGCGTGAAAGGAGCCAAGTGGACGGCGCGGAAGTATGTCGACGAGGCAGTGGGCGCCCACGCCAGGCTGGTGACTCAGGCCAGAGTCGACGAGGTGCTTTATGACGGTGGTCGCGTGACGGGTGTGCGCGGCACCAGCTCGTCGGGCGCGTTCGTTGTAGAGGCCGAGCGGGTGGTGCTCGCGGCCGGGGGCATTGGCACAGCGGTTATCCTGAAGGCCTCGGGTTTTGCGGACGCTGGGCGTGGATTCTTCATCGACCCACTGCAGCTGACCACAGCGATCTCCCCCTGGCAGGGATCTTCTCACGACATCCCCATGACCTGCGGCACAACAGATCTAGCTGACGAGGGCATCATCATGACCGACGTCATAGACCCATGGCCGCTCTACATGTTCGGCTTGGTTATGGGTGGCCCGCGCAATCCCAAATACTTCGTTCGCTACCCCCGAACCTTGAGCATAATGACCAAGTCGCGAGATCCGCTGACCGGATCTATATCGGCGGACGGCAGAGTCTCCAAGCCGTTCGGCGAGCAAGAGCAGGCCATGCTGCGCCGGGGCTCGGAGATCGCGCAGCGCATACTCAGGCGCGCCGGCTGTCACATGTCCACCGTCATGCACGCTGCTCCGAGGGGAGCTCACCCTGGTGGTACCGTCCGTATCGGCGAGATGTTGGACAACGATCTTCAGACGTCGGTTGCCGGCCTTTATGTGTGTGATGCCAGCGTCCTGCCGGAGCCCTGCGGGTGGCCGCCGGTGCTGACGATCATTTCGTTAGGTAAGAGGCTGGTGCAGGAGCGCCTATAGATGAGGGGCAGGAACAACATAGGTAACCCGGAAGAATTGGCGCGGCTTTATGACGCGGCCTTCCAGTACGAGAGAACCAATGGCTGCTGCGCCCAGTGTGTTCTCGCCGCAGTGCAGGACGTTTTGGGGAGAGGCACCGACGATATCTTTCAGGCCTCGCATACTCTGAGTGCGGGAGGCGGGCTGACGACCATGGGTACCTGTGGCGCACTCGCCGGCGCGCTGCTTGCGGTAGGCTCGGTGTACGGACGTACTCGGGAGGATTTTGCGAGCGGGCCAGGCCAGGCCTCCTTCGTGGTGGCCAAAGAAGTCTTCGACGGATTCGTGGGGGAATTCGGAGGGGCAACTTGCGCCGAAGTCCAGACGAAGGTCATGGGTAGATCCTTCAATATGTGGGACAGCAACGATTTCCAGGCGTTTCTGAAAGCGGGAGGCCATGAAGACAAGTGCCCGCATGTGGTCGGCTTTGCGGCCCGGCTGGCCGGAGAGTATCTCTGCGGACGAGAATCCCTGAGCTAACCTGTTTCGCGGCACGGTGAGCTGTTCCGCTGCTTGGGATGATGTCATTGGGAGGCGGAGGAGTCGTTTGACCTGGAGCCAAACCGAGCCTATCATAAACATGCTAATCGGGCGTTCACTCGTTAACGAACGTTTAGTAACTGCCGAGTGACACCCGGAAGCACGTTAAGGATAGGGAACAGCCATTTTCGTCTTAAGGGGGGCGGCTTATGGCAGATCAGAACCAAGAGAGCAAGCAGTACAGTCGTCGTGACTTCCTCAAGGTCGCCGGCATCGCAGGGGCCTCAGTGGGTCTCGCCGGAGGGCTGGGCGGAGTGCTCAGCGCCTGCGGCGGTGGCGAGGAGACCACCACCAGCGCGTCCGAGGCGACCACGACCACAGCCGGGGTGACGACTACCGCTGGCGCCACAACCACGGTGAGCTCCGCTCCAGAGCAGGCCCGAGCCATCAAACTGGGGCTGGTCTCGCCGAAGACCGGCAACTTCTCGGTCTTTGCCATCTCCGATGATTGGTACGTAGCCCACGCCACCGAGGCCCTCAAAGACGGGATCGTTGGGGCTGACGGCAAGCTGCGTATGATCGAGATCGTGGTCAGAGACACCCAGTCAGACTCCAACCGGGCCGCCCAGGTGGCGGCCGACCTGGTCCAACTGGACAACGTGGATATGCTCCTTGCCTCTGGAACTCCGGATACCTGCAACCCGGTTTCCGACCAAGCCGAGGCCCTTGGCTGCCCTGTGCTAAACAGCTTCTCCCCGTGGCAGGCCCTGTTTCTCGGCGCCGGCAAGCCGGCTGAGTGGAAGTGGGTCTACGGCAATATGCTGGGATCTGAGGAGACGATCGCATCTTTCACCGACGCCTTTGAGACCAGCGGAGTGCAGACGAACAAGAAGGTGGGGATGCTCTTTCAGAACGACGCCGACGCCCAAGGCTGGATGGACCCCTCGGCGGCGCCGAAGGTGTTCGCCGAGAAGGGATACACCCTGGTGGTCCCCGAATACTACTCGGTCCCGGCTGAGGACTTCACCAAGCAGATAAGCCAGTTCAAGAGCGAAGGCTGCGAGATCGTCTGCGGCACCAACGACCCGCCGTGGTTCTCGAACTTCCTCACCCAGAGCCTGCAGCAGGGCTTCCATCCCAAGTTCATCAGCTCAGGTAAGGCCCTCATCTTCCCGCAGGCCGTACTCAGCTATCCCAACAAGGGTCTCGGCCTCATAGGGGAAGCCGCCTGGCACCCGAGCTGGAAGATCAAGGACACCCTCTCTGATCTCGACTCTGAAGGTCTGGCCGCGGATTACGAGGCCAAGACCGGCCAGCAGTGGACGGCGGCCATCGGCACCTACGGGAAAGTGGAATGGGCCATCGACGTATACAAGCGGGCCACGAACCCCGAGGACAAAGAAACCGTCGTCGAGGCCATCAAAACCACTAAGGGCGACTTCCAGCAGGGTCACATCGACTTCACCGAGCCGGTCGACCCCAATAGCTTCCATCCCATCCCAAACAACTACAAGCCGTACATCGGTGCTCAACAATGGCGCAAAGGCACCAAGTACGATATCGAGCCGGTGGTGGTCAGCAACGCCGCCGCTCCGGGCACCACAGTGCAAGACAAAGCCCAGCCGATGACGTACTAGGAGGAAGAGCCCTTCGGGGCCATTCCGGAAAGACACACCGAGACCACGGGGGCCGCCGATCGCCTTGGCGATCGGCGGCCCCGCTCTTCTAAGGAGTACGGAGATCACGATTGCAGGCCGGCGGGGATGCGATTCTGCCGCGCGCTGTGTAGACTGGCGCAATGTCTCGTTTTGACTTTGCCGAGGTGCGCGTCCGTGTTGCCTCATCATCGGACGGAGCCCTTCTTGCTCGACTGGGGGCGGAGACGTTTCGCGACACCTTCGCCGCGGACAATTCTCCAGAGGACATGGAGGCTTATCTGGCTGAGGCTTTTGGTCCGGCTATACAAGCCGGAGAGCTTGTGGACCCTCACTCGACTTTCCTTGTCGCCGAGGCCGAAGGAGTTCCTGTCGGCTACGCGCGCTTGAGAATTGGGACCGCTCCGGCGGTCATCGAAGGGCTAAATCCCGTCGAGATCGCGCGCTTCTACGCGAGCAAAGAGGCCATGGGACTGGGTGTGGGGGCCCGAATGATGAGCGAGTCACTTGCTCTGGCTCAGCGAAGAGGATGCGACGTCGTGTGGCTGGATGTCTGGGAGAGGAATTATCGAGCTATCGCTTTCTATGGGAAATGGGGCTTTGCCGAAGTGGGCGAGCAGCCGTTCCGGCTTGGCTCGGATGTTCAACGGGATCTCCTCATGGCACGCAAGATAAGTGCCTCGCTAACCGACACTATCAACCCTGGTAGATTGACATAAAGGCCTAGAAATGAGAACATATGTTCGTCACGCGGGCCGCAAACCCCGTGTGGAAAAAGAGGTAATATCCCAGGCGACGTTCATCGTTGCTGGAGGTTGCAGAGTTGGATAGCGGGCCGAGCGGGGGCGCCGCCGGGCTGACTGAGATCCGGTGGCACGCACGCGGCGGGCAAGGCGCGGTCACAGCAGCAAAAATGGTGGCCGAGTTGGCTCTGGGCCAGGGGAAGTACTTTCAAGCCTTCCCTGAATATGGTCCGGAACGTTCTGGCGCGCCAATCGTTGCGTTCACCAGGGTCAGCGACGACCCCATTAACATCTATTCTGGTGTAGAGCATCCGCAGATCGTGGTGGTGCTGGACGCTTCTCTCATAAGCGCAGTGGACGTCACGAGGGGTGCCTCGAACGACGTGGTCATCTTGGTAAACACTGAGCTGCCTCCGGGGGGCGTCCGCGAACGCTATGGCCTCAAGGGAGGACGTCTGTTCACCGTAGATGCCAGTCGGATTGCGATGGAGACTCTGCGCCGCGCCATACCCAACACTCCCATGATCGGGGCGCTTGCCAAGGCTACCGGGTTGTTCCAGGTCGAGGATGTGGCTGAGTTCATCCGGCATGACTTTGCCAAGAAATTCTCGGCGAAAGTTGTGGAAGGCAATATCGCGGCACTGACACGCAGTTACGACGAGGTTAGGGGCGAATGATGGCCGGGAGTCGGCCCAAATGGGACATCAGCGATGTCGATGAGTGGGGTCCCGATGATCACGAATTGGGAGCCACCATCCCGGAATCAGGCAATTCGGTTCTCAATATCACCGGAGGTTGGCGTTCTCTCCTTCCGATCATCGATTGCGAGAAGTGCGACGGCTGCCTCCTTTGCTACTTCTACTGTCCGGATGCCTCCATCCTTATGGAGGATGGCAAGGCCGTAGGGGTGGATCTAGACCACTGCAAGGGTTGCGGAATCTGCGCCAAGGAATGCCCCGCAAAGGCGATCACCATGGTGGCGGAGAAGAAGGAGTAGCGGGTGCCTAGACTGAACAGGGAAACCGTCGCGGTCACCGGCAATGAAGCCGTTGCCGAGGCAATGCGCCAGATCAACCCAGACGTGGTGTGCGCCTATCCCATTACGCCCCAGACTGAAATCGTGCAACTTTACGCGCAGATGGTGGCCGACGGGAAGGTGACGAGCGAGTTCGTCACGGTCGAATCGGAGCACTCGGCCATGAGTGCCGTGATCGGCTCGGCTGCGGCCGGTGCCCGGACAATGACCGCCACCTCCTCACAGGGGTTCGCCCTGATGTGGGAGATGCTCTATGTCGCAGCCAGCTACCGTCTTCCCATCGTGATGACGACCGTGAACCGCGCCCTCTCTGGTCCGATCAACATTCACTGCGATCACTCAGACACCATGGGCGGCCGTGACACCGGCTGGATCCAGCTGTACGGCGAGAACCACCAACAAGCCTACGATAATTGCCTGCAGGCCCTCCGCATCGCCGAGCATCTAGATGTTCGGTTGCCGGCCATGCATATGTACGATGGATACGTCATCTCGGGAGCCATCGGGCCGCTGGTCATGCTGCCCGATGCGAAGGCACGCGAGTTCGTAGGTCCATATCACGCTATCAATCCGCTTCTGGACGTGGCAAACCCCGTCACAGTCGGCCCCTTCGATGGTCTGCATGGCTGGTATTTCGAACACAAGGTCGCGCAAAACCGGGCCATGGACCGGGCGCTGACGGTGATTCAGGGTGTGGCCGACGAGTATGCGGAGATCAGTGGCCGCCCGTACGGACTCCTGGATCCCTACCGTCTAGAAGACGCCGACATCGCTATCGTCGTCGTGGGTTCGACTGCGGGTACCACCCGCATGGTCGTTGACAAGCTCCGCACCCGCGGGGTAAAAGCCGGGATGGCGCGGGTTAGGGTCTTTCGGCCTTTCCCGCACGAGGCATACGCTAAGGCGCTGGAACACGTGAAGGTTGTTGGGGTCTTGGACCGCGCGGATTCGAGCGGCGCCCAGGGCGGCCCGGTCTTTCTGGAGGTCCGTTCGGCTCTCTACGACTCGGATCCGCGGCCGCAGGTTCTGCCTTTCATCTACGGCTTGGGAGGCCGGGATATCTTCCCGGATGACATTGAGCACGCATTTGCACAACTCGAAGAAGCTGCGCAGAGCACGCGGCGGAGCTCTATCGAGCGACGCTACCTGAACCTGCGCGAGGACAAGTGAACATGGCGATAGATAACGGCCGTAACGATGGCGGCAACGGACACAAAGGCGACCAGGCGAAGGGTTCCGCACTTTTCGAGGTGATCCAAGGTATCGATTTCGAGAGACGCGAGCTGGTAGGTAAGCGCCAAGGCTCTGGAGATTTCGACTTGGTCAAGGACAACGGCGGCAAGGACCGGTGCTACGCATGCACCCTTTGCGAAAGGACTTGCCCCGTGGATTGTATCGATATCGGGTACACCGCGAGTGACCCCATGCTGGGTAGCGCAATCGCGGCTCCAGAGGACGCGGCGCCACCAGTCGATATGAAGCTTTTCGACCCCATCATTGCGGGTATCCGCTCGGGTTCGGGCCTGGTCGAGGCCCTGCACGCTACCCAGGAAGCCTATGGATTTCTCCCTAGACCTGCTCTCGAAGGCATTGCCGACCAGATGAACCTTCCGCTTTCCAGAATCTACGGAGTAGCAAGTTTCTACGGTCAGTTTCGGTTGAAGCCAGTGGGCAAACACGTGATCGAGGTATGCCTGGGTACGGCCTGCCACGTGCGTGGGGCTCCCCTTGTGGTTGAAGCTTTCAGCCAAGAGCTGGAGATACCCGTGGGTGGGACTACCCCTGACGGTCTGTTCACCCTGCAAACGGTGAACTGCCTGGGTGCCTGTGCGCTCGCCCCTGTGGTTCGGTTGGGGACCGATGAAACCGTCGGCCGCTTGGGCCCGAATGAGGCACGTAGGCTGGTGAGAAGGTTGCGGAAGCAGGAGGTCCGAGCATGAGCGCCGCTTCCAGCAGAGTAGGCCAGGCCCTCCAAGCGGCGGTTTCCGCGGGCGCCGGCACCTATCTGGCCGACGACACCAAACGCGAGATCCGCATTTGTGCGGGTACCGCTTGCCACGCCTCGGGCCGGGTTGCTCTGAGGAAAGCGATCGACGCGGCCCTCGAGGAGCGTGGGTTGGCCGGAGATGTGGCGGTCGTCGAGACCGGCTGCCACGGTTTCTGCGAAGAAGGGCCAATTGTGGTGGTGAGGCCTGAGGGCGTCTTCTACCCACGGCTGAAGCCGGTGGACATCCCCGAGGTCATCGAGACGAGCGTGATGGGCGACGGCGTGGTGGAGAGACTTCTTTACGTTGATCCCGCGACGGGGCGGCGGGTTGCTCACGAACGGGAGATTCCGTTTTACGCGCTGCAGAAGCGTATTGTGCTCGGCCTCAACGGCAAGATAGATCCTTACTCCTTGGACGACTACCTCGCCCACGGTGGATACTCGGCGCTGGCCAAGGTCCTATCGCAGGGCGACCCACAGAACATCATCGCTGAGGTCGAGAACAGCGGACTTCGCGGGCGCGGGGGAGCGGGATTCCCCACGGGCAAGAAGTGGCGCCTGTGCCGACAGAACTTGGGGGAAAAGCATTACGTTATCTGCAACGCCGACGAAGGCGACCCCGGAGCCTTCATGGACCGTTCGGTGCTGGAGGGTAACCCTCACAGTGTGATCGAGGGCATGATAATCGCCGCCTATGCTATTGGGGGCGGGAATGGGCCGGTGGAAGGCTACATCTACGTCCGCCGGGAGTACCCGTTCGCCGTGGATCGGGTCCGACATGCGCTAGACCGGGCGAGGGAACGCAATCTGCTGGGCAAAGACATCCTTGGCTCGGGGTTCGACTTCGATATCCGCGTAAATCAAGGGGCCGGAGCCTTCGTATGCGGCGAATCAACGGCGCTCACCGCTTCCATCGAGGGTCAGCGGGGCATGCCGCGAGGCAAGCACGTCCGCACGGTAGCGCACGGGCTCTGGGGTGAGCCCACCAATATCAACAACGTGGAGACATACGCCAACGTGCCCTTCATCGTGAAGAGCGGGGCCGATGTGTTTGCCTCAACCGGCACCGCAACGAGCAAAGGCACGAAGATCTTCTCCCTCACCGGCAAGGTGGTGAATGGCGGGCTTATCGAGGTTCCCATGGGAGCGACGCTTCGTGAGGTCATCTTCGAGATCGGCGGCGGTATGCTGCCGGGCCGCGAATTCAAGGCCGTTCAACTCGGCGGCCCATCAGGCGGCTGTTTGCCGGCCGCTTTGCTCGACGAGCCGATCGATTTCGAGAGTTTGCTGGCGGCCGGCTCGATGATGGGCTCAGGGGGTATGGTTGTAGTGGACGACAGCACTTGCATGGTGGATTTTGCCAAGTTCTTCCTCAAGTTCACTGCTGAGGAAAGCTGTGGCAAATGCGTGCCCTGCAGGGTGGGAACAAGTCGCATGCTCGAGATTCTCGAGCGCATCTCCGAAGGCCGCGCGAGTCTCCAGGACCTCGATCTGCTGGAGAGCCTGGCAGACGATGTCGTCGAAGGCTCCTTGTGCGCTCTCGGAGGAAGTGCACCCAACCCCGTGCTCTCATTGCTGCGCTACTTCAGGGACGAAATCGTCTCGCATGTGGTGGAGCACAACTGCCCGGCCAAGGTGTGCCGGCCGCTCATCCGCTACGGTGTTGATGCCGAAGCCTGCACTGGGTGTGCCGCTTGTATTGCGGTTTGTCCGGTCCACGCCGTGAGCGGCGAGCGCAAGGCCGTTCATTCCATAGATGAGGATCTGTGCATCAAGTGCGATGCCTGCCGCCGAGCGTGTAGGTTTAATGCCGTTTCCGTAGAGACGGGGGTGCTTGCGCCGGCATGAGGGAGACAACTGTGACAACGACCACCGCGAAAGCCCTGGAACTCACCATTGACGGACGGCCGCTTCGGGCCAACGAGGGCGAAACCATCCTCGAAGTGGCCCGGCGGGAGGGCATCGATATCCCTGCTCTCTGCCATGAGGCGGGTATGGCTGCATGGGGCGCCTGCCGTCTCTGCCTGGTGGAGGTTGAAGGGTCTGACAAGCTTCAAACCGCCTGCACGGCCAAGGCTGTTGCCGGAATGGTTGTGCGGACGAACGCCGACCGTGTGCGTGCGCGCCGCGAGAGCTACCTCAAGATGTACCTCTCGGATCACAATGCCTATTGCGAAGCGCCCTGCACCGACGCCTGCCCAGCACATATCGACATCGCCGGCTATATGGCGGCGCTTTCCGCCGAAAAGGTCGAGGAGGCGGCTGAGATCATCCGGCGGGATCTGCCATTCCCCGGAATACTCGGCGTGGTCTGCGAAGCCCCTTGCGAAAAGGTCTGCCGAAGAGGCGAGGTTGACGAGCCCATCGCCATCTGTGCGCTTCATGGCGCGGTGGGTGACTACGTCCAGCCCAGACTCGAGGTTGGCGCTCCCAGCGGGAAACGCGTTGCCATCATAGGTGCGGGTCCTGCGGGATTGAGTGCGGCCTGGTACCTCGCGGGATCGGGGCATCAGGTCAGCGTATACGACTTGAATGAGCTTCCCGGCGGGTCGCTGCGCTATGGCGACCCGCAAGAAAGGCCCGGAGAGATTCTTGACGTCGAACTGCAACCTCTTTGGGAGGCCGGGGTACGCTTCGTAGGCAAGTCGACTCTTGCTCGCGACGATGCCGCGACGACGCTTCTCGAGGCCGGGTTTGACGCCGTGATCCTCGCGGCAGGCGGGCAGCCGGCCGCAAACTTCTACACGGGCCGGACCGACGCAAAAGGCATTTTCGCGGTAGCCGGCAACGGTGTTGCGGAGGAATCAGTCATCCAGCAGGTGGCCGCCGGTAAGCGCTCGGCTCTTGCGGTGGACGCCTGGATGAAGGGTGAGGATCTGGGGCGGCTGGAGGAGACCCTGGCCGATTATGCGGGTCTGCCGTACCTGGAGCAACTCAAGGTTGCCGCCGGACTCTCACCTGTGGAGATGCGGCTTGCCGAACGCAGCCCCGTATGGCTGAAGATGGGCATCAATGCGAGCCCGGCGCCGCGAATGACCGCTATCGCCTTGACAGATGCCGGTGCCCCGGTGGGTGGCGGTTTGGCGGCCGGACGTGAGACTCCGGAGCCGCTCAGCCTTGCCGAGGTCAAAGCCGAGGCCGAACGCTGTCTGCAGTGTGTCTGCCCAAGCCTGGGCAAGTGCGATCTGCAGAGACTGGGCGTGGAATACGGACTTACTGAAAACGAACTGGTGGTGAAGGGCGCCCGGGTGCGGTCGGTCGAACCGCAGCACGATCATCCCTTCATCGAGCGCGACATGAATCGCTGCATTGCGTGCGGCAAGTGTGTTCGCGTGTGTCGAGACGTAGCCGGCCCCGCCTGCTACGAGTTCTCCGGACGCGGCTTTACCATGCGGGTCGACACCGCCTACAGTGAGCCGCTCGCACTGGCCGGCTGCATCACCTGTGGACGGTGTGTCACCTCCTGCCCTACCGGGGCGCTTACTTTCAATGAACGAACGCTGGACTCCTTCCGTGTGGACGAGAGTCGTTGCATCATGTGCAAGGAGTGCGTCGGGGTGTGCCCGGTGAACGCTCTCGACGAGACGGAACGGTTCGAGGAAGCCCGCAGCCAGTGGCTAGAGCTCGTAGCCCGCGGCAGTGGGCTTGCCGGGGGGCACCGGATGTGCGCAGGCTGCGGTGCCCCCATCGTGGTGCGCCAGGTTCTCATGGGTTCGAGCGACCCGGTTGTGGTGAGTGCGGCAACCGGGTGCCTCGAGGTCAGTACGACCATCTACCCATATACATCCTGGAAGGGCAGCTTTATACACACGGCCTTCGAAAACTCGGCGGCCACCCTGAGCGGTGTGGAGACCGCATTCCGCGCCCTAAAGAAGAAGGGCCTCATCGAGGACAACGTAAAGTTCATCGCCTTCGGTGGCGACGGTGGCACCTATGACATCGGTCTGCAGGCGCTCTCGGGCGCCATGGAGCGTGGCCATCGCATGCTCTACGTCTGCTACGACAACGGCGCCTACATGAACACCGGCTTCCAGCGTTCGGGAGCCACGCCGGTCGCGGCCTGGACAACTACCAGCCCGGTGGGTGAGGAGTCGGCCGGAAAGCTGCAGCACCGAAAAGACCTGACCGAGATCATGGTGGCGCATGGCCTCGAGTATGTCGCTCAGGCCTCGCCGCATGATCCCAGGGACTTGGTGCGCAAGGCGGCGAAGGCCCTCTCCGTCGACGGGCCTACCTTCCTGAATGTTCTTTCCCCCTGCCCACGGGGATGGCGCGCGGACGGCTCGGACACTATCGACTTGGCCCGAGAAGCCGTTAACACCTGCTACTGGCCACTGTTCGAGGTCGAGAAGGGGGAATATCGCCTGACGTACCGGCCGAAGGTCAAGCAGCCGCTTGCACCATGGTTAAAACGCCAGGGACGCTTCGCTCACCTCTTCACCCCAGGCTACGAGGATGCTCTTAGGCAAATCGAGGAATGGGTAGACCGGGAGTGGAAGGAACTTCTTCGCAAGTGCGGCGAACCGATCGACGAGGACTGACCTGAGGTACAAGTCCGCTCTGGCTGTCACATAGCCTGCGTCGTCATTCGTCCGGCGATTGATAGCTGGTATCGTGTGTCACACTTGGAAGTTCCCTCCTCAGAGCAAGGACGTGGCCAGAAATGTTCTATCCGTGCAGCATTGACCTCATTGACGGGTCGGCGGCGAAGCATGCCGTCATAGTTCTCACTCCCGCCGAATCCAGGCGACTTCTGGCCAAAGCGGTGGTTGGCCTGCCGGAGGTGCGCTGGGCCTTCGAGAATGGAAAGCTTGCCATACCCGCCGGCTCGACTGGTGCGTTCGTTGTGGAGGAGCTCACAGGCGAGAAGATCGAGCCCTACCGCTTCTGTGTAGGCATGAGTGCCGCAGGTATGCTGACCCAGACTCTGCCTGACGACCGTATCTACGGAAGATTCTATGACAAAGGCAGGGAGTCAGAGCTCTCCTACCAGGACTTCATTGCATCGCTTGGCCAGGGGGACGTGGTCATCAAAGGGGCAAACGCGGTCGATTCTGCGGGAAACGTGGGCGTCCTCCTCAGCAGCGACGTGGGCGGGCTGGTAGGCCTCATGTTCGGCATCGTGTCCGCCCGCGGCATCAAAGTCATCTGCCCGGTGGGTTTGGAGAAGCAGGTGGCTTCCGTGCCTGAAGCTTCTGCCGGGTGGGGCCAATTATCCCTGGATTATTCGATGGGCCTTCGAGTCGGCATGTCCTCTTTAACGGATCCCAAGGTCCTGACCGAAATCCAGGCATTGGCCACCCTTGCGGGAGTTCGTGCACGGCATCTGGGTAGCGGGGGAATCGGAGGGAACGAGGGGGCGGTAATTTTGCTGCTCGAGGGCTCATCCGAGGGTCT
This sequence comes from Actinomycetota bacterium, assembly GCA_023483915.1. GTDB lineage: Bacteria > Actinomycetota > Thermoleophilia > RBG-16-64-13 > RBG-16-64-13 > JAMDEO01. The sequence goes on from JAMDEO010000128.1 coordinate 33,506, forward strand.
CGAAAGAACTCTGGAACTCGTCCAATCCGTGAAGGGGGAGCCGCCAATCGAGGTGATCCGCCATCATTTACAGTACCTGAGGCTCGCGACGGGGCAGTTGACAACCAAAAAGGGCCGATAACTAATTTGGACCCGTCTGCGTTGCATCATTCCGGGGAGAAGATCCGGTGTCCCTGAAATACAAAGTCTTCCTCCATAGCTACCTGGGCTTCCGTAGCACATCCACGCTTTTCTACGGGGAGCGGGACGCCATACTCATCGATGCCACTCAGCTGCTTAGCGACGCCCATAGAATGGTGGCCGAGATCATTCCCATGAGGAAGAACCTCACCCACATCTATGTCTCGCACTTCCACCCCGATCACCATTTCGGGTGCGAAGTCATTCAGCATGCTTTCCCCCGGGCCAAGGTCGTCGCATTGCCCAGTGTCGTAAAAGACGTGGTCTTCACGTCGGGACACAAGCTCGATACCTGGTCGATCGATCGCATGGGGCCGGAAACGCCCAAGGCCACTACCATCCCCATTCCGCTTGCCCAGCCCTCTCTCGAACTGGAAGGCGACGAGATCCTTCTATACGACGACTGGGAGGGGGACTGTATCAACAACTCCGTCGTGTGGGTGCCGTCTCTTCGGACTCTTTGTGCGACCGACGTCGCCTTTGACGATTGGAATGTGTGGTTCATCGAGAGCAATGTGGAGCGGCGCAAGAAATGGCGGGTGGCACTCGAAAGACTGCGGCAGTTCGGTGCTCGCGTCGTCATCCCGGGCCATGCCAGCGAGCAGTCCATGGCTCTGCTGCGGGACACCTCTCGCGAGTACACATCATGTATCGATTGGACGCTCGACTACGTTGATTTCTATGAGGAGGTCTACAACACCGCCCGGACCGGTGAAGAGTTGGCCAGGCTCATCCGGAACCGGTATCCGGCTGTGAAGGGCAATGACTTCACCATAGACTGGCTGGCGCGCCTCCTCTTCCCGAAGAGTTGTCCCGACTCGTTCGTACCGCTTCCTGGCAAACCGGGGGAGATTTTCCTCAACCAATTCGGCAAATATGACGGCGACCCGCCGCGCGAGTGACGTCGATCGAACGGGGGACTAGATGGCCCAGTCTGATACAGCGAAGTACATCGTTACCGAGCTCAAGATGCCGGAGGAAAAGCATCGAATCGCGGAGGACTACTCCAAATACGCCACTCGCATACTATGGCTGGACGATGAGGTTACCGATGGCGCCTTCCACATGAACACAGCCTGGTATCTGAAGGCTGCGCAGACGCTGGAGGATCGGCCGCACGTGCACGACACCGACGAGATAATAGGCTTCTTCGGGAGCGATCCTCAGAATCCGTATGACCTCGGAGGGGAGATCGAGATTTGGCTCGAGGATGACAGGCACATCGTCACCAGCACGGCCATGATCTTCGTGCCGGCGGGCATGAAGCATTGTCCGCTAGTCCTCAGGCGGATCGACCGTCCGGTCTTTCACTTCACCACGGTTACCGGACACAAATACGTAAAGGTGGAAGACGACACCCCCAAATAGGCCAAGAGTGACGGCGAGGTCTAGCTGCGTGGGCCGTCACTATTCCGCGGATTCACTAGATGCTTGCGCATTTCGGCGGCCGCTCGCTCGGGGTCGCGGTCTCTCACGGCTGCCAGAATGCGGTCATGGTTCTCGCGGATGATGTCCACCCGCTGGTCATCGATGACGTGATCGAGAGGGACAAAGATCTCGCGGCGTATGGTCATCATGGCTTCTGTGAGATGAGGGTTGCCCGCCGCCCGAGCGAGGGCGTTGTGGAATTCCTTGTGCCGCTCCACAACCACGGCCCTGGTCGGGTTCTTCGGGATCCGCGCCCCTTCCAGCCTGTGAAGGTCGGCTTCTGTGCGTCGCTGAGCGGCCAGCGCAGCGATCGTGGATTCGATGATCTCGTGGAACTCGAGAAGGCTGTCGAGCTGATCGCCCTGCGCCCGGATCCACTCGTCAAAACATCGTTCCAGCGCAGCCGGGTTATTGACCCTTGTTCCGCCGTGCGCGCCCACCTTGGTGACAAGATACCCCGCCGCCTCCAATGATTTGAGGGCCTCGCGAAGGGTAATGCGGGAAATGCCAAACTGTGCAGCGAGCTCTCGCTCTGGAGGTAGCCGGTCGCCCGGCCCCATCTCCCCGCTGAAGATAAGCCCGAGGACCAGGCGCCGGGCAGTGTCGCTCGCCCGTGTTTGTTCGATTGGCTTCTCGCAGACGGTGCTGGTGGTTGGTCGATCAGCGTTCATAGTTAACAGAATATCGTTCATAGTTAACAGAATATAGCTCTTTCTCGCTGGGATCAATGGTCGGACTAATAACCCATCTCCATGCCCGTTTGGAATCCCGGTTGCCCTGGGTATGCACACTGTATCCCAAACCGCGAGGTAGCTATGCATCCGCTCGGAGGTGATGACACGATGGCACTCGTTCGTTGGAGTCCTTTCCAAGAGCTGGCTGACATGAGGCGAGAGATGCATTCCTTTGCCAGCCTCATGGGGAACCGGTTCCTTCCATTTGCTGAAGATCGCTTCGTTCCGGCCATGGATGTAGCGACCAAGGGAGAGGACTTGGTAGTCCGGCTTGAACTGCCGGGAATGGACGTCGACAAGGATGTGGAAATCTCTGTCGAAGGCGATGTTCTGCGGATTTCCGGCAAACGGGCCGCCGAACACGAAGAGAAGAAAGAAGGATACTACTTCCGGGAGATGAGATACGGGAGCTTCGAGAGGACCTTCCCGCTCCCGGAGGGCGTCGCAGAAGACGCGATAGCCGCCCAGTACCGCGACGGCATCCTCGAGATCACGGTGGCAGGGGGTGCCAAGCAGATCGCCGCCCCTGAGAAACACACCATCCCCGTCAAAAAGATCCAGTGAACAGGGGCGCGGGCGGCCCTCACGCGGCCGCCCGCGCCCCTCATCCCGCGGGCATCTCCGAGGCGCCGTGACGGACAGCGCCACCTGTCGGCGGCCGAACGGCGACATTATCCCAAACCGCGGCCTTATCTCAAACCGCGCTCCAGCCTGGCACCCAGGCGCACAACCCATTCGGGATCCAGCCTGGTGAGACGCGCCTTTTTGAGATTCTCGCGCATGATCCGGTGGACGTCGGCATCACCGGAATCCAGCCATCGTTCCATGAGCTTCTTCCCGTGTGAAGGACTCCCGACAACGACTACGCTCCAGCAGTAGGCCAGCGCTTGACGAAGAACCCTGAATTCGTCGGTGCGACGGAACTTTGAAGCGGCAAGGAGTGTTGTCACGCGGTCGACGACGTCCACAGCGGACCGCGCGATGTCTGGGTCCCGAAGCAGCCTGGGCTCCGAAATGGCGGCAATCGCCGCCCGCTGGACATATGGTTCAGCCTCTGCCCACGCACGCGCGATTGCCAGCAACGAGCCGACGTCTGCGTCTCCAAGACGCTGCAACGCCATTGCCACACCCTCGCGGACGCGCCAGCGAGGGTCGCATGCCTGACTCCGCAACTCCGTCAGAAGGTCACGGCGGCCCTCTGCGACCAGCCGGCCGAGGCCGACAATGCCGCACATCGCGAGGAACTCGTCCGTCGGAGCAGCTGCCTCGGGCACCCCGGACGTGCCAAGCCGTGAGCCCAAAGATAACCAGTGGCGAAACCGCAATTCGTCACCAATATCGGCGGCGGCCTGCATCAATTCGAGATTTCCTCTGGGTCCGGGCAAGCCTGAGTGGGCCCGGAGGTATTCCACCTGGTCGGTCGCAGCTTCCAAGTCACGTCGATAGTCTTTCATCTTCTGGTCGGGGCTCACACTAGAAGTGGACCCTCACACTAAAAGTGGACCATTACAAAAGCTTTGAAGCGTGCCCCCCATTCGCGGAAGACGGTGCCAACGATGTCGTGAGGGTATGCCTCGAGATCCGAGGGGACTCCGATGGCTTCGATGCCGAGCGCTCTGGCCAGGTAGACGGCTCGGGACAGGTGAAACCGCTGAGTGGAGATCAGGGCGTTCCGGACATGGAATAGGCGGGCCGCATTGGCCATGGTGGCATAAGTGTTGTCACCTGCGGGGTCTTCGAGGATATCTTTGGCCGGAACTCCGTGGGACAGGGCGTAATCCCTCATGTAGGGGATCTCGTCGGGGGATCCCGAAAGATCCAGGGCCTTGACCAAGCCCTTCTTGTAGAGTTGGACCGCGAGCTCGACCCGGTCGGCCGCCATGGGATTGGGCTCGTTGTCCGGTCTTACGAGGGCTCCTGGGACGATGACGACGTCCGCACGCGGCGCTTGGCTTATGCTGGAAACCAGAAATGGCTTGGCATCGTGGATGATGACCAGGTTGGCGGCCAAGACCAGGATGCCGGTGATCGCCATGACGGCTGCGACCCCAATTGAGCCCCAAAAGACCGCCCGTCGTAGGCGTCTGCTCTTTGCCATGGCTTCCTTTTCGTTCAGGCGTGCGCAGCGGGCAGAAGCTTACCACGGACAATGACCCCGCCGCGGGTACGCCGCGATCCGCGCCGCGAGTACGCCTGGCCGCGCCGCGCGCCTGGCCGCTGTCACCAGCTCTTCGCGTTTGACAGCAACATGCTATTGCGATAAATTTGCAAAACCATGACGCATCACGCCGCTCGTACTCTTCAGGAACAGGGATACCGGCTGACCCCACAGCGCACCCTCGTTTGGGATGTCTTGCGAGCCCAGGATTCCCACGTGAGTGCCGAACAGATCTGCACGAGGGTCCAGGAAACCTTTCCACATGTAAATCTTTCCACGGTCTACCGCACCTTGGAGCTGCTCGTTGAGCTTGGACTGGTGCGGGAGACCTTGTTGGGCCCGGGCACCCGTTTCTTCGAGGTCGAAGAGGAGATCCCCCATCATCACCTGGTGTGCGAGTCGTGCGGGGTGGTCGCCCACATTCACGACGAAGACCTCGCGGGACTGGGCAAGGCACTAGAAACCGGCAATGGATTCACTCTGCGAGAGGCCACCATCTTTGGGAGGTGCGAAAACTGTCGCAATGCACAGGGGGAGGCGCCCGGTGCACATTCCTGATGGCTTTGTGGACCTTCCGACTGCCGCGGTGGCCGGGGCGGCATCCCTGGGAGCGGTAGCGCTGTCCGTCAGAAAGTCCACTCGCGAACTGAATGAGCGGACCATTCCTCTCTTGGGTGTGACGGCGGCCTTTGTTTTTGCCGCGCAGATGCTGAACTTCCCGGTGGCCGGAGGCACCAGTGGACATTTCCTCGGGGCGGTGATGGTGGCGGCTCTGATGGGACCATGGGCCGCGGTCATCGTCTTGACCTCGGTTGTCGTGGTGCAGGCACTGGTGATGGCGGATGGGGGTATTACCGCTCTTGGAGCCAATGTCTTCAATATGGCGGTTATCGGCGGCATGGTCGGTTACCTGATGTTGGTGGGGCTCAAGCGCTTGCTGCCCAAGACCCCCACTGGGTACTTCTTCTCGGTTGCCATCGCCTCCTGGCTCTCAGTGGTGTTTGCGTCTGCCGCTTGCTCGGTAGAGCTGGCCCTCTCCGGCACCGTGCCCCTGCGGGTGTCCCTCGCCGCGATGGCCTCCGTGCACATGGTCATTGGCATAGGAGAGGCCCTTATCACGTCGGCCGTCGTTGCTGCCGTGCTGTCGACTCGTCCGGACCTTGTCAAGACCTATGACCTTCCCACGGGAGTTTTGGCGAACAGAAAGGCGCGGGCACTGGGCTGTCGAGGTCGAGTGTGGGGATGGGTATTGGCAGCGCTGGCCATCACCCTGGCTCTTGCAGTATTCGTGTCCCCCTTTGCCTCGTCTTCCCCAGACGGCCTGGAAAAGGTCGCAGCTGAGAAAGGGTTCGCACAGGCAGCCCCTCAGCCAGGATGGAGTCTATCGCCTATCTCAGGCTATGTTGTCCCCGGCATGGGCGGCGCCGGGGCGGCGACGGCGGTGGCCGGAGCCCTCGGGACTGTGTCTCTGTTTGCCTTGGTCCTTTTCGTGGGACGCGCGATCGGGCGCCGCAGTCGGGGGATTTCGAGCCCCAGGCCGGGCGAACCGTAGAACAGACGGCTCACGCGTACCGCGAATGTTGTTGATTGAGGCGTTGGTCTGGTGATTTCGGAGTACCTCACAGAGAAGGAGCACCCAGCAGGCCCGCTCCAGCGGCTCGATCCCCGGGCGAAGATAATAGGCCTCATAAGTTTCACCGTGGTGGTGGTCTCTACCCCGGCGAGGGCGATCTGGGTGTTTGCCGTTTACGCCGCCGTTGTGACATTCCTAATCGGACTATCGCGGCTGCGCGTAGGATACGTGCTTCGCCGCGCCTTGGTTGTGGTGCCGTTCGTGATCGTCGTTGCCATTTTCCTGCCTTTCTTCGGCCGGAGCGGCTCCGGTGGATACAGCCTCGGCATCTCCCACATGAGTGCGGGCGGGCTGCTGGTTCTCTGGAATGTTGGGGCCAAAGCGATTCTGGGCGTGCTTAGCATGATCCTGTTGGCCTCGACCACGCCTTTCCCTGATATGCTCGCGGGCTTTCGCCGTCTACGGGTGCCTCAGGTCTTTGTGCTCGTAGTGTCGTTCATGTACCGCTATAGCTTCGTATTCGCGGAGGAGTTGCGGCGCATGCAGCGGGCCGTGGCCGCGCGCAACTTCCGCGGCCGGTGGCTGTGGAACGTTCCCATCCTCGGGCGTGTCCTTGGCTCGTTGTTTCTGCGAAGCTACAGCAGGGGCGAGAGAATATATGTGGCCATGATCAGCCGAGGGTACGAGGGTACCATCGGACTGTCGTCGCCGGCTGTGTTCGGCTGGTCTGAGGCCTTGTTTTTGGGCCTTCTGATCGCAGTTGCGGTAGCAGTCCGTGTCGTGGCTTCGGTCTGAAGGCGATGTGAGATGAAGACTGTGCCACGTGTGTCCGACAGTCCTGCGTCTGTGGCGGGCTTGCCGAAACCGCGACCAGCTCGTCTGAGCCGATCCCGGCCGTCGAGGTAACTGATCTCAAGTATGTTTATCCCAACGGCACCGTGGCGCTGCAGGGGCTGTCCTTTTCCATCCAGAGAGGCGAGTCTGTGGCCATCATAGGCCCCAATGGTGCCGGCAAGTCAACTCTGCTGCTCCATCTGAACGGGATACTTCGCGGCGAGGGACCGATCCGAATCTTTGGCCTGCCCTTGGAGGAGAGGACTCTGCGGGAGATCCGGCGCAAAGTGGGGGTGGTCTTTCAAGACCCAGACGACCAACTCTTTCTTACCAGCGTGGCCCAAGACGTTGCCTTCGGGCCTAGCAACATGGGCTTGAGCAAGCCGGAGATCGAGGAAAGAGTGCGAGAGGCCTTGGCCGCTGTGGGCATGTCCGGATTTCAGGACCGCTCCACACATCTGCTCTCATTCGGCGAGAAGAAGCGGGTTGCCACGGCCACGGTCCTTGCCATGTGGCCGGACATCCTAGTGCTCGACGAGCCCACGTCCAATCTCGATCCCAAGGCACGGCGCCAACTCATCAACATCTTGGCCAACCTTCCGGTAACCAAGATCATCGTCACACACGACCTTCCTGTCGCCTACGAGATGTGCAACCGGGCCATCATTCTCTCCAAGGGCCGGATAGCAGCCGATGGTCCTATCGAGGAGGTTCTCACTGACCAGGATCTTCTCGAGGCCAACGATCTGGAGCTACCCTACGGGTTCGCGATTCCTCCCGCGGGAATCCCGGGTTGGTCGGGCACTTCTCGGACTCGGTCTCTATCCCGGGATGCGGAGGATGAGCTTACCGAGCACGTCGCCGGACTCAATCATCTGGTGGGCGATCCCCGCCTCTGATAGCGGGAGTATCCGAGAAATCGGGGGCTTGATCTTCCCCTCGGCCATGAGGGCGAAGACCTGCCTTTTTACCTTCTTGAAGCCCACCGGGTCGGTGTCGTGGACGTGTATGGAGAAATAGCGGATCCCCCAGCAGTACTCGCATCGGCTCTGAAGGATGTGAATTATGTCCCTGTCTTCCGGATAGCCGCCCAAGTAGTTGTAGAGAATGATCTGGCCGTACGTCGCCAGCATGTCGAATTGCCGGCAGAACTCAGGACCGGCGACTTGGTCGTAAACGTAATCGACCCCCCGTCCACCCGTGACGCGCTTGACCGCATCCACATCGTTCTCGGACTTGTAGTTGAACACCGCCTCGACGCCCAGCGTGCGTAGGTAATCGCACTTGGCGTCGGTGCTGGCGCTGGCGATGACTTCCATGCCTTTCAGCAGCCCTAGCTGAATCACAGCAGTGCCGACTCCGCCCGCCGCCCCCCCGATGTAAAGGGACTGACCTGCCTTGGCTTCCACTATCTGGTTGAGAAGGCCCCAGGCCACGAAGTAGTTGAAGGCGGTGGCGGCGCTCTCGAGGTCGACTGCCTCTGGCAATTCCACCACATCATCCGCAGTGACGGTCATGTACTCGGTATAGGTGCCGTAACAGGCCATGTGGAGCACGTGGACCGGCTGGCCTACCTGGAATCCTGTCACTCCGGGACCCAGGGCCTCTATGCGTCCGGCCCCCTCGTAGCCCAGCGTGACGGGATACGGCGTGTTGAGCCACTGGCACCGTCCCGTGCGGACCCGCCAGTCGGCCTTGCAGACGCCGGCCGCAACCATCTTGACGAGAACCTGCCCCTCCCCAGGGACCGGAAGGGGCAAGTCGACATACTTCAGGACTTCAGGTCCACCGAACCTCTCGAACACGACAGCTTTCAAGGCGACGCCTCCTGGGAGTAGCTGGAGGCCTAATAGTCTCCCTCCAAGCCCGATCGTTCAAGACGAGATGAACCGCTTGCCCCGCTACAGATCTTCCGGTTGGCTGATCCTGTAGACGAACGGACCGGACTGGGCGCGTACGGCCCCTAGGATCTCCATGGCATGCTCCAGAGCCGCGGCATTCTCTAGGCCGCCGGCATACACCGGTTCGTACCCCGCATCCCGGATGAGTTGCTCAACCACCCGCCTGGCATCTTCATCTCCGCACCAGATGTTGCTCGGTTTCGATCTCCCGGCGCCAAGGCGGCCGTAGAGGAGAGCAAAATTGAGATTGAATGACTTGGCTGTTGGGCCTCCCGTCACCGATTTCACGTACTCGGCATTTGATGTGAAATCTCCGGGGGCCTCCACCCCAAAGCGGTTGGTGGCGTCGATGACCATCTTCCCAGGCAGGCCGCTCAACTTACTCACCGCATCTGCCACGCTACCCCCGGGCACGGCCAAAAGCACGACCTCTGCCGCGGAGACGTCTCCGCCTTCCCTGCCTAGACGGCTAATCTCGTGCCCGGCTCTTGCCCACAGATCACCCAGCCCGCCTCCGACATGGCCGCGGCCGGCAACAGCTATCCTCATTGTTATCGCTCCCTTCTCATTGTCCGCATCTGGTAGGATCCGGATCATCTTGATGACGGGCTTGCGATCCCGGTCAACCTCGTGGTTTCCCAGGGCCGATTTGGCCCAAACAGGACGGGGCTCGTCAATGAGGAAGGCGGGTGGCGTCATCGAAGAGGATTGAAGCCGACGTGACCCCCCTCCTCTCGAGGATGGCGTCCGCGCGTCAGTCGCAGTGTGATCCAGGAGCCGCGAAAAGCGCCTGATACACTACCCGGATGAGAGACAGACGAGCGGAGGCCCTGGCAATCGGGGCACTGATCCTGATGGCACTGGTCTGGGGCTACAACTGGGTGGTCATGAAGGTGGCCCTACGCTTCTTTGAGCCCGCGGCATTTGCTGCGATGCGCATGTTCTTCGGGTCACTCGTCCTGTTTGCCGTCATCATTGTGACCCGGAGGGCCCTTCGTCCAAAGAGTCTCCCGCTCTTCTTCGTGATTGGCCTGTTCCAGGTGGCAGGGTCTACCGGTCTCGCCACCTGGGCTCTTGAGGCCGGGGGCGCCGGTAAAACAGCAGTTTTGGTCTATACGATGCCCGTCTGGCTGTTGCTGATGTCATGGTTCATCCTCAATGAGAGGTTGATGGGTTTCCAGTGGGTCGCAGTGTGCCTCGCTCTGGGGGGCCTGATCTTCGTACTGTCTCCTTGGCATCTGAGAGGAACCCTTCTAAGTCAGTTGCTCGCGGTCGCTTCCGGGATATGCTGGGCGGTGGCCACCATAACGGCGAAGATACTGGCCCGGCGTGGATCGGTCGATGTGCTCTCGCTAAGCGCGTGGCAGATGCTGCTGGGCTCCGTACCACTAGTCATCGCAGCCGTGGTGACGTATCACGCTGCGCCAATCTGGACGCCTGCTTCTCTTGCCGCCTTACTCTTCAACGTCATCATGGCGAGCGGAGTGGCGCTGATGCTCTGGTTCTACGCCGTCAAGATCCTGCCGGCGGGGACTGCGGGGTTGGGCAGTTTGGCCGCGCCCGTTGTCGGGGTCGTTTCTGCCTGGATTCAGCTGGGGGAGAGGCCGGACGCCTATGAGGCCACCGGGATGATTCTCGTCGTCGGCGCCCTAGCCGTCCTCGCTATGCGGCAACTGGCGGTGCGCCGAGGATTCGTCGGCGTTTAGGCCGAATTCCCTAAGGGTAATTCGAGGCCGTCCGGACGGGGCGGCAGCCACAGGATGCGCCGCATGTCGACGAGAGGGGAATACAGGGATGAAGGACCAGTACGCGTTGTTCGCAGAATTCAAATCACAATTCCCGGAGATTCACGAGAAGAACGAGGCACTGGGAGAATACATACATCAGCATGGTGGACCGCTCGATGAGAAAACCCGCTGGCTCGTCAAGGTTGGGATATCAGCCGCCAGTCATCACCAAAACGCCGTGAGCACGCATGTTGCGAAGGCCCGAGAAGCGGGAGCCTCCGAGGAAGAGATACTGCACGCGCTCTTCCTGGTCATACCAACCTGCGGCTTCCCAACCTTCATGGAGGCCTACCGCATCTACAAGGACAAGGACTGAGCATGAGGCCGGCTGTGCCGGCCCCAGGATTCATTTTGTCTGGTGGTCTTCGCGGCTGAGCGGAACCACCTCGTCGAGGCGCTCGGGGAGCACCTGGTTGCCGCGCTTGGGGAGCACCTCATTGAGGCTCCCCGACCGGAAGCCCTCCAGATCGAGGCTGACGTACGCGTAGCCCATCTCCTTGAGCGCCGCAGTGATCTCGGAGCGCAGCGGTTCCGCGGATACCCGGGGAATCTGCTCACTGGGGACCTCTATTCGAGCTACCGGGCCATGGTGTCGCACCCTGACCACGGGGAAGCCTCGGCTATGCAGCAGTGACTCCGCCCGCGCCACCATTTCGAGCCCCTCGACAGTGATGGCCTGCCCGTACGGGAACCGCGAAGCCAGGCATGGGGAGGCGGGTTTCTCTGCAGTCGGAAGCCCCAACAGCCGACTTGCCATGCGCACTTCCTCTTTGGTGAATCCCGCCTCTGCCAACGGCCGGCCGACCGCGGACTCCAGCGCGGCCCGGCTGCCGGGCCGGTAATCGGTGGCGTCGTCGGCGATGGCGCCTTCAAGGATCGTGGCAAGACCCTCCTCCACTCGGATCTTCTCCAACGCAGCGAAGAGTTGTCGCCGGCAGAAGTAGCATCGTTGCGGCGTGTTCAAGGGGAATTCCGGGATCTCGAAGGGATCGAGATGGATCACGCGATGTGGAGAGCCTACCAGCTTGGCCAGATCCTCGGCGGAACGCGCGTCCTCCTCCGACTCGACCGGTCCGAGCGCGGTGACCGCAACAACCCTGTTCGGGCCCAGGGCGCGAACGGCCAAGGCGAGCAGCAAGCTGGAGTCGACACCCCCGGAAAGGGCGGTAAGCGCGCTGCCCAGCTTGGAGATCCTCTCCTCGGCCGTGGCGATCTTCTGTTCAAGGGATTGTCCCATCGTGAACCAACCTTGTGGAGCTTCGCCGGGGATAGTAACACGTGTAAACTGTGCGCCAATGCTGAGAAGGTATCGCTTTGCTGTCCTGGTATTGGCGCTGGGTGCACTCGGCCTCGCTTTGATGGCCTCGTCCTGTGGCGGCTCTTCTGCTGCTGCGGTGACATTGGGCGTTGAGGTCGCTGGGCTGCCATCGACCGCCCAAGCCACTGCCTCGGCGCTGCGTGTGACTTCGGCTCAGACCACGCAGACAGAACCGGCCGCCGGCATAACAGGTGAGTCGGCAGCGCCGGTTCAGCCTGCGGGTGCCGCGGCCACCGTGTCCGTGGCCCCAGCGGCCACCACTCAGCCCACCGGCGCTGCGGCCACCGTGTCCGTGGCCCCAGCGACAACGGAGAACCCGGATCAGACGGGAGACGTTAGATCTGCCGCTGCTCCCGCCTTCCAATCCTCTATCCGGCCTATCAGTGCCGCGCTCCAAGTAAGAATGTTGATGTCCGGCTCGTGGAAGAAGGGCGACCCGATCACCTTCAGTGAGCTGCGGCTGGTCAAAGTGACCTACTGGGGTTTCGACGACCAAGCGCATGTCGGAAGCCTCGTCGTCCATGTACAGTGGGCAGCAAAGCTCTCCACCGTCTTCCAGAAGCTCTACGAAGCCCGGTTTCCCATCCGGAGCATGAATCTCATCGATGGGTACGGTGCCTCCGATGGCCGTTCGATGGCCGCCGACAACACCTCCAGCTACAACGGGCGCTTCAGGGGTGGCTCGAACAGCGTTTGGAGCATGCATGCCTACGGATTGGCCATCGACATTAACCCGGTGGAGAATCCATGGGTCTACAGCGGCGGTTTCAGTCCCGCGGCCGGCAAGCCCTATGTGAACCGCTCACAGAATGCGAAGGGCATGATCCATGCCGGCGACGTCGTCGTGAAAGCCTTTGCCTCGATCGGGTGGACGTGGGGAGGGTCTTGGAAGAGTTCCAAGGACTATCAGCACTTCAGTAGCAACGGGGAGTGACGCGCGGGGCGCTGGCCCGCGTGGGGCCGTCTACTTGACCGATCCCGCAAGCAGACCCTGCACGAAGTACCTCTGGAAGGCGAAGAAGACGATCAGCGGCACGATCATCTGCAGGAAAGCAGCCGGGGCTATCACGTCGATGTTCGAAGCAAACTCCCGCAACTGGTTTCGGATGAAAACGGTCATTGGTGCCGAACTCGTCTGTGCGAAGACCAGCGCCACCAGCAGGTCGTTCCACACCCAGAGGAACTGGAAGATGGCGAGCGAAGCGATAGCCGGGGTGCCGAGCGGCATCACCACGCGATAGAACACTTGGAGTTCTCCCGCACCATCCATTCGGGCGGCTTCGAGGAGATCCGCCGGAATCCCGATGAAGAAGTTCCGCAGCAAGAAGATCGCGAAGGGAAGCCCAAAGGCGACATGGAAAAGGACAACGCCTGGGATGTGACCGAACAGCCCCACCTTGCCGTACAAGGTGGCCACAGGGATCAGCGCAACCTGAATCGGCACGACCAGTAACCCAACCACTATCAGAAAAGCCACGTCGCGTCCGCGGAAGCGTATCCAAGCAAAGGCGTAGGCGGCGAGCGAAGCAACGAGTACCACTATCAGGGTCGTGGGCACGGTTATGAGCACGGTGTTCTTGAAGGCGGTGAGCATGCCCCCACCGGTGAGGAGGTTGGAATAGGGTTCGATGGTAAGCTGGCTGGGATGGGCAATGCCGTTCCACCACCCGCTCGTGTTGGACTCGGCGGCGGTGCGGAAGGATGACACGAGCAGGCCCACTGTTGGGACCAGCCAGATCGCGCCGATGATGAGCATAACCACGGTGACAGGCGCGCGATTGAGCACGCGTATGACCGTGGCCATTCTCCCGGTACCGTCCCCATGGCGCTCCAGACGTACGGGCTTGCCTGGTCTATCAGAGGTGGGCCTTCTGTTGTCGTCTTGGCTTGGCACCTTTCTGCTTCCCTATCAGGTCTCGGACCGGAAACGTCTGACGTTAAACGCCATAGCGGGCACGATAAGGATGAATAGGAACACTGCGAGAGCGCTGCCCAAGCCTTGGTTCAATCCTCCCCCGAATGACACCCTCCACATCTGGAGCGCTATCACATTAGCCTGAGCCTGCGTAGATTCCGGCGGGATCACTATTACGAGGTCGAAGATCTTGAGGACGTTGACAACAAGGGTCACCAAGACGACCAGAATGACGGGCATCAGCAGGGGTACTGTCACCTTGCGGAAGACCTGCCATTCACTAGCTCCGTCGACACGCGCCGCCTCTAGGACGTCCCTGGGGATGGCGGCCAGTCCGGCCGCGATGAGCACCATCGCGAAGCCTGCCCAGATCCAGATGTAAGCAACGATGATGGATGGGGTTACAAGAGCGGCGCCCAACCAGGAGAAACCTCCGTAAGCCGGACGGAACGCAGAGGAGCCGAGTTGGACGGCGTACTTCACCCCGGGATCGAGTCCCTCGATGAAGAAGGTGCCATCGAGGGCTGTCTTGGCACTTCCCATGGATTTCCCATTCTGCAGGGCCTCAACGGCTATCCCCGGCAATCCTCTCTCTCCGGGATCGATTGCGCCGGCCGTTCCTCCTCCGCCGGGCTTGAAATCCAGCCAGACCGTGCCGGCCAGAGCCCCTGGCTGGGCCTGCGCGGGCCTGGCCTGGACCGCATTGCTGGGCACGAGCGAGGGCCTGATTCCCACTAGTCCTAACAAGACGGTGGTGTCCGCTGCATGTGAAGAGGCGGTATCGAAGGCGTAGCCCTGAGCCTTGAGTAGTTGAGGCTGCGACGGTGTGGCATTCGGGTATTGCCCGGGTGGCCGGAAGACGTCGACAATGGCCGATATGCCTGCGTTGGCCAGTCCGATATGAGGGTCCTGCTCGTAGACCAACCTCCAGATCACACCGGCGGAAAGAAAAGAGATGGCCATCGGCATGAAGATGACGATCTTGAATGCAGTCCTGAGTTTGACGCGTTCGGTGACCACGGCAAAGACCAGCCCTATCAGGGTTGCCAGCGTTGGGGCAACCGCGACCCAGATCGCATTGTTCTTGATCGCCGTGAGGGTTGTGGGATCGGTGAACATGGCTTTGTAGTTGTGGAAGCCGACAAATCCTTGCCCGGGTGTGCCGTAGAGGCTGCGAACGACGCTGAAGAAGATGGGATAGACAACGAGCACTCCAAGAAAGACAAGCGCCGGGATCAGAAAGAGCAGGGCTATCGTCCAGCGGGAGGGCCGCCAGCCGCGGAGGCGCGTGCGACCCAGGGTCGCAACGGCGCCTCCGGCGGTCGCCAACCAGCCGGCGCCGGCCGGCGCAGCCCCGACGGGGCCCGGCTGTTCGCCGTTCCCGCCGCGACCTTGCCGGCCGTTTCCGTCATCTTTCGCTGGTTCAGACACCGGCGTTCGCTCAAACGTTCATGATCCGAAGGCGGCCTTTGCGGCGCTCTCTAGTTGCTGCTGGATGCTGTTCAGGTTGCCTGGATTGGCCAGGAAGTCCTGCAGAAGCTTCCATTCTCCCTGGCTAGGCGTGCCGCCAAAGGCCGGCGGCATTTGGTCGGACATATCGAACACCGCGGAGCTTGCCTTCTGCATCTCCTCAGCGGCCTTCGCAAGTATCGGATCGGGATAGTCAGACAGAGGCACGCCGCTATTGGGCGACGTGAACCCTCCCTGCTTGACCCAGATATCAGACGCGTCCGGCGTGGCGATGAACTGTATGAAGGCTTTGCCGGCAGCACTGTCCTTGAGCAGAACGGCGGTGTCACCACCGGCCATCACCGCGGGTGCCGAACCGTTGATCGACGGGAAGGGGAACCAATCGGCATCGGTGCCCAGCTTCGCTTTGGTTTGGCTGGTGATCACCCCTGCTACAAAGTCTCCCTCGTAGACCATCGCAGCCTTTTGTGGGGACCCGAACACCTGGACTACAGACTGTGGGAAGGTGACCTGAAGCGCTCCGCTGTTGCCGCCGGCAACCCAGCTCGACTGGCTAAAGATCTGGGCGAGATCCTGTAGAGCCGTGGTCACGCTGGGGTCGGTCCAGGGAATAGCGTGGGTGGCCAACTTCTGGTACATATCCGCACCGGCTGTTCGCAGATATATGTTCTCGAACCAGTCGGTGAGCGTCCAGCCGTCTCCTCCTCCGATCGAGAATGGAGTAATGCCGGAGCTGGAGATCGTTCCAGCGGCGCTGATTAGATCATCCCAAGTTGCGATTGGCACGGTGACGCCGGCATTCTTGAGGGCCTCTATGCTGTACCAGAACGTCGATTTGTTTGCCAGCTTGTAGACCAATCCGTACATGGTCCCATTGATGGTCCCCAGATCTATCCACCCTTTGGAGTAGTACTGGCTGGCTGCCCCTGATACCAGATCGCCGATCGGTTGCAGGGCGTTCTGCTGGACCAGCGCGGCCATCAGTCCCGGCTGCGGTACGAAGGCCACATCCGGCGGGTTGCCGCCGGCGATTCTCGTGCCCAAAATCGTGGCGATGTCGTTGCCGGTCGACGTGAACGTGACTTTGGCATGCGTCGCCGCGGTGAAGGCATCAATGACCTTCTGGAAAGCGTCCTGCTCTCCCGACGACCAAACCGCTGCTATCTCCATCGACTGCCCGGTTAGGTCGGGAAGGCTGGCCGTGGTTGTGGAGGTGGCCCCACCGGTTGTGCTGGTGGCCGCCTCAGTTGATGAGGTGGTCGCGCTCGTCACTGTGGTCGCGGGCGCGCTCGTGGTTGTGGTAGCTCCACCACCGCATCCAGCGAAGATCAAACCGACTACCGCGAGCACTCCCATCACTAATATGAATTTCTTATGCTTCATTACCCCTCTTTTCATTTGTGACCTCATCCCAGCACGTGGGCATCCGCATCAGTGATAGATGCCGAGCCCCGTGTCAGGATCGAAGAAGTGAAAACGCGTGGAATCCGCCACAAGTTCTATCGATCCTCCTTTCTGCGCCGTGGTTTTGGGATTGAGCGATGCAGTGAAGACACTGCGACCCACTCGGGCTTGTTTCTCCAAGTTCTCGAGGTGTTCGGCACCTACATCCACCGCGAGTTCTTTGACATCCTCGGTAAGTACGACGGGAGCCTCCACTTCGAAGTGGACGAGGACCTCCGAACCCAGGGCCTCCAACAACGAGACTTTGGCCGCAAGCTTCTGGTCCGCCGGAGCCTGGGGAACAAGGGAGGCGTCCTCCATGTCTTCGGGCCTAATCCCGAGAACTACGTTTCTGCCCACGAAGCTTCGAAGAGCGGGACGATGATCTACAACCGCAGCCGGCACTCGCAGGTCGTGACCGCCGAAGGAGACTTTGAGGTCGCCATCGAAGGCAGACAGCTTGGCTTCGGCCATGTTCATGGCAGGCGAGCCGATGAAGCCCGCTACAAAGATGTTCACCGGATGCTCGTACAGTTCTTGAGGGCCGGCGACCTGCTGCAATATCCCCTTCTTGATCACCGCCACCCGGTTGCCCAGGGTCATCGCCTCGACTTGGTCGTGCGTGACATAGATCGTCGTCACACCCAGGTGACTCTGGATTCGGCTGATCTCCGCCCGCATCTGCACGCGCAGTTTGGCGTCCAGGTTCGAAAGGGGCTCGTCCATCAAGAACGCCTGGGGCTCCCGCACTATTGCCCGCCCCATTGCTACTCTCTGCCGTTGGCCGCCCGAGAGGTTCCGGGGCTTTCTGTCCAGTAGTTGATCTAGCCCGAGGATCTGAGCCGCTTCCTTGACCCGCCGCTTGATCTCGGCCTTATCGGCCTTCTTGAGCTTGAGGGAGAAGGCCATGTTGTTGAACACCGTTAGGTGGGGGTAGAGGGCGTAGTTCTGAAAGACCATCGCCACATCGCGGTCCTTGGGGGACAGCTTATTGACGACCCGAGGGCCGATGCGAACCACGCCCGATGAGATCTCTTCCAAGCCGGCAACCATGCGTAGGGCTGTCGTCTTGCCGCACCCCGAGGGTCCGACCAAGACCATGAACTCTCCATCCTCGATGCCGAGGTTCAGGTCCGACACCGCCACAGTGCCGTCCGGAAACACCTTCGTCAGGCCCTCGAGTGTAATGCTGGCCACTTGGCTTCCCTCGCAAGAACGCACCCTCCTGACCCGCTATTCCCCGCGAAGGCCAACGTTTAACCGTGGGTTAACGGCTGACAGACTCATCCCCGGACGGTCGATCTCTAAAGACCTGCCTGGCGATTTCCGACAAAACGGACAAGGGGTCCATTTGGAACAGGTTGCGGGACAGATCAGTGAAAGGCTATTCCGAGGGGTGCGGACAATCTCTCGCAGGACATTCAGGCTTCTCATCGTCGGTGCGGTTGCGCTGGTCTTATCGGTTCTCTTCTGCCTGAACGGGCAGACGTTCGCCGCCGATCAGTGGACGGATATCACCGACGCAGCCTGGAAAGACAATTACGGCCTCGCGCCCGAGCAGGTGGCCACCGTTGCCGAGGGGTACAGCGACGGCACCTTCCACCCGGCCTCGCCTGTCATCCGCGCTCAGTTCGCCAAGATGTCGGTGTCGGCTTTTTGCCTGCAGACGGCCAGTCCCCCGACGCCGACCTTCACTGATGTGCCACCGGAGAGCTTCTACTATCCGTGGGTGGAGGGCGGCGTGGCGGCGTCGATAATCGCCGAGTCAGGCACGTACAAGCCCTTCAATCAGACAACGCGAGCCGATGCCTCTCTCGTTGTCGCGGCCTACCTCAGCAAGAAGGAGATCTCGACGGCCGGCAAGATCGTGGGCAGAGTCGCCACCTATAGCTCTCTTGCCGCTTGGTACAAGGCCGAGGGCGCTTCGGTTCTCAAGTACTACAAGGACAAAGACGGGCTGTCCGAGCAGGCAGCGCCCTCTGTGGCCTACCTTGCCTACCGCAAAGTGGTCCAAGGCTTGGCCAGGAGTGGTCGCCTCTACCTCGATTCCGGCTCTGTTCTCACCCGAGCCCAAGCAGTGGCCTTCATCATCCGCGCCAAGAGCGCCGGCTTTGACTCAGTGGTCAAAACCGCCCCCAAAGTCACTGCTGTGGGGCCTACAAGAGGATTGGAGGCCGGAGGGAACGCGGTCGTTATCATCGGATCCGGATTTTGGGGAGCAAAGTCGGTCTCCTTCGGCCGAACTGCCGTTTCTTCCGAAGATTTCTCTATTGACAGCCAGAGTCAGATCACCGTGCGAAAAGCACCGGCGGGGTCGGGAATCGTGGACGTCGTTGTCACGACAGGACTCGGGCGCAGTAGCACCGGATCTCAAGACAAGTACAGCTACGTGCCTGACCTGGCCGGCGGCGACCTCGCCGTCGCCGAAGCTGTCCAACATGTCGGCGTGCCTTACGTGTGGGCGGGGGATGGCCCCTACGGTTTCGATTGCTCAGGTCTCGTCATGTACGTGTACGCGAAACTTGGAATCAGACTACCCCACAGTTCAGCGGCGCAGTCAACCATGGGTACACCGGTTGCCCGTGACCAGCTTCAGCCGGGGGACCTAGTTTTCTTCTACAATCCGGTGCATCACGTAGGAATCTACATCGGGGCCGGCAACATGATCGATGCCCCGGGCACGGGCTCTTTCGTACGGATCGAGAAGGTCTGGACGAGCAGCTATACGGGGGCTCGTGATGTACTGTCGCCTCCGCCGGTCGCGTTGCCTCAGACGCCGTAGCCCAGAACCCACTTTCTCATCCGCGGGTGCTAGTGTTTGACCATTCGCGCCGCCGGGCATCCGCGGTGGCGGAAGGGTCGGCCTATCATGGAGAGGGGGAGGACGTTGTCCGATTCTGAGTTCTGGTCACACTGGGCTTGGCCGCTTGCGACGGGTTGCCTTGGCCTTACCTTCACCGTTTTGGTTGGCTGGCAATGGTGGCGGCGCCGGCGCCCGCACCAGGCTGCCTGGACCGCGGGGATGTTTCTATACACGGCGGCGGCCATCATGGAGGCGTGGTCGGAATACTCCGACTCCTGGAACCCGACCGTGTATCGCATGTACATCGTGCTGGCGGCATCGCTGGTTGGATTCCTTGGGCTGGGTACGCTTTACCTCGCGGCAAGGCGGCGGATATGGGGCCACGCATACCTTGTCTTCATATTGCTGTGCATGGCCGCCTTTTTTGTCGGTGTTTTCACCGTGACTCTGGATTCGAGCAAGCTTGTCCCCGGCATCACTGTCGGAGGGCAAGGACTTGGCCCCAGCTTGTCTTTCCCCCGAGTCATGTCTCTGCCCTTGAATATCACGGGATCGCTATTCCTGTTCGGCGGAGCCCTGTACTCGATTTGGCGGTTCCTGCGCAGACGTGAGTTTGCCTACCGCGTATGGGCCAACGTGCTTATCGCTTTGGGCGCCGGTCTTCTTGCCTTTGTTGGATCGCGCGCCCGCATCGGTAGCACGGCCGGGCTCTATCCGGCCGAGATGGCCGGTGCAGCTCTGATGTTGGCGGGCTTCCTGCTGGCCGGGACCCTGGAAAAGGGCCGGCGGGTGGCCCGGGCGCGTCGGAAGGACTCGGTCGGAGGGTGAACTGTTCCGACGCCGGGTCTGTCCAGCTCGTTGACAGCCTTCTCAGGGCGATGCTAAGTTGACGCTCAGTAGGAAGAAACGGCGCTTCGCGATGCAGGACATCGTTTGGGCGCCTTTTTTTGCAGCCCGGGGACTGAAGAGAAAGGAGCACGGCGATGCCACTTGAGGGAAAGGTCGCCCTGGTAACAGGCGGGGGAACCGGCATAGGTACCGCCATCACCGAGAGACTGGTGGCGGATGGGGCGAAGGTTTGCATTACTGGAAGACGCCAGGAGCTGCTCGACGAAGTGGCCGGGTCATTGGCGGCCGGTTGCGTTATGCCTTGCGCCGGCGATGTCTGCAAGGACGAGGATGCGAAGCGCATGGTGGAAGCCGCCCTCGCCATCAATGGACGAATCGACATCTTGGTAAACAACGCGGGCATCGAGGCCGCGGGTACCGTGATCCAGATGGATTCTTCGGTTTGGCGGCAGGAGCTGGAAATCAATCTTACGGGACCATTCCTCATGATGAAGGAAGCTCTTCCCTACATGATAGAAGCCGGAGGCGGCTGCATCGTCAACATCTCGTCATTGGCCGGCGTGCGCTGCGTGCCCGGCTCGCCGGCGTATTGTGCTACAAAGGCCGGCCTTATCCATTTGACTAAGCAGGTTGCCCTCGACTATGGCAAGGACAAGATCCGCTGCAACGTCATCTGCCCGGGCCCCATCAAGACCAGAATGCTGGACAGCGTGCTCACTCCGATGGCGGACGCTCTCAACACCGACCTCGACGATGTTTACGGGCGCATGCCCAAGAACGTTCCTCTGCGCCGAGTGGCCATGCCCTCCGAGGTTGCAGGGGTCGTCGCATTCTTGGCCGGCGATGACTCCTCGTTCGTGACTGGGACGACGATCATGGTCGACGGCGGAACCCACATCGTCGATGCGTTCGCCTCGACCGTAAGCGATTTCGGGGTTAACTGGGGTTAGGAGGCTGGTAGGACGGTGGACCATCCGGGAAAGGAGTTGAATTGACCAGGTTGTCGGGCAAAGTTGCGGTGATTACCGGGGCAGCATCAGGCATCGGTCTGGCGGCGACCAAGCTGTTCGTAGAAGAAGGCGCGAGCGTTCTTGCCCTCGATGTTGGGGCTGAGGCGCTCCAAGCCGCGTTGGCGGACGTGGGCACAAGAGTCACTCCGTTCGTAGTAGACGTAACAGACGAAGCCCAGATGCGCCAGGCGATGGCCAAGGCCGCTGAGACGTACGGGGGCATCGACATCGCGATTCCCAACGCCGGCATCTTCGGCGTGCAGGCTCCCATCCTCAACGCAGCTATCGACAACTTCGACCGAGTCATGCGCGTCAACGTGACGGGTGTCCTCATCACGATCAAGTGCGCGGCTTCTCACATCATCGAGCGCGGCGGCGGCTGCATCGTCATTACATCATCCGTTGGAGCCATCATCGGTAATCCGGAGGCTGTCGCCTACACCGCGAGCAAACACGCTCTTACCGGGATCATGAAAGTGGCGGCGCGGGAACTGGCTCCCCACAACATCCGTGTCAACACGGTCAACCCGGGTCTCGTCGATACGCCGATGATGCGGATCGTCGAGAAAGAGGTAGGGCTCGGAGATCCTATGAAGGGTCGGGAGATGCTTCAGAAGGCGACTTTCCTCCACCGCTTCGTGCGGCCCGAGGAAGTTGCGGAGCTCATGGTGTTTCTCGCTTCGGATGCGGCGATCAATTGTACGGGAGGCATGTACATGATCGACGGCGGGATGCAGTATGGGGGAGGCGCGGAGTAGTGGGCGCGCCACCGTGTCCGGCTTGTGCCGGCAAGATCACGTAAGAGTGGACTCCGGGGAGAAAGCCCTCCTCTCGAGGTGGCCCGGGGCAGCTATGTCACTCAGGATCAGGTCGAGCATGCGCAGGTGCGAGGAAGGGGAGAAGGTGCCATCGCGCAGATCGGTGAGGCAGTGGATGTCTTCTGCAAGGAACCATCCCACGAACTCATGAGTGAAGAGCCAAGGATCCACATCGGCGCGGATGCTGCCTTCAGCGACTCCTTCCTGTGCTAGGGAGGCGATCTTCTCTTTCATGCGGTTGTTGTTTTCGGCCACATGGTGGTGGAGAGGATCATCACTTCGGCTCATCGTGAGAAACTGCATATACGGTGCGGTATACATGTCCAAGTCGGAGGACAGCATCTCCAGATGTCGCTCGCCTATCTCCAATAGACGATTGATGATAGATGGGTTGGTCGAGGAATCCAGCCATTCGAGGATCCTACCCAGCAGGTAGGAGCTGGCCTCCATCAGCATCTCTTCCTTGCTGGAGAAATGCCTATACGCGGCCATCTCGGAAAGGCCAACCTCCGCCGAGATCTTTGAAACAGTTGTGCCGTCGAGCCCACGACTGCCGATCAGCCGAACGGCGGCTTCGATCAGTTGCTGCCGCCGCTGGTCACGGCTCAATCGTCGGCGTTTGGCAACTATCTCCATTCCTCTCCCTTGAGTTCGGGCGCGGCCGCTCCGCCCGCGGATCATAACCCTGGGGGCCGAACTCGTCAGCCCACGGCGGCGAGTTAAGTAAGTCTGGACACACATACTAAGGTATTGTAGACTGCAGCGCAAGGTTGGGCTTCAATCTGAGCAGTTCGTGAGTTGCCGGCGGGGGAGGGCTTGCAATGGCAGGAGCCAAGAAGGCGAGCAAGGCGGTGGATAGGCAGACTCTGCTCGATCTCTACCGCACGATGGTGCGTATCCGAACATTCGAGGAGACCGCGCACAAAGAGTTTCTCAAGGGCGAGATGCCCGGCTTTCTCCACCTCTACAGCGGTGAGGAGGCCGTTGCCGTAGGCGTCATGTCGGTACTTCAACCGGACGACTACATAAGCAGCCATCACCGTGGCCACGGCCATCTCATCGCCAAAGGGGCCGACACCAAGCGCATGTTTGCCGAGCTTTTCGGCAAGGCGGATGGCTTCTGCCGCGGCAAGGGCGGTTCGATGCACATCGCCGACGTCTCACTCAACATCCTCGGCGCCAATGGCATAGTGGGGGCTTGTCAGCATATCGGGACAGGAGCCGCCTTCGCCTGCAAGCACAAGCACAAAGGCCGGATCGCTGTGACTTTCATGGGAGACGCCTCGACCAACCGCGGCACGTTTCATGAGGCCCTCAACATGGCGGCTATCTGGGATCTTCCGGCTGTGTACGTGGTCGAGAACAACCTCTACGGTGTCGCCAACTGCCAGCGGGATTACATGAAGGTCAGTGTGGCTGATCGCGCCGCCAGCTACGGTTTTCCCGGCGTGACTGTGGACGGCAACGACGTGGTGGCCGTACGAGAAGCTGCCCGTGAAGCCGTGGATAGGGCCCGCAACGGTGGTGGCCCAACCCTCCTGGACTGCCGGACCTGGCGGCATTGGGGCCACTTCATCGGCGATGCCGCCACGTACCGGGATCCCGCCGAGCACCAGGCCTGGCTGGATCGTGACCCTCTCATCGTCACGGCCGAAGAGCTTCGCTCCAAGAAGTGGGCCTTGGATGCCGACTTTGACAGGATCCAGGCTGAGGCCGAGGCCGAGATGCAGGCGGCTCTCGAGTTCGGGAAGAAGAGTCCGTACCCGAATCTTGACGAGCTGTACACCGGCGTTTTCACGGACTGACCACGCGCCCGACAGTAGGAGGGTAGGAATATGGGCATTGTAACTATGAACTACGCCGAGGCGGTGGCCGACGCGCTTAAGATCGAGATGCGGCGCGATCCGGATGTGTACATATACGGCGAGGACGTGGGGAAGTTCGGCGGCAGCTTCGGTGTTACCGGCTATGGGGTCTTCGCGGAATTCCCCGACCGGGTGCTCGACACCCCGATCTCGGAGACCGCCATCGTCGGTACCGCGGTAGGCGCGGCGGCTGCGGGGTTGCGGCCTTGTGTCGAGATACTCTTCATGGACTTTCTCCCTATCTGCATGGACGAGCTGACCAATCAGGCAGCCAAGTTCCACTACATGTTCGGCGGACAGATGAAATGCCCCCTGGTTGTGCGCACCGCTCTCGGCGCCGGTATGGGCACCGCCGCGCACCACTCTCAGTCGATCGAGGCGATGCGCCGACACACAGCCGGCCTCAAAGTCGTCATCCCGGCCACACCCTACGACGTCAAGGGTCTCCTCATCTCTGCCATCCGCGATGACAACCCCGTCGTCTTTCTGGAGCACAAGATGCTCTACGCGATGAAAGGGGAGGTCCCGGAGGGCGAATACACCATTCCCATAGGTGAGGCCGATATCAAACGCGGGGGCTCGGACGTCACGCTGGTGTGCTACTCGGCCATGGTGCGCGAATGCCTGGCCGCTGCAGAAACGCTGGAGAAAGAGGGGATAAGCGCGGAAGTGCTGGATCTCCGCACCCTTATTCCCCTCGACAAAGAGGCCATCTTCGCCTCTGTGGCCAAGACCCACCGGCTGGTCATCGTGCACGAGGCGTGCCTTACCGGCGGCTTCGGTGGGGAGATCGCGGCGATAATGGCGAGCGAAGGCTTCGACCTGCTCGATGCCCCCGTAGTGCGGGTGGCCGGCCCGGACACCCCGGTTCCCTTCTCGCCCGTGCTCGAGGCCGAGTGGATAGTGAGGGCACCCAAGATCGCTGCGGCTGTGCGCGAACTCCTGGCCT